>JAESRU010000197.1 GCA_016764455.1 Hyphomicrobiales bacterium | reverse complement strand
CATGCAGTCTCAGCCACAATCTCGGGGGACGCCGTGGGGCTGAACCCGCCACTTGCATAAACCGGAACCTGTCCCGCTTGCCCGCCAAGTGCCTGGCACAAGGAAACATTGTTGCGCTTTGCTGTCAGGTCCCAAAGCGCCACATCGAGCGCGGCCAGGGCAAGCAGATTGGGGCCATCGCCAACACGGTTAAAGCTTTTGTGGATGGTCGCCCAATGTGAGGCTGGATCAAGCAAAGGCTGTTCAAGCAGGAAAATGTCAGCCAGATTTTGGGCAATTTTGGCAATCAACGATCCATCGCCACCAATGACATAGCTAAATCCCAATCCGGTAACGCCGTCATTATCACGCAATTCTGCAACGATAATATCGACACCATTCACCCCGGATCCGCCCAGGGGTTTGTCAAATTTCAGTTTAATATTTTTGATATTGGACCAGGAAAGGCGCGTAGTTTTATGATTTGGCACAGACATTCACCCTCTACGAAATGATGATTTTAAGCGTATTTGATACGCTGGTACCATACCAAAAAATATCAGGGAAATGTGCCGCAAATTGTACTCGGCTTAGTTGTCGGTCGGTAATTTACGAAAATCAGCCCACCAACCATTTCTACGCTAATGTCCGCCACCCAGCATCCCGGTCTTGACGGAATAATTGACGGCAATTCCGTAACTCGGATCGTCATCGGAATCCACAATTAACTGGCCGGCGCGATTGAGAACCCGGTGACAATCATGGGACAAGTGCCGAAGCTGAAGCGTCTTTCCAACCCCTTCATATTTGGATGCAAGGGTTTCAATGGCCTGGAGGGCGGACTGGTCCACCACACGGCTATTCATGAAATCGACAATCACGACGCAAGGGTCATTTTGATGATCAAAAATTTCGGCAAAGCCGTCGGTTGATCCAAAAAACAAGGGCCCTTCAATCTGATAAACCTTGGCACCCTCAGGCGTCTCGTGCGTCGCGGCGTGAATGCGTGCCGCGTTGTTCCAGGCAAAGGCCAGCGCGGACACGATAACGCCGACGATAACCGCGATGGCCAGATCGCTCATGACCGTGACGGCGGTCACCAGCGCCATCACCATGGCGTCGGTCAGGGGAATGCGGCGCAGCACTCTTAAGCTCTGCCAGGCAAAGGTGGCGATCACAACCATGAACATGACGCCG
This sequence comes from Hyphomicrobiales bacterium, assembly GCA_016764455.1. Taxonomy (GTDB): domain Bacteria; phylum Pseudomonadota; class Alphaproteobacteria; order Rhizobiales; family NORP267; genus NORP267. The sequence continues at coordinate 9,448 of JAESRU010000197.1, read as the reverse complement.
ACCAGCGCGGCGAGCGGGATTTGTTCAATCAGGCTCGATGCAACGAGAATGAAGGCCAGCAGGCAAAGCGCTGCCGTAATGCCAGAAAGACGGGTACGCCCGCCCGATTTCACATTGATCATCGACTGGCCGATCATGGCGCAACCACCCATACCGCCAAAAAATCCGGTCACCGTATTGGCTAATCCTTGCGCTACACATTCCTGCGACGCACCGCCGCTCTTTCCTGTTATTTCGCCAACCAGATTGAGCGTCAGAAGGCTTTCGATCAGGCCGATGGCCGCCAGGATCAGCGCATACGGGAAAATGATTTTCAGCGTCTCCAGGTTCAGCGGCACCATTGGGATATTGAAGGCCGGCAAGCCGCCTTCAATGGACGCCAGATCACCGACCCTGGGCACATCAATCCCAAAGCCTATGACGATGGCAGCGATAATGGCGATTCCAGCGAGGGGTGCAGGAATGATGGTTGTGACCTTTGGTGTCAGCCAGATGATGGCCATGGTCAGCACGACCAGTCCCAGCATATTCGCCAGCGGCCAGCCGGTCATCCAGACCCTTATTCCGTCAATTCCGGGTACCTGAAACTGGGTAAGTTGGGCCATGAAAATGACAATCGCCAGCCCGTTAACAAACCCCAGCATAACCGGATGCGGCACGAGGCGGATAAATTTTCCAAGACGCAAGACACCCGCCAGAATTTGCAGGATCCCCATTAGCACCACAGTGGCAAAGAGAAATTCAACACCATGTGCGGCGACGAGCGCCACCATGACAACGGCGAGCGCACCCGTTGCGCCAGAAATCATGGCCGGGCGACCGCCAATAACCGCCGTGATCAGTCCAACGATAAAGGCTGCATACAGGCCCACAAGCGGATGAACGCCGGCAACGAATGAAAAGGCCACGGCTTCGGGAACAAGCGCCAAAGCCACGGTCAGTCCGGCAAGCATTTCAATCTTGATGCGGCTGGGCGTGAAAGTGGTGAAATCAGGCGCCTTCCATTCAGCGACAGAAAGACGGGCGGCAAAAGCCGCAAGCGTTGGCTTGGTCACGTAGGGCAAGTCCATTTTTGGGAATATTAGAAATCAATGGCCTTCATAGAGCAGTTATGCTGCGCTGCACAAGATAATAGTTTGTATTACAAAAATGAAAGGACCGAATGCCTCCATTCCCAAACAGGATTTATTCCAGACATCTATTCCGCCCCGAAGCAGACCTCGAAGCCGCCATCGTCAAGATGGGAATTTTCCAGGACATCCTTATCTACCATGACCAGCCATTCGAAGCTGAAATCGTACGGTGTCTAGAGAATGCGGGGTTATTCAATTTATGGCTCACCGTAACCACCAAGGAGTGGGCATGAGCGGTCTCCCTCACCCCTGGAAGATCGGCAATAGGGTCCGGGCGCCAGTCTAAGCGCGCATCTCAGTCTTGTCGGTTCCGGAATAAAGAGCCGCAACCAATCTCTTGGTCGCATCATCATGGACGGCGCGGGCGGCGGCATCAAAATCGGATTTCGGATCCGGCATAAGGTCAAAATGGCCGTAATTGTCGACGCCACGAACCAACATCGCRCWGTCGCGAACCTTAGTCTGGCGCACTGACGTCGGGATATAGCGAATAGCCAAACCAATACGTCGGTTGCCGGTATTGTTAGGGTGTGACCCATGGGTCAGCAAAACATGATGCAGCGAGAATTCGCCAGCTTTCAGCGCCACATCACTCGCCTTACTCTCATCGACTTCAACCGAGATCTCCTGTCCGCGCGAAAGAAGGTTCTTCTCGTGATAGCTGTCATTGTGCGCAACCTGCCCAYCGCGATGACTGCCYGCCAGGAACTTCATGGCGCCGCTTTCCACGGGCGCATCTGTCAGCGCAAGCCAGGCCGTGATGATCTGGTCCAGCGGCTCCAGCCCCCAATAAGTCGCATCCTGATGCCAGGAAACGAAGCCGCCATCCCTTGGTTCTTTGATGAAAAAATTCGTAACCCAGCAAAGAATGTCCGGACCAATCACCTCTTCAACAGCATCAAGAATTTGTGGGTCGCGCACGAGCTCGTTGGCCCAGGTAAAGAGCAGATGCACCTGATGGCGCAAGTTGGATTTCAGAGGCCCGCCATGGGCCGTTTCATGGGCTTCAAGAGCGGCTACATGGTGCCCGGCTTTTTCCGAACTCATAGCGCGCAACGGAAAATAGAAACCATCCTGGGCATAGGCCTTGGCGATCTCGCTGGGATTTTTTCCTGTCATGCAATTGCTCCGTCAATACCTGCCCAATCTTGCAGAACTCCAGATCGTCAAGTCAAGGGAACGGGCACATTTTGTTCGATGAATGTTCGGTCTCACCGTATCAATCCAAACTCACCTCTGATCCAAATTATTTCCCGTCAGCATTGATGAGACAGAATTGTGAGATTGGATAGGAGAAAAAAATGTTTGATCCGCGTGCATTTATTAAGAAATTCATACCAGTGACATTTGTCTGAAAATGTCCGAAAAACTGCATCGCCCCGCGCGTAAGCGCGGGGCGATTAAAGGCCAAAAATTATTATTCAGCGATGCCCGCTGAAATAATTAATGGTGCCCAGGTGTCAATCATTTCCGCGACAAAGGATGTGTAATCCTCGTGAGACATTGCGCGGTGAGTGATGCCAAGCTCGGTCAACCGCACTTGGACTTCCGGGTTGGCAAAAACGGCAAGAACGGTGTCATGGATTTTTTCTGTCAAGGCAGGGTCCATGCCAGAAGGCGCCGAAATGCCCACCCAGTTCTCGACGACAATGTCATAGCCTTGTTCGCGGAAAGTTGGCACATTCGGAAGTTCTGGATTTCGCTCAGGCGACGCAATGGCGATCGCCACGGCCTCCTTGTCTTCGATCATGTTGCTGTTCTGCACGACCATGTCGTAAAACGAATCTAGGACGCCGGAGCGGAAATCCTGAATCGCCGGCGAGCTGCCTTTGTAGGGAACGTGGATTGATTCAACCCCGAGAGCAGCGTCGACGGCTTCACCCAGTATGTGCGAAATCGAGCCGACACCACTGGATCCATAGGTCATCGGCGATTCTTTAACATGGGCGATATATTCGTCCAGGTTGTTAATGCCAGCGCTCGGTTGAACGAACAGTCCCGGGGCCGAAGCGCCTATATATGCGACATGCGTCGCATCGGCGATCGGGTCGTAGGGAATGGAGTTGAACCGCGTTGGTGCGATGGTGTAGGGGGCATTGTTCGCTAGGATCAGGGTCGTGCCGTCTGGATCCTGTTGCGCCACGTAGTCAGCGGCAACCGTGCCGGCGGCGCCAGGACGGTTGTCGACTACCGCTTTCTGGCCGAAATCCGCGTCCAGATGTAGCGCCAAAAGCCGCGCCACCAGGTCGCTAGTGCCGCCTGGCGGGAAGGTTACGACGATGCGCACTGGTTCATCGCTCCAGGCGCCAGGTTCGGCCATGGCGACCGGGGCCATCATAATCGCAATCGCCGCGAGGCCAGATCCTATAAATGTTCGATGTTTGAGTTTCATTTGTTACTTCCTTCCTTTTGGACTTTGGTTGCAGTAATTTTTGCTCGTCGGTGGTTCCGCATCGCCGAGTAGAACGCATAGACCAGAATTCCAGCTGTTACGGATAATAGCGTCGCGCTGATCGGGCGCTCAAGAAACACCATTGGATCGCCACGGGACAATAACATCGCTCGGCGCAGATTTTCTTCCATAAGAGGGCCAAGCACGAAGCCAAGAAGAAGCGGCGCAGGCTCGAACCTGAACAGTTTCATCACATAGCCGACCGCACCGATGACCAGCGTTAGCCAGACGTCGAAAACATTATTGTTCAGGCTGTAAACGCCCATGCAGATCAGCACGATGATCGTGGGGTACATGTATTTGTAAGGGATCTGCAGCAGCCGTACCCAGATCCCGATCAGCGGAATATTCAGGACGATGAGCATGATGTTGCCCACCAGAAAGCTGGCGACGAGACCCCAGAATAAATCGGGCTCTTCCGTAAGCAAACGCGGTCCCGGAGTAATTCCGTAGATCATGAGTGCCCCGATCACAATCGCCATCGGAGGGCTTCCGGGAACGCCAAGTGTCAGGGTCGGGATAAACGCAGTTTGGGTCGCCGAATTATTGGCGGCCTCGGGTACGGCAACGCCAGGTACGACACCAGTACCGAATTTTGCACGCAATGGATTGACGCGTTTTTCCACCGCATAAGCTATCGCTGCTGCAATCGTCTGTCCGGTCCCCGGTAAAGCTCCGAAAAACGACCCGATTGCTCCACCTCGCAAAATAGGGGCAAAAAGCGATTTCCATTCCTCTTTGGAGGGGTAGAAATCGTTGTAGTCGATGGTTTGTGTCGCTGCCCCACCCTTGTTTGTGCGGATCGATGCGATCACTTCGCTGACCCCAAACAAGCCCATTGCAACGATCACAATGTGAATACCGTCACGAAGCTCGGGGATACCCAGTGTATAGCGCAAATCGCCCGTGGTCAGATCGATGCCAATGGTGCCCAGCATCAGGCCGGTGACGACCATGGCGATGCCTTTCAGCGGTCCGCCGTTACTGACCACCGAGGCCGCCATAAGCCCTAGCAGGATCACCGCGAAATAGTCCGCTGGTCCAAACGACAAGGCGAGTTTCGCCAAAGAGGGCGACAAAACCGCCATCACAATCATGCCGATCATGCCACCGCCGAAAGAGGCGACCGCTGTAGAGAACAAGGCCACGCCGGCCCGGCCCTTCTTGGCCATCGGATAGCCTTCAATAGCTGTGATTGATGAAGCCGGCGTGCCGGGGATGTTCAACAGGATCGAGGAGATCGAGCCACCATATTCAGCGCCGTAATAGACACCGGCAATCATCACCAATGCCGAGGTCGGCTCGAGATAGAACGTCGCGGGGAGGATCATCGCGATTGCCGCCATCGAACCGATGCCGGGCAGAACGCCAATGAAAGTGCCCACAAATACCCCGATGAAGCAATACATCAGGTTTTGCGGTTCCAGAACGACCAACAGTCCAGAGTAAAAACTTGATAGAATGTCCATGTCTAGAACCCCGCAAATGCTTTGAAGGGCAAGTTCAGCAATTCAATAAACAAAACCCAGGATGCCGTTGCTACGATGCCACCAAGGGTGGCTTTGCCGACCAGGGACAAGCTGCGGTCGGGAAGGCTTGCCACCACAACCGTCAGAAACGCCGCGGGAATGAGGCCAAGCCGGTCGGCCGTGGCCGCAAAAACGGCAAGCGCTGCAATAATTGCCAGAAAATTGATCCAGTCAGGCGTGTCCGCCAAACCCTCCCGATCCCGAAGTTCCTGAATGCAGATAGCCACCGAAAGACCGGCCAAAATAATGCCGGTAATGAACGGAAACGCGCCGGTACCCAGGCGGAATGGAGATCCAAGCCCAAGTTGCAGGCCACCAACCATGAAAATAATACTGACGACGATAAGAATTGCGCCACCGATCTCACCTCCCCATTCGAGAACGCTATGGCCTTCTGTCTTTTCTGCGTCTTCTGATTTCACTTTCCCGTTCCGTCTATCTGTCTGCTAACTAGTTATCTCGTCTTCGCCGCCAAAGGCCGCGCCAACGCGCGATGAACTTACTATGACGATCTGCTCAATCGCCTGTTCGACTTCTGTCCCGCGGTTACTTGTAAGCCGCGCTTCGAATTCACTTAGGACGGTGTCCATATTTTGGTGACACACGAGCGCAGTGATAAATGGAAATCCAAACTTGTCGCGGTAACTTGCATTGAGCTCCGCGAGCCGAGCACGATGCTCGTTTTCACCTGATGTAAGGTTCAAACGCTCTTGTTCGGACTGTGACGGGCTTGTCATTGCCAGGGGGTTTTCCGGGGCCAATTCAGGATGTGCCCGGAACAGGTTGATCAATTCTGTCTCGTTCAGTTCAAGTAGTTCGATCTTTATGGCTTGGCGTAAATCATCCGGGCTTTCGAAAGGGCGCCGGCTCGCAACTCTTTTTGCGATCTCGGGTGCCCGCTCGATCAATGGCTCAAGGAGCAAAATCGCTTGCTCTTTATCGGCGTTGTTGAGTTCGCTGAGCTTGTCCATCCAGATATTGCCCCCAATATTCGAACAGCCTAATAACCAAAGCCATTGCAGTCTATAGAATAAAATATGCTTTAGAGTTCTAATTATTAGAACAGTTTTGATTAGCGCGCCGCAATCCAAAAATTATGAATTCACCAAATAGGGGCGTTAGCTATGTATATCGGTGATTTCTTCGTTTCTGTTTAGAATTTCGACCGCGATCTCGATGATCTTACTAACAGTCGTTGATTCAGGAATTTGGACATTCGAAATAACGGAAAATTCCTGTTTGAAAATATTTTTGTCACTAATGGGCACAAATTTCAGTCGTCCAGAGCGAATTTCCGGACCGGCATCTAGTTCCGAAGTAACAGCAATATACTGGCCGGATGCTACAAGCAGTTTCATGAGCTGAATCGAGTTGACAACGATCGAATTGGTAACCGCGTCAAAAATCCAGCTGTGCCGTACTTCAAGAAGTTTTCTAATCGACAGGGAAGAATTTTGAAAAACAACAGGATATGAGGCGAAATCAACAAGTCCTATGCTTGCCTCAGAGGCGACGGGATGTTCTGGTGTCGCGATGCAGCCCAGCGGGAATTCCCGAGTCCAATGAAAGCTCAGGTTGTTGTTCGAGGCCACGTTTACAACGACCGCAAAGTCAATATCACCGTTGAGAACGCCCTTGACGGCATTATCAGGGCTCATGATTTCGATATCGACCTGAACTCGAGGAAATTTCTGCCCGATTTCACTTACCATTTCAGGCACAAACCCATTCACCATGCCGTCCAATGCCGCAATTCTGATCTGACCCTGCTCAATYCCTTGGTTTGCCTGAATGACTGACCATAACCTTGCATTGTCAAGCCGCCAGTCGCGTGCCATTTCCAGCATCAACTGGCCGGCAGGTGTGACCTTCATCCCTTTTGCGTTCCGCTCAAATAATATCTCGCCCAATGCGTCCTCAATTGTAGTGATTTGTCGGTGWATCGCCGAAGGCGAGATGCCCAGTTCACGGGACGCAGCCTGAATTGAGCCCGATTGCGCAACCTTTTGGATATATTGCAGTGACCGTGGCACTAACTGTAGCGACATTCGTTCTCTCAACTCTGTTGCATCCTTAATGAGCAAGCCGCGCACCAATGAGTTGTTCATCAGTGATACGCGGCATTGCAGCCAAGCAAGCATAACCATGCATTCGAAATATTGGAATGCCAGCGGTCAAATATTGTCGTGGATGCTAATGTTTGCTTGTGGCAGAATCGGGAGTAGGAGCACCGCAAACCGAGATCACAAAACCAAATGGTCACATGTGTGCCAACGGGACGAAGAAGGTGATAGGCAATGGCAATCAGCAATGACAAACACGGCGCGGGTGGAATTTCTATTCATGCCGTCGATATTTCCAGGGGCATCCCTGCAGGTGGTCTGGACGTAAGCCTTTGGCGCATTGATGACACGCGRTGGGAAATAGCTTCAGGAACCTGCGCAGACAGCGGTCTCTTTCAACATCCGGTYGCAAAGGGYGCAGGGGTGGAACGTGGATTGTACGAAGTCAAATTCGATGTCGGGTCCTACTTCCGCAACAGCAATGTTGAGATCCCCGACCCTTCTTTTCTGGAAGTTGCGGTATTCCAATTTGGAATCGACAGGGTGACCGAACATTTCCATTTGCCATTCAAATTCACGCCCTGGGGATTTTCGCTTTTCCGCGGGGGTGCGTAAGGGCTCTTTCTCCCTGTCCAAATCGAAAGGCCAAACGGCAGCAGCTCAAGATGAAGTTGCTTTTTGGAGGAAAAACCCTGCYACTTGGGKGACTGGGTGGTGGAGCCAGGCGGAATCGAACCGCCGACCTCTTGCATGCCATGCAAGCGCTCTCCCAACTGAGCTATGGCCCCTTAATGGGTGCCGGGCAATGCCCGGTGGAAATGCTTCGCTACATCAAGTCGTAGCACGGGTCAAATCCTAGTTGTTTCAGCGGCCAATCCATCGACCGGATCGCGTGGTTATACCTAGTTGTCGTCGTCGCCCGTGGGGCCACTGACAAGGTCTGAAACATTCGGACTATCTTCGTCATCATCTTCAAGGAATGAATCCTTGTCAGAATCTTCGTCGTCATCGTCGCCGTCTAGATCAGCATCAACTACGTCGGTGTTGGCATCGCCATCATCATTGTTGCCGTCATCGTCATCGTCATCGTCATCGTCACTGTTGCCGCCACCGCGTTCTTCGTCTGCATCTTCAAGCGACACCAGTTCGGTATCTTCTTCTTCAGCTTTGGTTTCTTTCGTTTCCGGTTCTACCGGCTTGCTCGCGGCAGGTTTAGACCGTTTGGGGGCAGGCTTTGCCACAACAAAGGTCGTCCCGCATTTCGGGCATACGATGGGGTTATGCTGGAGATCATAAAATTTACTCTCGCAGCTTTCACATAGACGCTTAGTTCCAAGATCGGGTTTGGCCAAAACTCTGTCCTGCTGTTGTTCTCAATAATAAAAGGTGTCATTGCCACGATGTTGGGAAGCTGTCAAAAGCAAATCGCAAGTTTTTTCAAGGCTGTTAATTTCCTAAATCGGAATTTCGCCCCTACCCACTGATCCGGGCAGGGAAATCCGGTCCCTGGGGCCGGCATCCGGAGCGCAAGATCATTTTAAAATCCGACCAAAATATGCCCATTTCGGCGAAAAAATCAGGCCCGTTCTGCGGTAAAATTATCACCCCGGGTGACAAATCAATTTCGCATCGGGCGCTTATATTTGGTGCGATGGCGCGCGGCACCACATCCATCAGCGGCCTGCTTGAAGGCGAGGATGTTATGGCAACCGGAGACGCGGTGGCTGCCATGGGTGCAGAGGTTGCGCGCGATGGTGTTGGCAAATACACGGTAAGGATGGCTCCAGTTTCCGTCCGGCCATTTGACACGAATGCTGGCCCGTTCGGCAACGCCGAGACCCACATGGGAAAATCCCAGATGACCTGAGGCGTGCCCACCTCCGATACTGACCCGCCTGGTGCGCACTTCATTACCAGACTTGATCGAAATTGTTGCGCCAATGGCGTTTAGGTTATGACCTTTTTGGCGCAATTCAATGCCAAGCCAATTGCCCATTGGTCGCGGTGTTTGTTTTGTTTTGGCACCCAGGTTACGAAACAGGCTGGCCGGAGCCTCGCGATTAATTACTGCGAGATCAAGCATACCGTCCATATTGAAATCAGCAATTACAGCCCCCCGCCCACGTCGATTTAACGCGATGCCGGCCACGCCGCCCGCTTCAGCAAATTTCCCATCTGCCTGCATCAATAACAAATTGTCAGGATCGAACGCAGCAAAATCTGGCATGGCTTCCACATTGCCTTTGGCTATGAACAAATCTGATCGCCCAT
>JAESRU010000062.1 GCA_016764455.1 Hyphomicrobiales bacterium | reverse complement strand
ACAACAGGATGGTGGCACCCGGCGGCGCGGGCAATTTCAGCTTTCTCCGGGGTGCTGACAGTGCCGACAATATTGGCCCCAATGGCGTTGGCCCAGCGACACAAAATTAGCCCCATGGCACCGGCCGCTGCATGAACCAGGATCGTATCGCCCGGTTGCACGGCGTATGTCTTGTGCAGCAGGAATTGCGCGGTCAGCCCTTTCATCAATAGAGCCGCGAGGGTTCGGTCGTCCATATCGTCAGGCACATGGAGCAGTTTGTCGGCTGGAAAATTGCGAGCTTCAGCGTAAGACCCCATCGGCGGCACCGCATAAGCGACGCGGTCGCCGGCTTTGAAGCCCGTAACCCCGGTGCCTATATCTTCAACAATTCCGACCGCTTCAAACCCGATCACCGCAGGGAGCGGCGGAACCTTGAGCGGGTGAGAAATTCCGCCCCGGTGATATGTATCGGCAAAATTGACGCCAATCGCCGTGTGGCGCAAGCGGACTTCACCTTCGCCCAGGTTTGGAACGTCCCAATCTTCCCAATGCATTACGTCTGGTGGTCCAAGCTCTCTAATCACTTGTGCTTTGGTCATTGGATCTCTTTCAAAAAAAATAAGGTGACGATGATCGCGTCCATTGCAAACCGCTAAGTCTAGTTATTTCCAGTCGCCAAACAACCGGAAGAATGTTGCCGGCAATTCACAAGTCTATTTGCTCACAGGACTAATCGGAATTGGCAATTATCCTCCGGACGGTTACAAGTCCGGAAACCGGTTTACTTACCGGGCAATATTTGAGGTTGGCAAAATGACCGCGAGCAAGCCGCAGGACGCCAAGACCAATGGCCCGTTGGCGGGGATAATTGTAATTGACCTGACCAGGGTTTTGGCCGGGCCATATTGCACCCGCACTTTGCGCGACATGGGTGCGCGGGTAATTAAAGTTGAGCCACCCGGTGGCGATGACGCGCGGCAGGTCGGTCCATTTACCGGCGACATGTCGGCCTATTTTCTATCCCTCAATTGCGGCAAGGAAAGCATAGCGCTTGATCTGAAAGACAATGTCGACCGCGAGATATTTACAAAGCTTTTGGCAGGCGCTGATGTGCTGGTGGAGAATTACCGGCCCGGTATTTTGGAAAAACTTGGCTTTGGTTGGGCGCACTTGCAGGCAACATTTCCAAAACTGGTCTACGCTGCCATTTCAGGGTTTGGTGCGACTGGGCCATATGCCAACCGGCCSGCTTACGACATGGTGGTCCAGGCCATGGGCGGGGTCATGTCGATCACCGGGCATGATCACGACGATCCGGTCCGGGTTGGCCTTTCAATCGGCGATATCGCGGCTGGATTGTTTGCCGCAAACGCTATTACAGCTGCATTGGTGAAGCGCGGCAAGACGGGACTTGGCACGCGCATCGATATTTCCATGCTCGATTGTCAGGTGGCGATTATGGAAAATGCAGTTGCGCGTTTTCATGCTACCGGCGATATTCCAGCGCGGATCGGTGCCCGTCATCCGGCGTCAACGCCCTTTGATGCGTTCGCCACCAGCGACGGCCATATTGTAGTTGCGGCGAGCAAGAATCCGGTATTCAAGCGCTTTTGCGAAATTATCGATACACCTGAATTGTGTGCGCAAGCGGATTATATCGACAATTTAAAACGCACCGAAAATCATGCCACCCTGAAAGTTGAAATCGAACGGGCGCTTGGCAAAAAAACCAGCGCCACTTGGCTGGAATTACTCAGCAAGGGAGACATACCCTGTGGGTTGATCAACAATATTGCGGCGCTTGCGGAAGACCCGCAAATTCGCGCCCGCAACATGATTGTGGATGTCGAAGGAGTTGGGATGGGTGGTATGAAAATTTCCGGCAATCCGATCAAGATAGCGGGCGTTGAAGATGCCACCTCGCGCCCGCCAGCCCCACGGCTGGATCAACACAGGGATCAGATTTTAATCGAAATTGCCAAACGTAATATCGGGTAGGGAATTGAAAGCGGGACAGACATTATGGCTCTTTTACATGTCAATAAAATCAACCTCTATGTCGAAGATAGTGGCACCGGAACGCCGATTATTTTTATTCATGAATTGGGTGGTGACCATCGAAGCTGGCATGGCCAGGTTGACGAATTGTCACGAGATTATCGCTGCATAACCTATGCGGCGCGAGGCTATCCGCCATCAGACGTCCCAGAGAATGAAGCAGATTATGGATGGCAAACCGCGGTCGATGATTTGATCGGTATCCTCGATGCGCTTGACATYGAAACCGTGTTCCTGGTTGGCCTCTCCATGGGCGCTTATACTACTCTGATGGCCGCGCTCCAGCATCCAGACCGGATTTCGGGGGTGATTTTTGCCAGCGGTGGCACCGGGTCCCATGAGAATACCCGTGAGAAATTTGCTGCCGATGCGCATGCCTTGGCCAATCAGATACTTGAAACCGGATCGACCGACCTGCCTGATTTCTTTGAAGGCCCAAGCCGGGTACAATTGCAAAACAAGGATCGGGAAGCGTGGCTCGATTTCACCGATCATTTCAGGGAGCATTCCCCAATCGGAACAGCCATGACTTTGCGCCTTGTTCAGGCAGTCCGCCCGTCACTTTATGATTTCGAGAGCGAACTGGCCGCAATGACCGTGCCGATGCTGATCATTGCGGGTGATGAAGACGAACACGTGTTGGATGTCAGCTTGTGGCTCAAGCGCACCATGCCGTATTCGGGGCTGAGCGTATTTCCGAAATCTGGCCACATCGTCAATCTGGAAGAAAACCAGACCTTCAACCGTCACGTGCGGGAATTCCTGACACTGGTTGAAGGTGGATTTTGGACCAGACGTGACCCGCGCAGTGAAGCTACGCCCAGCGTTTAATCCGGGTAGCGGTCTTACCGGTTCTTGAAAATCGGCGCGCGCTTTTCGGCATATGCCGCACGGCCTTCGGCATAATCTTCGCTGAGCGAGGCGTGGCGAATGAGCGCTGATGTATCAGCCTCACTAAGCCCGCGATCGCCTTTAGCAAATGCATTCAGCAGGCTTTTCGCACCAGCAATACTGAGCGGTGCCAGTTCTGACATTGTCGTGGCCCATTGATTGGCCAGAGCCATGACATCGTCGGCAATCTCATCGACCAAACCCATTTCGCGCGCTTGGTCCACATCCATCCGCTCGGCCATGAACAGGATCCGTTTGGCGTTGGGCAGGCCAACCACTGACAGCAGATTTTCGGTTTCGCTGGTGCCGTAAACGATGGACAATTTGGCGGCGGGAATTCCAAACTGGGCGCTTTTATCGCCAAGCCGGAAATCACACGCCGTCGCCAACCCGCAACCGCCGCCGAGGCAATAGCCGGTGATGGCGGCAATGGTTGGTTTGYTGATCGATGTGATGGCTTCGATACAATCATCAACGGCGCGCTGATAGACCCCGAGATTTTCGGGCGAGCTGCGCAATTTTCCAAATTCCGAAATATCAGCTCCGGCACARAACGACGTACCGGCCCCGTGCAGAATAACAACGCGGGTATCGGGTTCGTTTTTTAATTCCGCGAAAATTGTCGCCAGTCCCTGCCACATTGCAAGGCTCATCGCGTTATTTTGCTTTGGCCTGTTGAGGGTTACCAGGGCAATCGGGCCATTATGCGTGACGTTAATCCGGTCCATGTCGTTTGCTTTCAAAAATGTGGCAGAAGTTGAATGAYTTAATCCCGTTCGGAATCGGCAGATGCCATCCGCTTGGCATCGTAGCGGTCGCCAACGATGGTCTCTTCGTTGATGAGTTTATCCARTTGCGCCATTGTCGCGTCATCCAGATCGACATCCATGGACGCCAAATTCTCTTCCATATATTCGATATGTTTGGTGCCCGGGATAGGGATCATTTTCTGGTCCTGGCCCTTGAGCAGCCAGGCAAGGGACAATTGCGCCATCGAACAATTATTGGCTTTTGCGATCTCTTCAAATGGCACCAGTAATTTTGAATTTTTAGCAAAGGCTTCCACTTCGAAACGAGGTCGTGCAGTTGTTAGCCGTATGTCCTTTTCGCCCATCTCCGTCACATCAATTGCTTTCCCGGTCAGAAACCCGCGGGCGAGCGGGGAGAAGGGCACAAACGCAATGTCCAATTCAGCGCACGCATCCAGAATGCCGCGCTCCGGTGTGCGGCTCCAAAGCGAATATTCAGATTGCARKGCTGYAATCGGATGTGTCTTGTGGGCGCGTCGGAGATTTTCTATGCAGACTTCCGACAGGCCGATGGTTTTAATCTTGCCTTGTTCAACAAGCTTGGCCATCGCGCCAACGGTATCTTCAATCGCCACTTTCGGGTCGACCCGGTGCAAGTAATAGAGATCAATCACATCGGTCCCGAGCCTCTCAAGGCTGGCTTCACAAAGTCCGGCAATGATTTCCGGTCGGCCATCGATACCGTCGCGCGACAAACCACATTTGGTCGCAAGCACATATTCGTCGCGCCGGTTTCCAAGCGCCTTGCCGATCAAGGTTTCGTTATGCCCGCTGCCATATACCATTGCGGTATCCAGGAAATTATATCCGCTATCGAGTGCCTGATTGAGCAGCCGGGTCGATACCGCATCATCTCCCCGACCGTAGCCAAACGACATATTCATGCAGCCAAGTCCGATGGCAGATACTTGAAATGGGCCTAAGGATCGTTGTTGCATGGGGCTTCCTTTACATAAATCTGAAGACTATTGGCAAATCCGGAATTGACCGGTTTAGCGATTGGAAAAGATATCTGGGAGGGTCCGGGAATTTGTGTTTCGTTTAAACCGTAACCGAAAATCGGGTGTTGCAACTTCTAACAAAATGGTGCGCCGCCCGATCACCGAATTCCAGCTACAATATCCTTGCAAATGCGGGGGTGCAAGTCCTGCTAACCCAGATCAAGCCTTGTCTTCAAGGATGGCCGCAATTTCGGCCTCGCTTAGTCCGGCCTCTGACAATATTTCGCTGGTATGCTCCCCGAGCAGCGGATGGTGGCGGTGAACTGGCAGCGGGTTGCCGTCGAGGCGATACGGCGTATCCGGGATTTCCATATCGCCTTCAGTTGGATGATTGAAAGGTCTGAAAAACCCAACCGCGTTGAGATGTTCATCATCGCGAAGGTCTTCCAAACGATTTACCGGCCCGGATGGAATTTCCACGTCCTTTAAAATCTTGAGCCATTCCTGGCTGGTTTTTTGCGCCAGAGGTCCGCCGATAAGCTGGTATAGCGCGTCAATATTTTTTGCCCGCTCACCGATACGGGAAAATCTCGGATCGTCGCTCAATTCTGGCTGACCGGTCAGTTCAAAGAAACTGCGCCAATGCTTGTCGGTATAGGCCATCATGCAAATAAAGCCGTCAATGGTGGGGAAGGGGCGGCGGTCGCGTGACAGCATGCGCGGATATCCCAGACCGCTGAGAGGCGGGTCAAAGACCGCGCCATATTGATGCTCCACCAGAGTATAGCCTGCCAGTCCTTCAAACATTGAAGTTTCAATAAAAACCCCTTTGCCACTGGCCATGCGCCGGATAACTGCTGCAAGTAGCCCGTTGGTTGCCAGCAAGGCGGCGGTTTTGTCGGCAACAATAGTTGGGATCAATACCGGCTCGCCATCACGCGCAGTGAAGGTGCCGGCCAGCCCTGATTGGCCCTGAATAACGTCGTCATAAGCTGGCATGCCACCATAAGGTCCTTCCTCATGATAACCAAGCAGGGCACCGTAAATGATATCCGGTTTGCGGGCGAGCACTGCGTCGGGACCAAACCCGAGCGCCAGCATTTTCTGGGGCCGGATGTTATGGACGATCATGTCGGCACCATCGATTAATTGCCACAGGGCGTCCCGCGCATTTTCTTTTTTCAGATCAAGCACAATGCTGCGCTTGTTGCGGTTTGAGCCAAGATACAAAGCCCCCATATCCGGGCTTTTGCCCGGCCCGATCGCCCGGGTCATATCGCCGTCCGGTGGCTCGATCTTGATGATGTCAGCGCCGAAATCACCAAGGGTCTGGGTGGCGTATGGGCCATAGACSACGCTGGTCAGGTCCAGCACCCGCAGGCCTGAAAGYGGAGAGGGAAACCCGGTCAGATTCATGAYCCGCTCCGTTGTGAAAACCGGCGGCCCACCAGCGCAGCAGCAATATTGGTTTTTTGAATGTCGATGGCACCMCCRGCAATCCCCCATCCCCAACCATCGCGCATTTTCTGCTCGATTGGGTAGGCACCGGAATAACCGTACCCTCCCATGAGCTGCATGGCCTTGCCGGTTACATCACGCACCATTTCGTTGGCAAAACATTTGGCAACCGAGCTGTCATTGATCGACGGCAACCCGGTTTCGGCATTTACCACGGCGCGGTAGAGCAATAGCCGCGCGGCGTCGAGTTTCATTTTCATTTCAGCCAGCGATATTTGTACGGCCTGGAAATCCACCAGCGGTTTGCCGAATTGATGGCGCTCTTGGACGTAATTCTGCACATARTCAAAAGCCGATTGRCCAATCGCCAGGCTCATCGTGGTATTGCCGCAGCGCTCCAGATCAAACGCTTCCATGAGTTTGCGAAACCCCCCAGCCGGAACAACCATGTTCCCAATAGGCACTTCGACATTGTCGAAATACATATCTGCGCTTGGAATACCGCGAAATCCCATATGCTGCTCGCGGGCTCCAAATGTGAAGCCGGGCGTGTCTTTCTCAACGAGCACCGCACCGATACCCTTTGCGCCCGGTTCATCAGACATCTTGCAATAAACCAGATACGCGTCGGCATGACCGGCACCCGAGCACCAGCGTTTCTGGCCATTGAGGATTATGCGGTCACCATCGATTTTTGCATGGGTTTTCAAATCGGTCAGGGCGCTACCGGCATCGGGCTCCGACATCGAGATAGCGACAATCATGTCGCCGCTACAGACTTGCGGGATGATCCTGCGCTTTAAATCTTCTGKCGCAAAATGCTGTATTGCCAATACCGGGCCAAAGCAGGATTCAAAAACCGGAAACGCGATCGCTGACGAGATTTTGGCAATTTCCTCCAAAACCAGAACCGCATCGAAATGGTTTAGACCCGCGCCGCCATATTCAGTTTCCAGATTAATTCCCAGAAACCCCATTTTTGCAAATTCGCGAACAATTTCACGACTTGGCGGTTCATCGTCGCGTTCAATCTGGCGGGCTATATCGGGCAATTCATTCTGGGCATACCTGCGCGCGGTTTCCTGCAACGCGGTCTGTTCTTCGGACAACGTGAAATCCATATTTAATCCTCAAAACGTGATGAAGCATCTGCCACCGGCAGAGGTGCTGACAATCGCCAAATTTCAACCCCGGCACAATAGCCCCACCGGATTAAATCCCCAGTATTTCACCACCAAACAGGATGAAGGCGATTGGGAATGGCAATACCGCGAGGGCGACAGCCAGAACAAATCCGGGGAACGAGAACAGCCCACTGGTTCCGGCCAACAGGGCAATGCCGCCACCGCCACCGATTAGGAAGTTCCCAGGCAGGTTGATCGCGATCGCCAAAGCTAAATAGCGGTACCTGAGCAGAAACGGGACATAGCGGTTGGGTGCTTTGGAGATCAGAAAGGCAAGGCGGTCTTTTGTGGACATCGGCTCAATTGYTTTCAGCAACGCGGCGGCACGCATAAACCGGATCTGTTCAAGAAACCCGATCAGGCTGCGTAACGGCACCATTCGCCCCAGAGCATAGCCCAGAGACAGGCCCATAATGGTCGCAATATATACCAGGAACACGATTTTTGGCCCGAGCATGGCCATCAATCCCAGACCCACTTCGATGCCAGGCACAAACGGAGTTGCGATAAGCATCACGTAAGCTGCGGCAATGATCATGATCAAGTGGTGAATGGAGGTTTCGTTGGTTGGCCGTAATTCAAATTGCAGCAGATCTGATATCCAGTTGGCTAGAAGATTTGCCCCGACGATCAGGGCAAGCAGACAGGCCAGTTTAAGCAATATCTGCAAGGAAAAATTTTTGAAAAACGGGTTCAATGAACTGTCTCTAGCCGTTTACRGGCTGRTKGTTCGTATCAAYCAACTGGCCCTCAAACCAGAATTCTTTTCGAACGGTCCAGTACCAGCGGGAAATCGTCCAGGTGAAATGGCCTTTGATGGTTCCGTTTTCCACAGCACCGCGCCACGCGATACTGGCATCCTTGTCTGTGCAGCGGGTTTCGCCGATAAACTCGATCCTGTCCCCGACCTGGCGCGAATAATAGGGCGCGCGCGGATANTTGCGCTGRGTTTCATATTCAGAAGATACAAAAGTGCCGTTGGCAAATTCCCAAGTGTCTTCCAGGTCAAGCGGGCTGCCCACCATCCCGATCATTCCAACAAATTGCATGCCATCCAGGGGCCCGGTCACTCCAATTTGCTCAGCGTCAATATTGGTTATGAGCGCTGGCATCCGTGAAGCGGACAACATGAACCACCCGCCGGCAAACGCAACCAGCAAAGCAGCGAGTGTGATCAGGTTCTTGGTCCTGCCAATCATTGTGCGATGGCACTCCTTTTTGGACAAAAAAGATTTTTCATTTTAGAGTTTCTTGGCGATAGACACAATCGGCATCAAAAAATCACCTTTGATGATAAAATCGGGCGTATGCGCCATTGATTCATATCAAGGCGAAAACATGGGTAAGTGAGACGATTGCAATAGAGATTTTATGACAGCTTTTGCGAGTAGGTCCAACTTCAAGGGCTCAACTGATAATCTGGTCAGTTTTTGTGGCGAGGGTGTTGAGAAAATAGCTGCAACCCGGTTTGAGATACGTGAAACAGATTTCTGGCCGGCGCAAAATATGGAGATTTTGTTTCTGCAAAGATACAGCTTTGAGAATACCAATTAAACGAGACCAAAGGAGAGCCAATCATGAGCTTTGAAGATATCCAGGCGGAAATTGCCTTGCTGATCAACGAGATGGACACCCAGCCCCATGATTTGCACGAGCTGCAATTGCAAATTCATCAAAAATTGAGCGAGATGAAAGCCTTTGGCATGCCGTTGCCAGCCGATCTGGTGGCTYTGGAAAAAGACCTGGACGCGTATTTTTCACAAAAACCAAAAGCCTGATTTCGGTCTATTTGGGGAATACCTGTAATTCACACAGCCGACAGGCATCCGATAGTGTTTGTTCCGCAGTGCCGCCCGCATTTATCTGGTGCCAGGAAACGGCCCCTGCGCCCCGTGCCATTTGACCGCGAACAACGTCACGGGTGGCGTCTGAGGCATCACCTTTGCGGGCGTCTACCCGGGTGGTGAGGATATTTTCGTCGGCATCCAGCCACAGGCCGATGAATGATATCCCTGCATCTTGCGCAATTTTTTCAATCGTGACCCGCTCCCCTTGCCGGAGGAAAGCGGCATCCACCACAATTGAACATCCAGCTTCAAGTGCGCGGGCTGCCTTGTCATAGACGCGCGCGAAAATCTTTTCATTGATCTCCGGGAGATAACCATCCGGCCCTAGCCTTGTGGTCTCGGATATCCCAAAAAAGGCTTTCCGCTCTACATCAGTTCTGATGTGAAGTGCGCCAGGGCAGMGGCATAGGAGCGGAGCGATGTTTCTGGCGAGGCTGGTTTTCCCGGTTCCTGAAAACCCGCCAATGGCAATAAGGCGCWCCGGCTCCGGTTCCAGATAGTCCAGCGCGGTTTGGAAATACGACAACGCCCGTAAATTTTGTGGCCCATCGATTTTTTCACAAGCCTGCGCGGCGCGCGCCATCGCTACCATGGCGCGGATCCCGGCTCGGCAGGCCATGAAGAGCGGCATGGCGGCAAGCCCGTCGATATTTTCTTCATCCACGCTGGCCGACAGGTAGCGGTTCATGACCCGGTTTGCGACAGCACCCCGCGACCGGTGACCCAGCTCCATCAGCAAAAATGCGAGATCATACAAAATGTCTGTATTGGCGATCTCGTCATTGAATTCGATGGCGTCGAACAAGACCGGTTGGTTGTTGAGCACGACAATGTTGCCAAGATGCAAATCACCGTGGCAGCGGCGCACATATCCCTGTTGGCTGCGGGCGGTGAGACGGGACGCGACGGTTTGTAATTTTGACCGGGCACAGTCGGAAAATTGCCGGGCATCCTCATGAGGTATCAGGTCGGGTGTTGCCTGAAATGCAGCTGCCAGCCCATCAATAATTGCCGCCATACGGTTCCGACCATTGTCGGATATAATCTCCGGTGAGGTCTTATGGTAGCCAACGATAGCGTCCGCCAATTGGTCAAAAAATTCAGGTTCAAGCTCGTCGCGCTGAATAGCATTTTCCAGTAATGCCTCTTCTGGAAAACGGCGCATATGAACCACCCATTCAATCGCCTCTCCGGGTCCGTTGAGTTTTAAGTCTCCACCCGGATCGCGCGTGATTGGAACAACGCCGAGATAAATATCAGGCGCATGAGGTTGGTTGATCGCAATTTCCTTGCGGCATACCGCTTCGCGTTTTTCCAGGCTGCTGAAATCCAGATACGGATAGGCCAGTGACTTCTTGATTTTGAAGGCATCGTCGCCAGCCATGTGCTGCTGGCAGTCGGCCGCCGACCCAACACCGACACGCTGGAGATGGACACTTGAATCCTTCAGGAGTCGCTCCACCTGATCTCCGGTGATGATCGGTTCTCCGTCG
>JAESRU010000102.1 GCA_016764455.1 Hyphomicrobiales bacterium | reverse complement strand
TTCGTGGTCTCCGAATGGGTTGTGGAGACAACTTTGCGAATGCTTTTATCAAAGCAAATGAGAAGCATGTTACGATTGAGACCACCGAACAAAGCAGCCCCTGGCACGAATTCCCCGGCAGTCTGTGCAAACTCTCCGGCGGTTGTCTGTGGATCGAAAGGAACCTCAATAGCTTGAGCAACAGGCACGCCACCGCTAAACGGGGTTTGAACCTGGCCCGCCCGCTGTATTGACTCCTCCGGTGCATCTGGGAGGATAGCCCGAAGGCCCGCCGTCTGTACTTGTGTTAATCCACGGTCAATCAATGAGGGGAGGCTGAGAAGCCCGCCCACGCCGGTTGTGATACCTGACCCGAAACTTTTAGCAACGTCCCCTATGGTAGCGCCCAGACGCTCTCCGGGTGTATCTACCTCGCCGCGACCGATTACGTTCTCAATCAGACGCTCACCGAAGGAAGGTGCTTCCGTCTGAGCCTGCTTCCGGCGAGCGTTCGCAAGGGCTATTGCCCGGTCTTGTGCTTGTGTCATTCGAATAACGCCCTTTCTTCCGGTGTCATGAACTCCAGCAACCCTTGGTCAAATTCAGGCGCAGGATCACCCGTCCCAATATCTTCAACCTCTTTTGCAAAGTCACCGAGAGGGTTACCCAGGTCCCTGTATTTCTCAGAGCCTTCACGATGCGTTATCACACCATCTTGTATATCCTGGGCGATACTGGCTCGCGCCACGTCATARTTMGCAATRGCCTTCATTGTCGAGATGATCTTAGCGTTACCCTTGGGGCTGTTAATCAGGCGCGGTAGTGACTGCTTGAACAGTGCAAGGTCAGCATCTGACRTTACGCCAGAACCTGGTGGTCTTTGCTGGGGAACAAGCTGGCTAATAAGAGCGTTCGCAAGTTCAATATCAGAAGAACCTTCCAACTTGATCCCGATATTAGCCGCAATGTTCGCAAGGGACCCCGCTGCCCCGGAAGGCGCGGCGATTAGTGCCTTCTCAAGCGTTTGGATCGTGCCTAGGTTACGCTGTGCAGAAGCCCCCTGCACAACTATTTCCTGTGCGGTTTCGGCCCGTTGCCTACCTGTAACTTTTTGGAACTCAGTTTCTCCCGGCCCGCCCACGTTAACCACAGTTCCAGACTTAGCCGCCGCTAATGAATCTTCGGGTGATAGCCCCTGCTCAAGAAAGAAGTCGTAATTCTTAATCAGTGACGTGCGCTGGTCTTTTGGCGTTGATAGCGCCGTACTAACAGCCGCGCCAGCGTCAAGAAACCCACCGCCAACAGCATCGCCTAGCTTCTCGAAGCCCTGACCCTTCAGCCACTCAGCCGTTCTGTTAGCCCTCTCCTCTGTGTCCTGCTGCTCTCTGGCAACCTGTGCCTCTCCCGCGCGCTGGTCAATGCCGCCCTGCAAGCTCTGAATAAACGCTTGGTTCGGGTTTAGGGTCAGCCCCTGAAGGCCGATTGCAAGCTGTGCGCGCTTGTCCGGATCTCCGAAGAAACCGCCAATGCGCTGCCCTAGTGTCTGGGGCTGTTGTGGTTGCTGTTGTTGTCCGAGTAAACCGTTTGCCACTGGGGGGCCTCCGTTCTGTTGCGGAGAGCGGCCAAGCGCCCTCATGGTGTCTTCACCGATTGATGCAGCTATGCGCCGGTCAATATTAGGCGTGCCAGGGCGTAGGAACTGCTCACTGAACACCCGTGCAGCCTCTTCAGCAGTCTTTGTGCCTCTAAGGGCCTCACCAGCCCGCCTCTCTGTGGTTCCAAGCTCCTGGAGCAGGAAATCAAGCTGCGTATCCACCGAACCAACCGGCCCGCCTGAACTCTGGGCGAACGCCTCAAGCTCTCTGCGCCGTGGCCCCGTCCATTGTGCAAGGCCAAACCCACCACGTGAGCCGGGAACAGTCGGGCTAATCTCGTTGATACCCGGATTAAAGCCGCTCTCAACCTCGAAGTTGCCTAGAATGCCCTGTGCGATATGACGCGGGAAGCCACGAGATAACAGCCCCTGAAGAACATCGCCACGCGGGTTTGAGACTGAGAGGTTAAGCCCCATTACACCAGCCCCAATCCCAATGACAGGAAGTTAAGCAAGCCCGGCTGTTGCGTCTGTGTGGTTGTCTGTGGCTGTGGAACCCCGCCAATCGCAGCAAGTKGGAACTGCAARSWCTGSCCCGGAGCRCCCGTAAACCCTTGGAACTGACCGCGYGCAGCATYAATGAGCGCCTGACTAAGCGCCTGTTGTTGACCGCCAACCTGGCTCAAGTCCTGATTGATCTGTCTGCCCTGCGTAAACCCAAGGTTGGAGATGTTCGCAAGCTGACCAGCCGCGCCTAAACGCTGACCAGCGCCCTGAAGACCCGTTCCAATGTCAAACTGTGCCGCCTGCTGTGCCTGATTAAACCCAGCCTGACCGATACCAGCAGCAGCCCGTGCAGCCGCATCAATAGCAGCCCGGTTAGTCTCAGCCTCTGCCACACCCTGACGTGAGCCGCCAAAGGCCCCAGCCCTGGTAGCAGCCGCGCCTACATCGTTAATCCCGAACTGGCGCTGACGTTCAATGCTCTGAAGCGTGGTATCAAGYACCTGTTGATTAAACGGGTTCTGGAACGGCGTTAGATCCGTTGTTGCCAGTTGTCCCGGTTGAAACTGTGTTCCAGCCTGAGCCGCTTGTCCCGCGCTCTGAAGCCCGGTTGCTGACTGTTGGAATACGTTAGGGCTTTGCCCGCCACCGCTAGCCATTATTTATTCCTCACGTTATCAAATCGTGACTTGCTGTCTGTTCCACCGCCGCCGAATGGTGAACTAACGCGGTTAGCCACATCAGAGAGAATCCCGCCACCAGAGAAACTGCTACCGGAAGCACCGGGGCCGCCGCCGTCAAACAAATCCGCAAAGCTTGTGAACCCGCCGCCACTTGGCGGGCGTGGTGCAACGTTGCGTCTGTCCCCGTCGCTACCTTGTGAGAAATTGCCGTTACCGCCCCCGCCTGCAACTTGTGTTTGTGGGAACTGATTGCCCGTCACTGGGTCAATGAACAGATCGCTGATAGCCCCGAACTGGCCCGGCCTGCTTGCCTGAAGCTCTGCCAGTGCCTGTTCAAACAGAGGCGCAGAGGAAAACCCCTGAATACCGCCTGCGAACGTCTGGGGCTGTGGAAGCCCTGCTGTTATGCCAGATTCCAGGCCACCTCCTCCCAATCCGAATGCATCAGCCGCAGAGCCTACACCCTGGAATGATGCAAGCTGTGGGGCTGTGAACGCTGCCACGTCAGGCCCGGTGAATGGGACGAACCCAATCTGTGCGATATCCTCGCCACGTTGAACAGCACGCTCTGAAGCATCTTGCAGAAACTTCGGGATTGTTACTGAACTGGTTTGGCTTCCGCCTTTGCCGCCGCCTGACATTAGTCAAACTCCTTTGTTAAGGTTGTATGCAAAGGGGTCCAGCCGTACTGCTTAAAAGCGCGCTCCCAGCCTTTACGGCCCGATATGGTAGCGGCTGTGCAGCCCTGTCCCTTAGCAAATTGTATCACGTCACCATGCATTTGTGCAAGTTGGTCTATTTCCCCGCCGCCTAGAAAGACGTTGAGTATCTTCTTTTTCGGATAAGTCAGAATCTCTGTAACAATACAGCCGCGCTCTGACGGCCATATCTGCATACGCCCGGACTTAATGCCCTCGACAATGTCGCCAAAGTCATGTGTGCCGCCTGAGTATTCAAGCGCGTCCTCAACCCATTTACGGCAATGCTCAAGAACATCCATTAACTTGGCCTCTCCGTTACTGACAGAATGCCGTCAAGAGATCCTGTCGTGTTCTTCGCACCAGAACTGTTTATCCAAAGTTCTATGCGGTCGTTTGTATCCATCTTGGCGAACCCGTGCCCGCCGCCGCCCTCTACCCGGCTCCCTGCGTTCATGGTGTCTCCACCGCTGGTGAAAATATCAATGAAGGCTGATGCGCTACTGTCAAAATGCCTGATCTTGAACTTAACAACATCGTTATTTGTCCCCGTCAGGCCCATGTCAAACTCTGCTTTAACTGAGATTGATTGCGCTCCGTCATAGGTCATCGCGTTATTAACCGCTCCCGAAAACCATTGCAGATCCGAATATGTGGTTGTCCCCGCCAGCTTGAGGTACACCCCTGCCGACACAGAGCTAAGGTTAGTTGCCGTTGATGTTGTGATAGCCCACTGACCGCCGACATATGTGTTGTCTGTACCAGCGCAGGCCGCGAACCTGGCCTTAACGCTTGATGCAGGCATGTTAGGGAACGCATTTGACGCTGGGTTTACACGAACACCAGTCATCAGAAACCCAACGTCATTCGTTATATTTGACGGCGCGAAGTCACACACAGCCCCTGTTGCGTCAATAAACGTGGCGTTCATGTYTGACACAATGGAGCCGTTAATAACCAACGCGGTCCCAGCCTTTAGGAATGTCCCTGTAAATGGAGTTCCTGACGGGTCAATAACCGTTGTGAAGATGGCGAATCCAGCGGCCCATGTTCCGCTCATCGTCAGGCCGTCCAAACACGCAACCATTGCAAACTCGTCAAACAATCCCTGAGTGTACGCGGTAACCTCGCCCGCTGATTTGCAACCCGTGAAGTTTGCTTCCGATATGATGAAAATCCCTCCGTTCCCAGCATTGTCCAGGTCGAATATCTGCGACCCAGTACCAGTTACCCTGATAGATATAAATCGAAGGTTCAGATTCCCAGCAAACACTCCGTCATCGATGAACAGGGTTTGGCTTGTCACAGACGTTGTAAGACGTGAAACTCCCGTATCATGCCCGTGAATGGTCAGCCCGCCTTGCGGAACGGTAATCTGCGTTGAACCCATATCGATNAATCCATCGACCAGATACACAACATCGCTTAGAAGCGTTCCAGATAACTCGATTGCAGTCCTCACGACAACAATCTTCTCCGGGATTACACCAATAGCAATCGGGAGGAATGCCCCGCTCTTCGACACAACGGGAGCCAATAGCGTATCATCCCATAGCAGAATTCCGTTCTCAGCAGCGCTCTCGCCCGTGGTCTTGAACTGTAACGCTGTCCGCACCCGCTGAAGGTATGCTGAGACCTGTCTAGCCCAAACGGAAAGGTTAGGCCCTACAATTGGTGGCTTTATCTGGCTCATCTGCGCCCGCCTGGCTTGGCTTCAACGCGCATAATACCCACACGCCAGTCAGCMAGYTTAACGCCCTCAACCCTCATGCGGATCTGACGCCCTGAAAACCTGACAGATGTAGGGTTTGCTGTGGAAAACGGCCCGTGCGTGCTTTCCGTATCATTCGGGTAAAACCGTGTCTTGAACGTCACGTTAACGTCACCCTGTGTTTTCTCGTCAGGGATAAGGTCTGTCACCTTCATAACCACATCGCCAGAGCCTAGGCTTACAGGCCCGGACTCTGCAAAGATCGTGTCGCCGTCATAGTTCAGGCCAATCTCATGCTCATACAGATTGCCAGACGTGCCATTCCAGAACGGAGACTTAAACACCGAACGGTCAACTCCCGTGGTTCTAGCCAGCCGCCCGAACGCCCAGTGACCTTCCTTGTAGTCAAGCACAGCGTAGCTATCCACCTCATTGCTGGAACTGGACGGGTAAAAGAACCAGATTTCACCATGCTGAGAATTAGAGACGGCCCATGTCTTGCTGATCTGCGAAGAGCTAATGTCTCCGAACACGTGATCGGCAATCTCGCAAGGCAACTCAGACACCGTTGACCCATCGTACTGGAAGAACCCGTTCTGACCCATCCAGAACACGCCCCGGTCAACCGCTACAATGGCCTTACGTGAGATAAGCCCGCAAGCCTCGCCCACCCGTTCAAAGCCATAGACAAAGGGTGGCCCCAGGTACGTGGCAGAGTGTGCGTCCACGTCAGTTAGGATAAGAGCCTGCCCGCGTGTCTTAACGCCTGCCATGATCTGGCCTGTGGTCTGCAATTCGAAGTCTCCGGCCTCATTTGTCGCCGCTGGTGTCCATGTTGTATTGTCCTCTCGGTCGCACCATTGGATCTTGCGCGGGTTACCACCGGCCCCAAGACCGAACAGAAACCGTTCCTCAGTTACAAGCAGCGATAGGTTGCCAGTCGGTGCGTTAGCAATCGCTACAGCGTTCAGCGATACGTTAAGCTGCCATTCCCACAGCGTGCCGTCTGCAACGCTACACGCAACGAGGAACTGCCCGAACGTATCAAGCGCCCATGTTGTTGCCTCTGAGAAGTTCCCAGTGTCAGGCCGTGACGTGCCATAGAACGACGTACCGTAGAAACTCCCTCCGTATCCCGTGTTAACCACAGCGTCCAGGTTGCCCGATGTAAGCGTTGCCGGTGTGATATCAGTTACAGTGTTAGACGCGCTCACAGAATACAGCGTGTCAAACGATCCTGTTGAGTACCGCTGATCGCCGGAGTTGTCTTGCCATGAGATAGCGCCACGGGTTGCAGCAGCAAAGGCAGACGACACACGAACGCGCCACCCGCCTACAGGCCGCAATGAGCCTTCACGCCATCTGATTAGATTACCGTCACGCCAGCGCCCAGAGGCTTGCAAGTCGGTACCCATAACCCTCATTCCGGGCGGGATGTCGAGCGGGAGAAGCGGCATTATCTACCCAACTTTCCATATTTTAACGTCTGTATATATTTCGACGGCCCAACCGTTGGCACCGCCATGCCCAGATCCACCTTGGCTTGCCCCCACCCTATGCTGGACCTCTAAGGCGCTTGGAACTCCCAGAGTAAACCGGCCAGACACGAACGACCTGGTTTGTCCAATCCTGTCCGACCCGTTTTCCTCAGACGTACCATAAAATATAGTGGCCGCGCCTGTGATGTTTTGCAGACGAATCCTGTGTGTTCCTGCCTCAAAGGCCGGGGCACTCGCCTCAAAATAGTAATCCCCCGCAGGCAATGTGATCCTGTTCGCGGATAGGGACGCGCTGGTGATGCCGTTTGATACAGACGTGTTAAGGTCTCTCGTCTCAAATGAACCTGACACAGAGCCTCCCCCATCAGTCCCAGCCGTCTTTTGATCCTGAACGTGGAAGAATTCAGCTATAACCGCTTGCGTAGACTGCCTTGAACGAAGTGGGGTCATGGCCTTTGTGTTTTCAGTGCCCGCCTCTGCCTCTGCCTCAGAAGCAATTCCCGCATAAGCGTCAAGGTCAGTACTGAATGCCTGAACGTTTACGCCAATTTCCGACCCAAGGGCTGTGCGCGCGGCTGAGGCCGTGCTAGATCCAGTGCCGCCCTGTGTCACCGGCWARTNRSYYGSGCTSKTSASYGTKGANWGWKSCARTGNTMGSCSYGKTGATMGTCGGGCTGGTSAGCGTCTTGTTCGTCAGYGTCTCAGTGCCTGCAACCGTTGACACAGTGCCGTCAAAGTTAGGCCATGTGAATGTGCGTGTGGTTGCCGTAGCAATGCCAGACACCTGGAACTTGATAACCTTGGTGGCGTCTACGTTGTCAACAATGCTCAGATCGTCGTCTATCTTAGGCCCGGTTAACGTGGCCCCACCGCCAAGAAGAGAGTCCAGGGTGTCAAGTGTGGTGTTGGTTTTCGTCCCCCACGTGTCCTCTGATGCCCCGACTTCAGGCTTCACAAGGCTATAATTCGCTGTGAGWGTATCTGCCATGTCGGCTCCTTATCGCATTACAAGGCCGACACCAGACCACTTGGCCGCGTCGGATGTGTTGTTGAGTGTGGTCATTGCTTCCTGATACAGGCCTGCCCAAATCTGAATGCGTGGGTCCTCAGCAAGGTAGGGCGCTGAATGCAGAAGTGAGCCATACAGGTAAACGTCAGGCGATGTCTCAAGCAGCCAGTTAGTTCCAGCGTCCGGATTGGTATTGCTTAGAGCGTCGATAGTCGCAACGTAAATCATGCTGCCGCTATACGAGGAATCCGGGCTAGGCCAGAACTCAACCTGACCTGTGCTGAACGTGTAATGACGCGGCCTGCCGCCTGAGTCGTCGTGCTGGCGTAGCTCCTGCATCTTGGCTTGGGAAACCAGCGTGACTTCAAACTTGTCATCTACCGTGATGCGGATAGTCTCAACCCAATCGTCGGGAAGATCCTCATACCGTTCATCAAACGTGGTTTCGGAGCGGGATTCCATCTGCCAGTGGCGCAGGTCACGGTTTATGCGAGCCTCTGCCAATTCAATAAAAACCGGGATAACCGCTGTCAGGTCGTCCCGGTTTAGAAAGTCGGCAATGTTCGTCTTAAGTGTCGTGAAGGTAAAGGCCATGCGGAACCCCTGTAATTACGGTATCATAGTACCACACAGGTTTAAGTTACGCCACACCCTTGATATTCCTGCGGATAGGCTTGCCCCAGTCTTCTGTTGATACCATACCGGCCTTATATATCGCAATCATGCCGAACGCATCAGCAGCGTGTGACGACCAGTCATGGTGTGGCCCTAGCCCTATTCCGCGCACCTCGTCCCGCTTCTCATGATACCAGCCCAGAGCCTCACGCCCGCCCTTTGTGGTGGTGTCGTTAAACCGCACGTTAGGGAACATCAGCCGCACAGCCTCAATGCGTGCCATTGCCGCGCCCTTGCCTTGGTTGGGGACTGTATCGACTGAGAACCCAGCTTCACGCAGGTAGCTCTCTGGTGTCACCTTGTACACCGTGTCATGCTTTACCCCGTCATGTGGAAGCACACAGGTGGCGTCGGTGTATCCATTAGCCCTGAGCCAGTTAATATGTGCGTCAAAGGGCTGGCCCACCGCCTCATAGTAATTCAGCACCCTGACTTCTTCACCGATGAACTGCACAATCCATATAGACGTTGCATCTGCCTTGCCTGACGAACTGCCGATATCCCAGACCGCATAGATCGGTGCAAGCGGATCCGCCCCCATAAACCCAATGCGCTCCTGTAGCTGGGCCTGCGTTAGRTACTTGGCAAAGTACGCGCCCTCCAGGACAGTGGCGTACTCCCCATCCCATATGTGCCCGTACCGCTCTGGCGTGATGTTCAGGCAGTCAAGCCGCTCCTGCTCCAGCACCTTGGGGAACCACGGGTTATGCTTCCAGTTAGCATTGACGACAACGGCACCAGTGGGCTTGTGAATGCCCCTTAGCAGCTGGTCTACCGCAGCCGTGGCCCGTTCAGGGTTCCAGCCGAACCAAAGCTCTGAGCCTTCCACACGTAACGTAGGGCGCAGCAAAGACATCGACCGCTCTGATAGCGTCTGTGCCTCCTCCACCCATGCCCGGTGAAACCCTTCGAGAGACTTCACGCTGTCCGCTGTGTGGTCCTGCATCCCGGTGAATGTGATAACGCCGTCCTTGGGGGTTTCGATGACCTCCCGGAAAACCTTAAAGCCCTGGCGTTCACCAAGGCCGAATTTGATTAGCTTGTCTTCAATGAGCTTCTTGGCTGACTGCTTGAGGGTCTTCTGTACCTCACGGATACAAACCATCCTCATGCCTTCGCCGTGGTCGCCGGGGAACCGCAGAGCGTCCTCTACAGCCAGTTCGCCAAAGAAGTGTGACTTGCCTGAACCTCGCCCACCCCATGCGCCCTTGTACCGTGCCGGGTGCAATAGGGGTTCGAATACCTCAGCTGTCCTTATCTGTAGCTTTGACAATTACCCGCTCCACTACTGTTGGTGTCATAGAGCCGTCCTTAGACGAATGGTCGATCTTATCCGTGAACAAGCCCAGGTGCTTGCCTAGAAGCTCTGAACCCTTGAACACGCCCATAGCGTTGAACGTGTACGCCGGAACCATTGCCCCGTCTGCGTTCTCAATCAGAACCTGGTCGCCTGCTCTGTCCGTTACCGGCTCAACCTGCTTGCAACGCTCTACCGCTGAGCGGATGCTATCGAGCACATAGTCCTGTGTAATCTCTGTGCGTTCGGTGCGTTTATTAGTTGCGTTTGCAACCGCTTCCATAATCAAAGGTTTTGACAGGTTCTCACTACCCATCTGCTGAGCCGTGTGTTCACTGTATCCAGCCCTGATGGCGGCCTGAGTTGCGTTCAGGTCGATCAGGTATTCTTCAACGAATGCCTCTTGCTTGGGGGTTAGTGTCTTAGTGGTCACCCATCAATCCCCTTATCGGCGTATACCCAGTCATAGTATTGGCTGGCGAGCTTTACGGCTTTGTCTGGTGGCATGTTAGATCCCATTACAGCGAGTTCCAGCAGCCTTGTGCGGATCTTAGCGCGAGCCTCTATCATCCATGTGTTCCGCGTGTCGTCTGACATCTCTGCGGCTGGCACTCTTATCGTGGTTGAAAACATGTTGTTACTGTCCTCTATGGGGTGCAGTGGCTATTTCTTTTTGGTCTTCGGCTTCTTGGGCTTCAGGTTGTGGAATGACTTTGGCTCTTTGGGCTTCTTCTTCAGGTGCGAAGTCTTAGCGGGGTGTCGGGGCATTGGTCATCTCCTTTGTTGTGTTATGGTATATCAGGGCTTGGGAATGGTCAATGTTTAGGCTTTATCGGGACAACCATGCCTTTGGTCAGGGCGAACACGGATACTGCGTTTGATATCTCGTGCCGCCTATGTTCACACTTGCACCGGCCTTGTAGGTCTGCACGCTTTCCGGTGGTGCCCTCTGCGTTGTCAGCCCAATTGGAAAAGCGACATTGCGACAAGCAACACATGCAGTCGGCTTGGCTTTTCGCCACGCGTTGTGCGCGTTGTTGGGTTTCAAACGCTCCGCCCCA
>JAESRU010000061.1 GCA_016764455.1 Hyphomicrobiales bacterium | reverse complement strand
ATTTCCATTCATCAGGATTTTGCGTCACTAGCAGTCATCTGGTAGCAGCCATCAGCGCACTACCGCCAATCATGATACTACCTCCCGTGTAGCCAATCCTTTGTCGAGCTGAGCGGCTTCGAAAAGTCGCTCCGGCACGCACTGCCAGAAGTGCATATCCTGCCAGAAGCACYGCAACGACAATTGTAGAGGTTGTCGTCAGGATCACCATTTGAACAACAATATCGGTTGTTGGATCGATAAACTGGGCCAAAAATGCCATATAAAAAATGATAGCTTTTGGGTTCAAGATCGCGGTAATCGAGCCTGCCCAGAAACTTTGCCATGAAGACAGGATCTGTTGTTCTTCGGTGGTCACATAAGACTCATTGCGAGCATCCAATATCTGCCTATATCCAAGATAGGCCAGATAAAAAACACCTCCCCATTTCACAATTTGAAAGAGCACCGCCGATGCAGCGAGCAACGCACCAACTCCCAAAAGCGAAAGTAGTATCAAAATAACTGTTCCAAACAAATCTCCAGCAATACACGCCATTGCTGCACTCGTACCTTTGGTCAGGGCCTGGCTAATAACGAGAAGCACACTTGGCCCAGGAATGAGCGTTACAACGATACTTGCAAATGTAAAAGTCAGCCAAATTTCAAATGACATTTGAGTTAGAACTTTCAGTTAGTTGTTCRATTTAGTCACCCAGTGAATCTACTTTCAGCGCTAGCACACATCAAACAGTTAGGAAACAATTTTACCTATCCACCAATCGCTGGTTTAGGTCGAAATTGATTATCTTTTTCTGYGCCTAGACTTCAATATCCCTCAGGAAGGCAAGATCAACATGGAGCTCGGAGCAGCCGGTCCRGTGCTGCAAAACCGATTGGCGCGGTTGCAATAGACTGCTCGATTTTATGGCGGCAACTATCACGCCTCCCGGTCCGGCAGGCTAATTGCCCAACATACTGGTGTCCAGTCGCGAACAGCAACACGGCTATAGCGGCGGCGCATATTTGGCACGCAACGAAGTTACCTCTGCCTTAATTTGGTCAAGAAATCGCACCGGGAATTCCCCATTCACGGCTCACCCATGCCGTATTGCCCCCTTCCTATTCACTGGCACAAACGAAATGCCAGCCAGATGAATTGGGACCATGACCATGCCGGACGCTACAGAAAACCTGATCGAAATCTTCACCGACTTGGAGCCAGACAATCAAGCGYCCGAAAGTTTGCGTCCGCCCCGGCCCCTGATGCTGGTTTGGCTGGGYCAGGCGTTTTTGATGTTTGTCACCCTGCTATTCGGCCTGTCCTCGCTACAAGCAGCGCCCGCGCCCGAAGCGGATGCGAACCCGTTTGTGCGGTTTGTCCAGCCTGGCGAAATGACCAGTGGCGGGCTTTTGCTTCAGGCCCAACAGGAAGGTCAATTTCTGGAAGCGCCGCTGCTCGCCACCGATGTGGACATTTCTATCAGTGGCCCGATTTTGCGTGCCACCATTACCCAGCGATTTGAAAACCCGGCCGATGCCTGGGTCGAAGGCGTCTACGTGTTTCCCCTGCCAGAGGGCGCTGCTGTCGATACTCTGCGCATCCGGATCGGCGACCGGTTGATTGAAGGTCTCATCAAAGAGCGTGAAGAAGCCCGCCAGATGTACGAACAAGCAAGAGACGAAGGCCGCAAAGCCAGCCTTGTGGAGCAGGAACGTGCCAACATTTTCACCAATTCAGTTGCCAATATCGGACCCGGCGAAACAATCGTTATCCAGATCGAATATCAGGAAACTATCCAGCAATCGAACGGCATATTCTCGATGCGGTTTCCCATGGTCGTGGGCCCGCGCTACAACCCGGATGCGCAGGTTCACACAGTTGAATTTGATGGCGGCTCCGGCTGGGGCCGCGTCAACGACCCCGTGCCTGATCGCGACCGCATCACATCGCCTATTCAGCACCCAGACCTTGGCGACCTGAACCCGGTAACGATGACGGTTTCCTTGAAGCCTGGATTTGATCTGGGCGAAGTCACAAGCGCGTATCATGAGATTGAATTGCGCCGCACCGGCAACGACACCGCGATCCTGACCTTCAAGGAAGGCGAAACACCCGCCAACCGCGATTTCGAATTGAGCTGGACCGCCAAGGATGCAGACGCGCCGACAGCTGCTCTATTTCGTGAAACCATCAATGGTGATGATTACGCTTTGCTATTCCTTACCCCGCCAATAACAGCACCCGACCAAGACCAGGAACGCCTGCCGCGCGAAGTCATTTTTGTCATCGATAATTCCGGTTCGATGGGCGGCACCTCGATTGTTCAGGCCCGTGAAAGCCTGGTATTTGCCCTGTCGCGCCTGCAACCGGGTGACMGGTTCAACGTGATCCGGTTCGACAATACCATGGACACGATTTTCCCAGGCCCGGTTCCCGCAACTGAACAAAATATTGCCTTTGCCAGCGGCTTTGTYTCGCAACTGGAAGCCGAGGGTGGCACCGAAATGYTGCCGGCYCTCAAAGCMGCMCTSATYGATCKCGAYCCCRRWAAYAYRRAYRTWYTSYGYCAGGTCATTTTCCTGACTGATGGCGCGATTGGTAACGAARACCAGATGTTTGCCGAGATTTCCCGCAACCGGGGCCGTTCGCGAATTTTCACGGTCGGCATCGGATCGGCACCAAATTCATTTTTCATGACCCGCGCCGCCGAGATCGGGCGTGGCACATTCACCCATATCGGCAGCGTCAGCGAAGTCCGCGAACGCATGAACGCGCTTTTCACCAAGCTTGAAAATCCGGTTCTGACCGATCTGGAAGTCTCCTGGATTGGCGGCGACATCAGTGACATTTCCCCGTCCCCCTTGCCAGATCTCTATCGCGGCGAACCGATTATCCTGACCGCCCGCGCCAGCATTATGCCGGATACACTTCGTATTTCAGGCATGCTGGATGGCGCGCCATGGGTTGTTCAGATCGAGACTGATAATGCCCGCGAAGGCAATGGCCTTGGCAAGCTTTGGGCCAGGCGACGGATCGCGTCCCTCGAAGTAGACCGCAATCGTGGCAATAATTCTGAAGCGGTCGATGAAAATATCACAGCCATCGCCCTCGAACACCATATCGTGTCCCGGCTGACCAGCCTTGTAGCGATTGACGTCACACCCGCCCGCCCGGAAACTGAATCGGTCGAGCGCCGTGACGTTCCGTTGAACCTGCCCGCAGGTTGGGAATTCGACAGGATATTGAGTGACGATGTACCGGCCCCAAGCCCGATCCGTGCCCAACGCGCAAATGCAGCCCCTCAAAATGGTGGCATGACCCAAATGGTTGGCATGCTGGCGACAGCCCCGACACAGGTGGCAAGCCAATCCCGCGCAGCAACCCGCAATCTCTTGTTGCCGCAAACAGCGACGATTTCAGAGAGGCAAATCATGGCTGGAATCCTGTTGCTGATATTCGCCTTTACCTGCCTCGTCATACGCAGGTTCTGGAGCCGGGCCATTCGTTCTTATTCCCTGCCGCGCAACACACACAGGGTCAGATAATCTTGTCCAAATCAAACAGCAATACCTGGCGCCAAAAGCTGGGCAATTACATCCCCAGCTTGACCGGATGGGATTGGTTGATCGGTGGGATTGTCGGCGTTGCTCTAATATTGGCGACGATCCTGATCAGCCAGGGTCTGTATATCAAGGCCAAGGCAATGCTGGCGCAGGTTCTACTGAATCAGGCCTGGGCCGAAACCATGGAGACCAACGAACCGACCCGGCCCTGGCCCTGGATGGACACCTGGCCCATCGCCCGCATCGAAGTACCGCGCCTTGAACAATCGGCAATCGCCCTAGCTGGCGCCAGTGGACAGGCGCTTGCTTTTGCCCCGGTGCATCTTCGTCAAAGCGCGATGCCTGGTGCCCGTGGGACAAGCGTTTTTGCCGCCCATCGCGACACACACTTTACGTTTATGGCGCAATTGAAAGAGGGTGACCGGATCAACATGACCAACAGTTCGGGGGAAATATTTGAATATGAAATTCAATCGTTCCGGATCGTGCCATGGAACAATTCCGGYATCGATCCAGATAGCCTCGAACGCAAATTAGCGCTTGTTACCTGTTGGCCGCTCGATGGTACATTTGCCGGGCCGATGCGCTTCATCGCCGAAGCAAACCTGGTAAGTTCAGCTCCCGTTCTGACCCAATGAAGGGATATTTTGCCTGATCAGGTCAGCAATATTTTCCGGATCAGCCAGATCGGAAATTCCCAATCTCTGACCATTGCGCAACAGCAGGTGGATGCCACCAGCCCCCATCCAGCGTCCGAGAATTCCGGAATTCACTTCCACAACCACAATATCACGAAGAGCGATTTGCCGCCCGACGGTTCGCGGCCACCCGCGCGCCAGCAAGACATGCTTTTGCGTCAAGGCAATACCGATGGAATAGTAACGCAGGAACGCCTGCGCGATCAAAAGTGGGGGCGCGATAACCAGAACGAGAAAGATCAGACGTCCAAGCGCGCCATCGCCAAACCCGGTAATTTTTAGAAAACCCCAAATCAGCGCATACAGAAACGCAACAATGATTGCGGGCAGAAAAATGCTCCAATGAGCATGCGCCTCGGCGCGGGGTACAACAATTTCATCTTCTGCGTCTATCTGTGCCATTCAACGACCCACCGCATATGCTCCCGAAATTGCAGGGTTATGAAAACCCCATCCTATTTTACCCACCAGTCGGACTCCCTGTCTCCACAAGAGATTTAAGCCGTTGCAGGCCAAGTTCATAATCAGGACCGATCCAGCCATCAAACATGAGCCCCATATAGCGGGTAACCGGATTATAGCCGAGATCCGTCTCGAACCCCCAGGTAACCCGCGTCCGCCCCTCGCCGGTATTTAGCCGGAAATCGGACGTTCCGCCGCCCCGATCGCCAAAATCAAGTGACAAATTGACATATTCATAAGGGCGGCTCTCGATGATGACTTCTGATCCAATTCCAACACCCGGCTCATCACTGCGCCATTCCATGCCGGCACCGACACCAGATTCCGGTCCGGTGAATGTGAGTTCCATATCTGGGTCACGGACGGCCCAGGGCGACCATTCGTTGAATTTCCGGAGGCTGTTTACATAAACGAAAACAACATCCCCCTCGGCACGGATTGTGATCGCCCGATGAACAGAAACATGCTGGGGAAGAAAAACAGAGCCAACGACAAGGGCCACAAGAATGACTGCCAGGCCAAAGAAAATTCGTTTGAGATACTTCATACAAGCGGCCCCGCAACGGCGAATATCAATGATTTGAAAGCACTATACAACATCYAGCCTYRGGTAAAATCATAWTYACCCAAGCRCWTYRMGGCCTGTYTWTATGRYGCYMGRRRRCRCCAAATCTRCCGCWCGATCAAGAACGGGAWGTTATTCAGCCAGTTGGATATTGACCGCTTTGGGCCCTTTTCCACGCTTGTCCGGCTCGGTTTCAAATGAAACACGCATACCTTCATCCAGCATCGGAATACCGGATTGTTCGATTGCACTGACGTGAACAAATACGTCTTTGTCACCCGCATCCGGGGTAATAAAGCCAAAACCTTTGTTCATATTGAAAAACTTTACAGTGCCGTCTACGCGGGCCCCTTCGTCACTCATTTCTCAGTCTCCCCGCCCTTATGAAAGCACGAAACGGTTCGGGCGTATTGCCGCCTCGCACAACCGAACGAGCCCATTCGAGACTTTTTCGGAAAATTGCGATCGCAGCCCCGAAAATTTCACGGCTCTCATAGCCGGTCGCTGTAACTTTTTTAGGCTGCAGCGGGTTTTGACGCAAGCAAAAAGCATCCCAACACGGAAATGTCACAATCCATTACAAGGTCATTTTCGGGTTTCTGAAGTCTCCGTTTCAGTTTATTATAGACCAGTGGCAACCCGAGGCAYCGGCCTTACTTCAAGTGGCTGCACGAATTGAGGAGGAATAGAATGGAACTGATTATTCAACTTATCGCCGGCGCTGTTGGCGGCAATGTTGCAGGCAGATTGCTACGGCAATTTGACCTTGGAACGCTCGGCAACTCGGTCGCCGGCATCCTTGGCGGTGGCATTGGCGGGCAATTGATCAGCCAGTTCACAAACCTGAGCGCTGGTGGCGGCGGCATGGATATCGGCGCTATTGTCGGTCAGATCGCAAGTGGCGGTGTTGGCGGCGGCGTCCTGTTGGTGATTGTCGGCCTCGTTCGCAAAATGATGTCGCGCTAGCGTAAACCTCTAGGACAATAATTCAGCAACAAAGCCCGGCACGATCTCGGTTGCAGGGCCGTGCCGGGCATCATCAAATAATTGCGCCCCTTCGGAGGGCTCCAGATTAAGCTCGACCGCCCGGCAGGACGAATTGTGGCGCACCTCAGATACAAAACCTGACGCCGGATATACATTCCCCGATGTGCCGATTGATATAAAAAGTCCGCACCCGGCAAGCGCCGCATAAATCCGGTTCATCTCGAATGGCATTTCACCAAACCACACAACATGAACCCGCATATGGCCGGTCACACCACAATGGGGACAGACGGAATTGATATCCATCGCCTCCACCCATTCGCAAACCAGCCCGCACGCCTGGCACCAGCCTTTCAGCATTTCGCCGTGCATGTGAACCAGGTTTTTTGATCCGGCACGTTCATGCAGATTGTCGATATTTTGTGTAACCAGCATAACGCTACCGCCCCACGCGGCCTCGAGCCTGGCAAGCGCTTCATGGGCAGCGTTGGGCTGGATTTTGCTATCCAGCAATCCGGCGCGGCGTTCATTGTAAAAATCATGCACCCGGTCAGGATCGCGGGCAAACGCTTCCGGCGTCGCCACATCCTCAATGCGAACCGTCGCCCAGATACCGTCTGCATCACGAAATGTAGAGAGACCGGATTCTTTGGAAATTCCAGCCCCTGTAAGGATGACAATATTGGCGTCTTTGGCTATTTTCATAGCCTGATGATAGCCCGTCAACGCGATCCGTCTATAGCTTTGACGCCGGATTTTGCCTAATATGAAATTATGTTCAGAGAGACCGTCATGCCACAGCTAAAAACAAGTTTCGCAGTCGGCGCAATTRCCGTATTGGCCATCTTCGGGTCAAGCAATTCAGCGCGCGCCGACAGCCGCGGACCAACGGTCGAGCTTGCCCGCACGGCCCTTGGCGCAACCAGCGACCAATGGGTCGCATTTCGCAATTATRATGACCGGCAATGGATTTATTTCACCGGCATCGTGACCTGGCATTGCGCCCTGAAACAGATCAGCTATTCCATCAACAGCGAAGCTCTTGATCAGATTTTTCCACTGCCAGATTGCAACGCCCAAACGCCCTATAGCGTCGATCCGGAAAGCAACCCGATCTACATCAATATGAAGCTCGGAGACGCCCAATCCGTTAGTGTGCAGATCACCTTTGCCGATGGCACAAAAAGCGAAATCAACAGCTACCAACCCTGCAAGGTTGAAGATGATACAACTTGCGCGGTCCCTCTAAAGCCAGAAGAAGAAAACTGATAATATCTTGATATATCAAGATTATTTCTATTTTTTCCACTGACCTCAATATAAATAATTTCAAATACATAAAATGACGTGGCGTCACCTATAGATTTACTGTYATTGTCGCTGGAATCGAYAATNAATTKGCAAAATTCTACAGGGGGCCATCATGCATTTTTCTAAAGCAGCCATCTTTGCTGCATCGGTAATAATTGGGTCTTCCGCAGCAAATGTTGCGATGGCCAATTCGCACCGTATTCCGCGCGTCTATCAGGACATTTATTCAGTCGACAGCCTAACCGTAAAAGCAGGACATTTCTTCGAAATTATAGGTTATGAAGTAGTTCGTGCGCCGGATAATTTCTTCTATTCCCATTCAATGACAATGTTCAACAGCGAACCCTTCACCCATACCGGCTTTCTCGGCAACAACGTGGGCGCSAGCGGCCAGATTTTTGGTGGCTGGACGTTAGGCTGGGATACCGGCTTCCCGGATACAAAAGATAGCGCCGCCGTATTTGGTGGCAGTGCCTCGATTTCATTTCCGTTTTATGATGCTGGTAGTTGGGCAGTCCGCGGGCAAGCGAATGGTGCCATTAGCGGTATGCAAAGTCCGTTCCCCAATGGCGGTATCGACCCTTATGTGGGAGCAAGTTTTCAGGTCTATCTCCAGAGTATCTCTGGCAATGCCATCGGTGTTGGAACCGGCATAGTGAGTGAATCTGATGAAYTAGACGCACAGATCTACGAAGCATTCGCCATGTATRGTGTAAACAAGATCACCAGCAGGAGCCGGATAACGCTTGGCGAAATTGATTTCAATTCCGGGCAATCGCGAGATTTCTTCACCATCGGCTCTGAACATACTTTTGCCCTGCATGGCGACATGTTTTCGATCGGCCTGGTCGCGGAATATGGCGAAGTCGAAGACGACCGAGCCTTCACATATGTCGGTTTGAATTTCGATTTTGCCCCCAACATCCAACAGAACCACACATTCTTCACCCAGGTCGGCCGTGTGGATATTGATTACGACAATCCCTTCCAAAATGACCGGGATTACTGGTTTACAAAATTTGGCATCCGTATCGATTTGAACGAAGGCCAGCAAACGACTGGAAACCCGTTGACCCTGCGTGCAAGGCAGATCCTGAATACCCCATGGTCTGGCTCAGCACCTAAATTGCTGGAATATGGCCTGTAGCAATCCGGGACTGTGTGGGCGCGATACTTCCGTTCAGAATCGCGCCCGTCGCCGGAATGACGATCCAGAATTACGAAATTGAAGATAGTTCATCGAACAGCCGTCATCCCGGACAGTGTGTGCGCAGCACATCACGTGATCCGGGATCCAGCGCAACAAGTGGCTAAGCCGCCGTTAAACAAACGTAATCACTCTTGAAAAAACGCCCGCGAAATATCTCTATTTGCGCATGTCTTTGGGGTCCGGGTCGCTCACCCAATGTTTGCCGTCTTTGGAAAATTGTTCGCTGCCGCTATGGGGGTGATGATGGATATCCAGATCGTCGCCCTGTGAAAGTTGCATCTTCACATCATGGCGCTCGCGACGATGGGCCATCTGTTTATCGTCTTTCTCACTGGCAACATTTGCGGTTGCCACAATCGGCGTCTTCTTGTGTGATCTCGACATAATCGACCTCGCTTAGCTGTGTGAAAAATCAGTCCTCGTCAAAACTCCACTTCACTGATGGTACGCAAAATCCCACTGCGCGGGCATGGCCCGGCGGCGTTGTAAATCTGGCAATAAAATGAAAATGAGCGGCGCGGTGCGCCCGCTTGAAAACTGTACCGATAATTCCAGCCAAAAACCTGTCCGGAAGCCCGTTTTGTGAGTGACGTGCCTGAAACCATGCATCCTCTCTCGCTATATTAAAGATAAGCACGGATGAAGCGGAGGGCAAGGGTTGGGAGTGCTAAATTCAGTTTTCCCTGTTTCGTCATTCCAGCAAAAGCAGAGTCTATGAAATGAAAATGAGCTACGCTTTCTCCAGACTCAAACTAAGAGGGGAAGAAATGGGATCGCTATTGTGAATCTAAAATTCAAAAGTGGTAGAATTTACTAAAAAGCTAAAGGTGAATTAATCAAGTTCAAAATCAACATTTAAATCTTCATCTGTGACCACGAAAATTCCACGCTGTTCTTTTGGAGTGGCTTTAAGATTATTTATTGCAATATCAATTTGCTCTTTAAGCCAATCATTTTCAGTTTTGATTTCACTGTCGGCCACCCTTACACTCTCTTTAGATTTAGACAAAGGAGCCTCCCAAACTGGTGAACCGGATTCTCTATAAATTCTAATTCATATTTTGCGGAAAACCGAGAAATTTATTTACAGAAAATTAACGGGATTTAAACCGATGAAAAATGATGAAACATTTCAACCTTATAATCCACTAAATATGCCGGAACTTTTCTTTGGGTTGGTTGGTCCAATTGGTGTCAATTTAGATTGTGTCATCGAGGAATTGGAAAAAAATTTAATGGCCGTAAGATATAGGACCCATAAAATTCAAATCACTGAAATAATGAAAGATGTCAAAATTGACAAACAAATTTCTAACGACACATATGGCGAGAAGTACAGCACCAAAATCGAATATGCCAACGAAATATGCAGAAAAGCAAACAGCTCAGCTGCCTTGGCCGCACTCTCTGTCGCGAAAATAAGACAACTCYGCACTGAAAATACAGGGCAATACGATATACCGGATTTAGGTAGGGCTTATATAATTCGGCAATTCAAACGCCCCGCTGAGATACAACTCATGCGCCAAATATATGGTAGAAAATTCATCCAAATTTCAATCNCTSKSAYMRAWMARSAANAGAAAAGAAATTATCGCACAAAGAATCCAACATTTTGGGCAACGCACTCTAAATAATCACGCGAGCGAAACAGAAGCTGGCAATCTGATCGAAAGAGACCACAATGAAAATGAAGAGGATTTTGGACAGCGAATTTCAACCGTCTTTCATCTCGGCGACGTTTTTGTTGATGGAATTGATAAATACAAAATTGAAGAAACAATAAAAAGATTTGTGACTGCCTTTTTTGGTCATAACGGCATTTCTCCAACCCGCGACGAATTTGGAATGTATACTGCGGCCGCAGCTTCACTTCGCTCCATTGATTTGTCTCGTCAGGTAGGCGCATCAATTTTTACAAGATCTGGTGATATCATTTCACTCGGAACCAACGAAGTACCAAAAGCCTTTGGTGGCCAGTACTGGGAAGTCAGTACGCTTCCACGA
>JAESRU010000196.1 GCA_016764455.1 Hyphomicrobiales bacterium | reverse complement strand
GGTGTATTTGCAGGCTGGCTTTCCGCTCTGGATGTATCCAGGCCGCCACCATGGCGGGTCACGATTGTTGAAAGTTCATCCAGGGCACGGATTTGATCGGAAACCATCCGGCGCATTGCGCTTGCCTGTTCTTCGGTATCGCGCGGCAATTCCACAGTTGTGCGATGCAATTCAGAACGTGTGGATTCAAGGTCTTGCGAGATCTGGCCGACTGCGGTTCGTATCTGCAAACTCATATCGTCAAACCCGGCGCGGGTATCGGCGATGATCTGGACGATTTCATCACGCATCGCCAAATGCTGGCTGCGCACCGCAGTTAGTGCTGCGTCATTCTCTTCGCCAGCTACATTGTTCATGCGGTTAAACTCATCGCGCATTGCCAAATGGCGGCTGTGGACTGCGGTTAKTGCAGCGTCATTCTCTTCGCCCGCCAGTTGGTTCATGCGGTCAAATTCATCGCGAATAACCTGGGATGATTGGGCTGCTCTGTCGGTAAGCAGCGTCCCGATTTCGCGCGCGCGGGCCTCTGCATTGCCGAGCGACGCTTCAACCATTCCGCTGAAGGTGCTCATCATGTTGTCCACTTCCTCAGCCTTTTGCGACAAGGTGGTGGTGAGGTTGGCTAATGATTCATGGCGTTCGCGAAGCGCGTGGTCCATGCGATCGTTGGAATCCGAGACGGCGGTTGCAGCCGCGTACAGAGCTTTACCTTGATCTTCAAAACGTAAGGAGAGCTGAGAAATATCYTTCAAKACRATGCCAGATACTTCTTGCAGGGCTGAGACCTGGGTTTCCATTCGAGCACTGGTATTTGCGGTCTCGGTCGTGGCGGATTCAATCGTTGCCTTGAAGGTTTGGGCGCGTTCGCCAAGACCTTGTTCGATGGCGGACAGGTGATCACCGGCAGTTTCCAGAATGTTGTGCAACTCGCTATTCGAGGTTGTGAGTTTGGCTACAATCTCGGTAAAGTTTTTGGCAACACCCTGATCGGTGGTCATCATGGCTTCGACAATTTGTTCGCCATGTTCGACCATTTTCTGTGTCAGGTCAGAGCCTGCTTTGCTCAGGTATTCAGAAATTTCACCAGTTTTGGTGGAAATTTGTTCGCTGATCTCATTGGTTCTGGCAGAAATATCCTGACTGATCATAGCGCCCTGCTCGGCGAGATGTCTGGTGGCTTCGCTGCCTTTATGCTCAATGGCCCGGGCGACGGCATTGCCTGCCTCATTGATGGCAGCAACGCGGGTGCCAAGTGCGGTGGCGTGGGCGACAAGGGTGTCGTCCAGAGTTGTGGTTTTTTCCATCAAAGAATTGACCAAATGGGTGCCACCTGTTTCAACGACCTGATTCAATTCGCCAATGCGCGAGAGAAGTTGTTCGTTCATCTCGCTGGCACGGCCGGACAATGTTGTCCCAACRGTYTCAACCTGGCGTGCCATGGATTCTTCAAGCTGCAGGGCCTGTGTCGCGAACCGATCCGCGACTTCTGTTCCTTTG
Organism: Hyphomicrobiales bacterium; assembly: GCA_016764455.1. GTDB lineage: Bacteria > Pseudomonadota > Alphaproteobacteria > Rhizobiales > NORP267 > NORP267. Next base: position 9,292 of record JAESRU010000196.1, on the reverse strand, counting down.
GTAGCCAGTGTTTCATTGATGGCACCAAGGGATTGGGTCAGATTGGCACTAATGTCAGCGCCATACTTGTTCAGGTTGGTCAATAATTCGCCACCGGACTGGGCCAGGGTCTCTCCTATTTCTGTGGAGCGTTGACCAAGAACTTCGYTGATCCGTTCKGCCTGAGACTCAATTCGGCTGCTCATTTCGCTGGCATGTTTATTYARGCTTTCGCCGATAGTCTCGTTGTGTTGAAGCAGTAATTCTCCAGCCTGGGCCATGGTCTCTCCAATTTCTGTGGAGCGCTGACCAAGAACTTCGTTGACCCGTTCTACCTGGGACTCAATTCGGCTACTCAATTCGCTGGCATGTTTATTCAGGCTTTCGCCGATGGTCTCGTTGTGTTGAAACAGCATTTCCCCGGCCTGGGCCATGGTATCTCCAATTTCCGTGGAGCGTTGACCAAGAACTTCGTTGACCTGTTCAACCTGGGACTCAATTCGACTACTCAATTCGCTGGAATGTTTATTCAGGCTTTCGCCAATATTCTCGTTATGTTGAAGTAGTAATTCTCCGGCGCGGGCCATGGTGTTGCCCATCTCGGATGTCCGCTGACCAAGGGCCTGGTTGATCCGCTCGGCCTCGGCATCAAGCCGGGTGTTCAGGTCTTCGGAATGGGCGCTCAGGTTTTCACCGACTGTCTTGTTGTGCTCGACCAGCATTGCGCCAGCATTGTCGATGCTGGAGATAAGATTGTTGCCAATTTCATCGCCAGCGACATTAATTGTTTCAATGCTTTCCTCGACCTTGCTCTGGATGCTGGATTGGACAGCGGTCGAATGGTCTTCCATGGCCTGAATGGCGGTGGTGGATTGATCGACGAAGAATTGTCCGATCTCGGTTGTGCGGGCTGAAAGGGTTGCGCCAATTTCGGCGTTCCTCGACCCCATCATTTCTGCGATTGCAGTACCGGCCTGGCTCAAATTTTCCGACAATTCGGCTTTGCGGGATTCGAAAGTTTCGTTCATGCTCGTCGTTGAAGCATCCATCGCGATTGCGATTTCGTTTGCTTTGCCAGCAAGCGATTCAACAAGGTTGGTTCCCCGRGCAAGCAGGGTTTCAGAAACRCTATCGCCTGTCGAAGAAATCGCTGATGTGATCTGCGCGCTACGCAATTCGAGGGTTTCKGTCAGTCGGGACCCGGCTTCCTCGATCGCCTTGGTGATCCGTTCAGTCACTATGTCGATATCGGCGTTGAAGCCTTCATGAGACCCAACGATTTGTTCGCGAATAGCTTCGGAATTGGTCTGGATGGCTTGGCGTTCAGATGCCAATTCCTCAACCAGGCTTTTGATGCGAATTTCATTGTCGCCATAGGCGCGTTCCAAAGCCGATACTTCGCCGTGGACCAAAGCTTCCAGTTCACCAGCGCGGGCCAGCGCCCGTTCAACTCCGTCGCCCATGGCGGCAACTTCGCGGCGAATGGCCTGTCCAACAGAGGCGACAGCGTCCTTGGCGACGCCTTCAGGCTCTGCCAGGCGGGCGGCAATTTCTGTCATGGACAAAGCGGCGAGGCGAAGCCCTTGGGCGCGCCGTGTTAAAACAGCAATGACAAAGAAAAACAGAATTGGGACGATGATGACGGCGGTAAGGGTCAATAGAGATGGGGTCGCGAGGTAATCGCGAAAGCTCGACAGGCCGGTTATCTCATCGCGGAACATGACCCAGCCATACGTAAGACCACAGATCAGCCAGACCGAGGACATCAGCAGGGCTGTCCAATATGACGTTTTCCCGGGCTGCCGTTGCAACGAATACATCATGTTGCCAACAGAGGCGCGGTCGTCATTTGCCGGTTCGGCACGGGTACTCGCCGCGCCACCTTTTACGGTTTGGCCTTCAGGGCTGATATTGGCGGCTTCTTCAACGGCTTCACCAAGAGATAATTCGATGGCATCTTCCTCATCGCTCCGGTTTTTACCGTCGCTTGCAGACCCGCCCGCAGAAGCGTTTTGCTTGGCATTGGCTTCGATTTCGGCTTCAACTTCGGCCTGCACTTCAGCGACAGCTGAACTGATCAGATCTTCAACCGATTCCTCAGAACCAGAATTCTGGGTACCATTCTTCTGGTCCKGTAAATTTCGAGCCATTTTGTTATCCACCGCTACGTTGCCTTGTGGCAACTGAATAATGTAATAAATTCAATCAGTTACCACAGCTTTTGAAGCTGATTTTGTTGTCTGTTCGAATTTTTCTATCGGTCAAAAACCGATTTAACGCATCTGCCGGTTATCCTAGCCACGAAAGTAAGCCACGCAAATCAATTTCTGAACAAATCMTTAACGGAAAATTGAGGTTGGAAATGGCCATATGGATCAGCTTTCAGCGAATTTGCCTCTTAACCGGCTGTTATCGCGTTTATGACATTGTGACACCGTGGCAACAGGGCGGCTGTATGTCGTCAGCTAGTTGTTGCGGGTAGTAAATTTGTGGGGTGCCTAAATGGTTTCCGTGCGTACCGGTTCGGCCCGGAAAGTCGACAATTCAACAGATTCTTCGGTTCGTCCTGTAGATCTGGTTCACCTGTCTCATTACACACTTGGCGATGCCAAGCTCGAAAGTGAAGTGTTACAATTATTTCAGGCGCAGTCGGGCATTTATATGCAGCGGTTGAAAAATGCAGCGGCGGCACGTGATTGGCGCGAAGCTGCCCATACCATCAAGGGCTCAGCTCTGGGTATTGGTGCATGGCGGGTTGCGGAAACCGCAGAAGTGGCGGAAGTGTCACGTAGCTGCCCACATGGCAAAGCGGCGCTTAAGGCGCTTTCCGAACTGGAAGCCTGCGTCGAAGAAACCAATAGCTTTATTTCTGAATTATTGTCTGAACGCTGATTTTCCAGTCTGGAACTTCAAATTCCGGTGCGGTCCCTTATCAGKCAAGTTTGCTGTTCTTTGCTGACAGCAACATTTCGGCAAATTCGGCAAACCCAGCGCCGCCCCCGCCTTTGGTGACGAAAGCGGGGCCGGTTTTCAATTGTGCGCGGAAATCCACGATATTGGCAACGCCGATGCTGTTTTTGAAAAATTCAAACATCGGCTCGTCATTGGGTGAGTCTCCCAAGAACACGATGGCTTCATTGTCTTTATCGATATCGACCGCAAATTCAGCTTTGAGCATCCGCCGGGTCATGGCGAGCTTGTTATAATCCCCGAACCAACCGTTGACATGGATCGAACTGACCTTGGCCTGGGCTTTATGGGCTTCAAAAATGGCGACGATTTTGTCGATATCTGCTGCTGTGAGCGGTTCAACGTCTTCACGGAAATCGATGGCCAGATCGGCATCCCGGTAGGGCTGGTCGGAGGCAAGCGCGGTGCCCGGAACTTTTTTCAGTATTTCTTCCGCAATGGCGTCAAGCTTGTGCCGGTCGCTGCGTCTTTCCTCATCCGATTTCCAAAATTTGCGGATCAATGCGGAATTTTCCTTGTCATGACGAAAATAGAGGGCACCGTTTTCACCAATGATGCCGTCCACCGGCCACATCCGGGCAATGTGGTCGCACCACCCGCCGGGACGCCCCGTCACCGGGATAACGATAAAACCCGCCTGTTTCAGATTTTCCAAAGCAGTATAGGCAATCGCCGGCAAAAGACCTTCATGGGTCAGGGTGTCGTCGATATCTGTCATGACGACCCGGATCGATTGCAGGCGCGCGGTTTCAAGATGTTCGATAGGCTGGAATCGTTCTGGCATGTTCGGAAAATCTCGTAGATTAGTTTTTGAGGCTCCAATCCATCGCACAAAGCTGAAATCTCCAAGTCAAATTATCTTGAAACAGCGGGCAAGTCTCTGGACTTCGTTGAGAGTGAGGGATACCAAGACCGCGCATTGCGGTAAAATCGCAAAGAAATACAATCATTCTTGTTCACCAGGACTTCAAATGGCAAAAATTACATATGTGCAGCCGGACGGCAGCAAGCAGACGATTGAAGGCGAAACAGATGCGACTGTCATGGAAGTTGCGGTCAAGAATCAGGTAGCTGGTATTGATGCCGATTGCGGAGGCGCTTGCGCCTGTGCAACCTGTCATGTTTATGTTGCAGAAGATTGGATTAAACGCACCGGCGCACCTTCTGAAATGGAAGAAGATATGCTCGATTTTGCGTTTGATATTCGGGAAACAAGTCGCTTGAGCTGTCAGCTCAAAATCACGGATGAGTTGGACGGATTGATTGTGCATATCCCCGAACAACAAGGATAAACCTGAACCAAAACAGGAGGTAGCATGACTTCGGATAGTGCGGACCCTATAGAGACTGTTTCAACTGACGTGGCCATTGTCGGCGCCGGACCAGCTGGTCTGTTTGCCGTATTTGAATTGGGTCTGCTCGACCTGAAATGCTGCCTGATCGATATTCTCGACAAGCCGGGCGGACAATGCGCTGAGCTTTATCCGGAAAAACCGATYTAYGATATTCCKGGRTTRCCRRAGRTWTCSGGCCAGGAYCTTACTGATCAATTGGTGCARCARGGYGCACCGTTTGAACCSCARATGATTTTYGGYCAYATGGYYTCYRARCTKGARCGGCTCGAMGRCAARACTTTCAGATTGACCACGGATCGTGGCTTGAAAATCGAAGCCAAGGTGATTGTGATCGCTGCGGGCGGGGGTAGTTTTCAACCAAAGCGGCCGCCGATTCCAGGCCTCGAAGATTTTGAAGAAAAGTCAGTTTACTTCGCTGTGCGGCGGATTGAAGATTTCCGTGACCGCAATATCCTGATTGTCGGCGGTGGTGATTCCGCCCTCGACTGGACGGTAGCATTGGAGCCGGTGGCGAAAAATGTCACGCTGCTGCATCGTCGTCCTGATTTTCGCGGTACGCCGGCTTCCGTCAACAAGATGCGGGCGCTGGTTGATGCTGGAAAAGTCGATCTTGTGATTGGCCAGGTGACCGGATTGAACGGTGAAAATGGCCAGCTTTCAAGTGCCTCCATCCGGTCTGAAGATGGCCCACCGGAAATTGCCTGCGATGCGATGCTGCCCTTTTTCGGGCTCACCATGAAGCTCGGGCCGGTATCAGATTGGGGTCTGGATATAGTGGACAAGCACATTCCGGTCGATACGGAAACCTTCCAGACCAACCAGCCTGGAATTTTTGCGGTCGGCGACATCAATACGTATCCGGGAAAACTCAAACTGATTTTATGCGGGTTCCACGAAGTGGCATTGATGTCACACGGGGTTCACAAACATATCTATCCAGACCGGGTCATCAAGATGCAATATTCGACCACCTCGAAAGATCTGAAAAAGAAGCTCGGCGTCGCCTGAATTTTTCCTAGAAATCTTTGCAGAGACGAAGCGCGTCGTAGATTGCGGCGTGGATATTGCGCGACGAGACCGCGTCGCCGATCCGGTATAGCCGGTACGCGCCGTCGCTATTGATGGCAATTTCCTGAGGCTGGCCTTTGATGAGCCCCTGGTAATCGACCGCGCCACCATTGATGGAACCGTCTTTCAATTCGAAATACAAATCGTCCATGGGCAAGGTGGCGTGTTCCACCACAATTTGGTCCACCTCGCGGGACGCATTTTTTACGGGCCCATAATCACTTGCCAGAATTGCCTTCAGTTTGTTGCCCTCGCGGGAAACTGATTGCAGCCGGGTATTGATGGTGATCTGGACACCGTTTTCCTGAAATGCCTTGGCATAAGGAACATGGTTGAGGCCGCCAATTTCAGGGGCGAAAAACCGCTCCGGGGTCACCAGTTCAAGGCTTGATCCATTCGTGGCAATCATCTCCGCGGCCATCATGCCCGGATGCGCGCCGTTATCATCATAAAGCAGAACATTGTCGCCGGGTTTGACATCACCTGAGAGAATATCCCATGAGCTGACCACATGCTCGTTGCCATTTTTAAGGATATCTGAATTGGGCAATCCGCCGGTGGCGATAATGACTATATCTGCGTTGGTTTCCGCAATATCGGACGCTTCGGCATACATATTGTAGCGGATTTCAACGCCGAGCCGATCGCATTCAGCGATCCGCCATTCCACGATGCCTGCCATAGGGGCGCGGCGGGCTAAGCGCGTGATCAGGTTGATCTGGCCGCCCGCCTGGCCGCTCGCCTCCAGCAAAATGACCTTGTGTCCGCGTTCAGCCGATACCCGTGCAGCTTCAAGCCCGGCCGGCCCGGCGCCGACGATGGTGATTTGCTTTTTAGGGCCGCTGGAAGACTGGATGATGTGCGGCATGGTGGCTTCGCGGCCGGTTGCAGCATTGTGGATGCAAGCGGTATCGCGGCCTTCGTAAATCCGGTCGAGGCAATAGGTGGCCCCGACACAAGGGCGGATTTCTGTTTCGCGCCCGGTTCTTGTTTTGACCCCAATGTGAGGGTCTGCAATATGCGCCCGTGTCATGCCGACCATATCAAGTTTGCCTTCAGCAATTGCGTGGCGGGCGGTGGCAATATCGTCGATTTTGGCGGCGTGAAATACCGGGAATTTGGTTTCTGCGCGTATTTTACCGGAGAAATCCAGATGCGGCGCAGACGCCATWCCCTGGATCGGGATGACCTCGGACAAGGCCGCATCCTGATCGATATGGCCACGAATGATATTCAGGAAATCGATCTGGCCGGTGGCTTTCAGGCGGCGGATAATATCCATGCCGGTTGCAGCGCCAAAGCCTTCGCTCCAGGCTWCGTCSGCAACCAWGCGGAAGCCGATGATAAAATCCGGGCCGACGCTGTCCCGCATGGCGTTGAGCACCTGATATGTGAAGCGCAGTCGGTTATCCAGATTGCCGCCGTAATTATCGTCGCGGACATTTGTGGCCGGTGACCAGAAGCCATCCATCAGATGGCCATAGGCTTCGATCTCGATGCCATCCAGACCAGCGGCCTGCATGCGTGCGGCAGCGGAGGCATAATCGGCGACGACACGGTYGATATCCCAATTTTCAATTTCCTTGGGGAAAGAGCGATGCGCCGGTTCGCGGATCGGTGAGGGGGCAAGTACGGGCAGCCAGTCGCCGTGGTTCCATCCAGTACGCCGTCCCAGATGGGTGATCTGGATCATGACAGCGCAGTCATGGTCGTGGCACTGGTCGACCAGTTTTCGTAGCGCAGGGACGATCTCGTCTTTGTAGGCGTGGAGGTTGCCAAATGATGGCGGTGAATCCTGCGATACAATTGCCGATCCGGCGGTCATTGTCAGCGCCAGTCCGCCCTTGGCTTTTTCAACGTGATACAGGCGGTAGCGTTCGCCCGGCAGGCCGTTTTCAGAATAGTTCGGCTCGTGGGCTGTGGACATCAGCCGGTTTCGCAACGTCAGATGTTTCAACTGGTATGGTTGAAAGAGCGGGTCGTTTTCACGCGCAGCCGATGCCATGATCAGAAATCCTTAATTCTCAAGTCGTTATTCGCCAGGTTGATGTACCTCGTCTTTATGCCAGGCGAGTTCGCGTCCTGGGGCCGGCACATTTGGCACCATCAAKGCGAGSCCRAATGATATCRCSGCCATTCCASYGSMKSASMRGAACACCAGAGCCGGGCTCCAGAGCCAGATAAAGCCAAATACGACGGGAATAAAAACGGCGGCGATATGATTGATTGAAAAGGCAACGCCCGCCGTTGGCGCAATATCTGCCGGGTCGGCGATTTTCTGGAAATAGGTTTTCATCGCAATCGCCATGGCGAAAAATACATGGTCCAGAATATAAAGTGCGGTCGCGGCCCAGATATCATCGACAAAAGCGTAGGCGATAAAAATGAGTGTCAGGAAAACATATTCTACACTCAATGCGCGCCGCTCTCCCCAATGGCCGATCGCCTTGCCGATCAACGGTGCGAGAAACATGTTGAGCGTCATATTGGCCAGAAACAGCAGCGAAATCATGGAGACCGACATGCCGAATTTCTCGACCATCAAGAAACCGGCAAAGACAAAGAAAATCTGACGCCGGGCGCCACCCATAAATGTCAGGGCGTAATAGAGCCAATAGCGCTTCCGGAGCACCAGATGGCGGCGCTGTTTGACCTTGCTGGTATATTGCGGAAACAAGAGCCAGAGCATAATCGCCATAAGAACCGCAAGGGCACCGCCGAGCAGATAGATATATTCAAACCCGATACCGGCAATCTCCCACATGAAATAAACCAGGCCGAAACCGAGGATCGCGGCAAACGACCCAACGCCAATGATGCGCCCCATTTCATGCGCGGCGCGGTCTTTTTCCAGCCATTGCAGCGAGAGCGATTGATGCACGACTTCATAATAATGAAAGCCGACTGACATCAGCAATGTGGTCATCCACAAACCGGTGAATGTGGGGAAAAATCCGGTCAGTGCGGTGCCGACGCCGAGTAGCGCTAGTGACCAGAGCCCAAACGATTGCTCCCTGAAAAACAGCAGAAAATAGATAGCGGTAAAGGACAGAAACCCCGGAATTTCGCGGATTGAGTGGAGAATTCCCATTTCCGCGCCGGTGAAATTGGCGACTTCAATTGTGAAATTGTTCAACAGCGCCCGCCAGACCGAGAAGGTCACATGCATGGCAGCGGCCATCATCATTAAAAGCGCCACAGGTGATTTCCATCCTGTGGTGCGCTGGCCAGGTTGAATGTTCATCCAAACGGATTATCAGCAGTCTGAAAGTGAGGCAAACACAATTGTGATTTTTGCGTTGCCAATTAAGTTTTAGCTTAGTTTCAGGCGCTTTCCGCGAACCGRTTGAGGCGCTGGCGCACGGGTTCCGGCAATTGCTGATAGACATTTTTTATACCGGGGCGGATCAGCTTTAGATAGAGCCCCATATGGGTCATACCGCGCAGATTTACAGGTAAGGCATGGTCGCGCACGCCCACCAGGCTGGTTTCCCATTCGCGCTTATATGAATCTGCCGGAGCGATTTGATCATATGTCTCAAACCCCCGTGCCATTAGGGTGGAAATTGTTTCTTCCATCAATATTTTGCCAGGTCCAAATTTTGCGAACCAGGGATTATAGGCGCCGATATGAGCGTAATGATGCTTCATCCAGCCAAAACCAACCTCGATTGCTATCGGCTCTGCATCCAGATAGAGGACCGAAACAAGACTTTGAACGGGGTTTTTGCCGCCCCGTGCTATTGCCGTCAAAAGACTGCTGTTGACCCTGTTGCAGATTGTGCAGTTATAGCCGTATTTTCTTAACCAGGCTTTTTTGAATTGTAATGCTTGAGCAACTGCCTGCTGGGCGTTGATGCCATTGTCAAACAACTCAAAACGCAGGGTTCCGATTTCATTGAACCGCCGCCGGTGGCGCC
>JAESRU010000195.1 GCA_016764455.1 Hyphomicrobiales bacterium | reverse complement strand
TCCGCGTCGCCTGCTCAACCACATGCGCGTTGGTAACCACAAGACCTTCTTTGCTGACAAAAAACCCGGTCCCAAAGGCTAAGGTCTCTCGACCTTCTGTTGCCCTGTTATCAGGTGTAATTTGTTTGCCAGGTTCCTCAAAATTTCCCCTGCTCGACGACGATGTAAGCGAGGCAAGAAGAATCGACAACCGTTCTCCAATGACATCTGCTTCGGGCGACCAGGAAATAGAGAAGCCGCGCGTATGCGTACCCCGGTCGTGGAACTTCAAATAGAACCTGCGTCCTTCGAGGATTCCTGAAACTACAAAAAAGCCATTTTGAACTGTCGAGTATGTGACCTGACGCGTAGGTCGTTCTACAATCATTCTTGAATATATATCGAAATAAGATTGTTCATTGGTCGGGATGTTTACCGACTCGATCTTGATATCATCGCGTGGGCTGGACCACATTGACCCCCGCAGGGTTCGACCCGTCAGTGACACCAAGGACGTAGGAATAGGAAGTTTGATACCTGCACCCGGGTCTTCGACAAACTCGATTCCCAGCTCATCGTAAATTGCAGTGGCTCGCTGAATGAGCCTTTCGCGTTGTGTGCGTATCAACACGCCGTTTTGACGATAACCCATTTCCCTCTGGAACGAAAGGAGAGCCCGATAGGTATTCTGCCCGAAAAGACCATCAGCCAAACCGTTATAATCACCCGTCAGGATCAGGGCGACTTGCTGGAAAAAACGGTCGTCAAAGCCCTGACTGTCAAACTGTCTTTTTGAAGATTCGAAATCAGCGTGCGCCGGATAGGCTGGCAAGAATGCCACAGAAATTACGAAAAAGAAGATAGCAATCAGGTAAGAAGATTTGCGGTAAAATCCTGCCGCAAAACTCTCTGAAAAAAACTCTGTCGCCCCTATACTTGTCGGCCTACACATCCAAGCAAACTGCCTCACACGATACTCGCAGGCTTGATGCTAGTTCAAAACTAGTCTCATCCCTAGTGCAAACTTATCTAGACTTCTCGCTATCCTTGATCTGCAGCGGCGAGCTACGTGGTGCAACTACCCACCAACAGAGATAAGTCAATCCAGAATTTACACAAGATTGCATAGGGCGCCTAAGAGCTCCCAGCTCGTTTGTTTTGTAATAGCTACCTGTGGCAGTGATAAGGAACCGAGGCATTATGACAACTGAACCGCCCCGGCTTTACCGGAGGCTGTTTGGTTTAAGTTATGCGGCCATTTCTTGTTCGTCCAGCATTGCGTAGAAGTTCCGTTCTGCTTCGGCGRGCGGAATGTTGCCGATGGGTTCCAGCAGTTGGCGGTTGTTGAACCAATCGACCCATTCCAGTGTGGCGAATTCGACGACTTCGAAGTTGCGCCATGGTCCACATCGGTGGATCACCTCAGCTTTGTAAAGTCCGTTGATCGTTTCCGCTAGTGCATTGTCATAGCTATCACCAACACTCCCGACTGAAGGTTCTATGCCAGCTTCTGCCAGACGTTCGGTGTATTTTATGGATACGTATTGGCTTCCCCTATCGCTGTGGTGAACCAGCCCGCCATGATGCAATGGACGGCGGTCATGCAAGGCCTGTTCCAAAGCATCGAGAACAAAGTCTGCRTGGGCCGTCCGRCTTGCGCGCCATCCGACAATGCGCCGGGCATAAACGTCGATGACGAAGGCCACATAAACGAAACCGCGCCAGGTCGCGACATAGGTGAAATCAGAAACCCACAATCGGTTAGGAGCCGGTGCTTTGAACTGCCTGTTCACATGATCAAGCGGACATGGTGCAGCCTTGTTACTGATCGTGGTTCGAACGGATTTACCCCGAATAACGCCTTGTAATCCCAAGCACCCCATCAACCGCGCGACGGTACATCGGGCARCGTCAAAGCCTTCCCGTTGCAACTGCCGCCATACTTTACGAACGCCATAGACCCGATAGTTCTCCTCAAACACGCGTTCAATCTCGGGCTTGAGCAATAAATCCCGTTTGGCCCGTGCAGATAACCTGGACGGGTCGGCGCGTTTGCCTGCATTGAGATGATAGGTGGAAGGGGCAATCGGCAATACTTTGCAAATTGGCTCGACCCCGTGCTCCTGCCTTTGATCGTCGATGAACGCGATCATCGCTTGAACGGGCGGTCGAGCTCCGCCTGTGCAAAATATGCAGAAGCCTTGCGCAGTATCTCGTTGGCCTGACGCAGCTCCCGGTTCTCGCGTTCCAAAGCCTTCATCCTCTCGGCCATGTCAGTTGGAACACCAGCTCGCTGGCCACTATCAACTTCGGCCTTTTTGACCCATTCGTTCAGCGTCTGCGGTACGCAACCAATCTTGTCCGCAATCGATGTAACCGCCGCCCACCGGGAACGATGTTCGCTTTCGTGATCCAGAACCATCCGTGCCGCACGGATGCGAACTTCAGGTGAAAATTTGTTCGTTGTCTTGTTTGTCATGCTCTATCCTACTCAGGAGTTAGAGCCTCCGACAATCCCGGGGCGGTTCACAGCGACGATAGTTTCATCACAGAGCGATGTAGATACTGGACACGTTAATCAACATTCGGCTATTGCGCGAGCTTTGGTAGGTGGTGAAGTAGGAGAAGAATCTGAAGTCGACCTCCCTCAAGGTAGTGAATCCATCCAAATAACTAAAATTAGAAAACATTCGGCAGTGTAGGATTATGACTGTCTATCGGTGCTAAACAACAATATTTTGACCACAGCGAAAATTCGTCTAAAGGGCACCGTTGCGACACGCCGCAAAACTCAATTCAGGTGGAAAAAATCACCCGCTTAGAAATAGGTGAAGATCCGTTAGTTCAGCGGTTGAACGCTCCAACGATTCGACGGCAGCTTTCCCCCTTTTATAGACGTAGACGTCCACTAGCAATTCGACGCAAGGCAGCGTTGGGGATTTGCCTGCCTTACTGGGCACCGACGTAGCTTCGCCGCTCGGCTTTTGGTTCAGTCTGCCGGTGTGGCGATGTCATCGCCTCTCAGTTGGAGTGTGGTTAAACCGCAAGAAGTCCGTCAGTCCGTTAAATTTTTTATAGGTGCCAGTAATATATACATAGTGCAGTATAAATACCTTATTTTATAGGTAACATTATTGATATTAATATCAATAACAGACTAACGTATTTATAGATATTATACCTTTATTTTCATGAACTTAATGGTCCGTCAAAGGGTCCGCTAAAACAAAAAACGCCGTTACCAGTTTGCCGGGCTTTTGTGCCGCCACCAAACGGCACTGTAGAACCTCGCCATTTCCTCGTCGAAAGCCGGTTTAACGGCCCATAAAACGCTGCATCAACGGAGCAGTTCTGGGGATTCTAGTTTGTCCTGCCTTGTTCCCCGTCAGCGCTGATGGAACTGATTAGGCTGATTGCTTAAGGGAGAGAATTTGGCTCATCTTCACCACTCAGGAGTGAAGAATGAGACATACCCTCGAACGTCATATTGATGCGGCTGATCGCACGGTGAAGGATATCCGCCGCAAAACGCGCAAACGGTATTCATCTGAAGACAAGATCAGGATCGTCCTTGCCGGTCTTCGCGGCGAGGACAGTATTGCAGAGCTTTGTCGCCAGGACGGGATTGCGCAAAGCCAGTATTATTCCTGGTCGAAGCAGTTCCTGGAGGCTGGCAAGAAGCGCCTTGCAGGCGATACTGCACGGGAAGCCAATACCGGCAGCAGCTCAAAGTGCAAAATCTGCGGCGTGAAGCGCGGGATCTAAAAAAGGTTGTCGCAGAACAGACCCTGGAGCTGCGCTTGCTCAAAAAAAGCATGATCGGGGATGGGGAGGATATCGAATGAGATATCCTGCATCCGAGAAACTGGAAATCATACGACTAGTTGAACAGTCACATTTACCGACCAAGCGAACCATAGACAGGCTCGGCATTCCGCGCACCACATTCTACCGATGGTATGACAAATATCTGACCGGTGGGGCTGAAGCTTTGGAGGATCGCTCTCMCAAGCCYTTGCGCGTCTGGAACCGCATTCCGRAYGATGTCMGGCARCRGATYGTTGAYCTGGCMYTGGAMGAGCCGGAACTGTCGCCACGTGAATTGGCCGTGCGGTTCRCCGATACCCAGMGTTATTTTGTATCGGARGCCAGTGTTTACAGGCTGTTGAAGGCCCACGATCTCATCACCAGTCCGGCTTTCGTGGTCATCAAGGCCGCCGGTGAATTCCGCAACAAGACGACGGCCATCAACAAACAGATGAGCCAGTATCTCGCTTAAGCTAAGCTGCAATCAGGCCCAAAAACCCTGACGACGGACAGCCGCCCGCGACAGCATTGTGCCGCCGCTACTGTGGCCTAGTATTGCTCCGCCGATTACATTTTCCTTTTCTTTAATCCAAAACCGTTGAACACGGTGGCACTGAGACTATGTATCTGTACGCACCAACTCGACCCGCCGGTTTAACGCTCGGCCTTCCAGTGTATTGTTGGTAGCTTTTGGTTGTGACATGCCGTGTCCAACAGCTTCCAATCGATTTCTTCCGATCCCAAAACGGTTAACAAGCGCAGAAACAATGGACTGTGCCCGGCGCAGYGATAARTTTTGATTGAYCGCTTCACCGCCAATCGAATCGGTATGTCCTTGAATYGATAWRGTCCAKCCAGGGTTGTTTTTCAGCAYAKTTGCAATTTCYGTCAAAAGCGTATCRGTGTTTGCTTGRATGGTTGCTTTYCCAAAATCGAAATGAATGCCGTAAATCTCAAGCTTGCCCAATGTTGATAAAGCTTGCTCCATAGCGGATGCTTGTGCTGGACCGGAAACAACACGAGTGATCCTCAGCAGTCGAGGAGCTCGCTCCGAATTGAATTTGATTTCATATGCAAGGGTCAATGGGTTTCTGCGATTGTTGAGAAAGACAAATTTCCCCTCAGCGGCATATGCACCGTTGCGAAATACACCGTGCGCTCGCAAAGCGTTAAGTTCTACAACCTGATTTCCAATGATGACTGGGAACTTCATTTCCCCGTCAAGAACCAGRCTRCCACCTATTGTRCTCTGTGTWGAACTGTACATCAGGGTCAACGGAACGGATCCATTTTCCCGCARAGCAACGAGCGTATCGGATGATATGCCAAGCGACGTTGTGCCAGGGAGCTGTCGCGGCATTTCATTGGCAAATACGATTGCATAAGTATTCGATCTCGCTCGATCATCGGCGCGAATGCTTCGGGTAACAAAGGTTCCTAAAGTACTGGAATAAGAAATCCCAAAGCCTGCTTCCGATTGATCAACAATCCTGTAGAAAGCCTCGGCATCACCGTCTTCATTACTAAATGATTCAGTGAGCTCATATCCATTTTGCAGTCTGTCAACGCCCGCTGCTGATCCGGCAACTATCAAGGCGCCTGATACCAATATTGCCCCTGCTAAGGGGGTTAAAATTTTTTGCAACTCTTACACCTCCATCTTTGTGATCATAATATAATAAAAATACACTTCGGCCACAAGTTGAGATTAGTAATAGTGTCCGTGAACCGTGTAGCAGCCTAACCTGCATTCTAGAATCCAGACCCATAAAACTGCTACGCAGATCCGTTCAGCTCTGAAACAATTTCCTTGAAAAGGAGTTTTTGCTATGTCAGAGGATTTTTCTGGCGCAGTGATGGGCAATTTGAGCTGATATTGCCTGTTTGCCTAACGATACGCGAGGCAAGCCCCAGGTCGATGACTGCCGGGTCAGGTGTTTTTCCTTATGGGCACCGTGTGGCTTGCAAAATTGTAGACGCGCTCCCATTCGGCCAGTTTAGCTTCCAGATCGACGCCACCTTGGCAGCTGAGAAGTTGGTAGAATTCCTGCTGGTCAGAGCGATCTGATCGGGGAGCGATCCAAAGTAAAAATGATATGATTTGGGAACAATAAGAAGTAAAAATTATTAATCTTGGCACAATCCGCAGTAAGATTGAAAACAGGAATGGCCCATGCTAGCATCGCCCTACGATGAAGCCTTTCTGGAGGAGGGAGGCTGATTGTTTCACAAGCTGTTTGCTTCACAAGCTGTTTGCTTCACAAGGAGAATATTGGATGAATCGACGCACATTTCTGTTGAGTACTGCTTCTGTCGCCGCGCTTGGTGCTTCATTTCCGGTCGATTTCGCACATGCGCAGACAGCGACCACTAGCGGCGACATGCTGCCGGTTTCGCAAACAAATCAATATATGGGGGCGCCGGTCACCTTGGCGGAAGCGCCCAATGGCGCGATCGTCAACAAGAGGCTTCTTGATGGTGTTGACAAGGTCAGCTGGCTCGAACCGACGATCGAGCAACCGGTAGAAGGAGTGTGGGTGCTTGGCGGCTTTGGACTAGCCCCAATGAGTATTATTGATACAGACGAAGGTCTCATTCTCTTCGATACCGGAGATACCAAACAYGATGGCGAGCTCTTCCTTGATGCCATTCGTACATTCAGCAAAAAGCCGATAAAAGCGATCATCTATGGGCATTCACATACCTGCATGGGCGCCGGCGTCCTTGCGGAAGGAAACAACGATGTGATGGTCATCGGGCATCCTGGCCTGAATGCAGTCGTCGATAAAAATCTTCGAGGTGGTGGCGCACCCGCCTATTTCCCTGAAATCGGACCTTATCTTACTGCCCGCGCGTTGATCCAGTTCAATGCTTACATGCCGAGTGAGGGACCTGATGCGTGGGGAGCACCCTTGACCCTCGGCTCAAGAGAGATGGCATTCATTCCCGTGAATACACCCGTTGAGGACGGGCAAGAGATGACCGTGCTGGGTGTCAGGATGCAGTTTTTCACCAAGTATGGCTCAGACGACAAGGTGCACACGACCGTCTGGTTACCGGATCGCAAAATCGTGTTCAGCACACTCTTGTGGGGATCACCGCCACAACTTTATTCTGTACGCGGTGATGTTTTTCGTGATCCACGCGAATGGATCGCTGGGCTTMAATTCACGCGTGACCTTCAGCCGGAGGCGCTAATCTCCGCAGGTTCACGGCCTGTCGTCGGCAAGGACCACGTGCGCGAAACCTTGCAAGGTTACCTGGACGGGGCAAGCTTTGTTTTGGATCAGTCATTACGTGGCATTCTCGCAGGCAAAGGCCCTGATGAATTGCGCCATTTGGTG
The DNA here is from genome assembly GCA_016764455.1 of Hyphomicrobiales bacterium. Taxonomy (GTDB): domain Bacteria; phylum Pseudomonadota; class Alphaproteobacteria; order Rhizobiales; family NORP267; genus NORP267. The sequence goes on along the minus strand of JAESRU010000195.1, from coordinate 3,722 downwards.
CGCTTTCCAAAGTATTTAGACGAGATGCCCTTCAACCTGCAATCCTACGGCGAGATCTCTTCGTATTCGCCTGCAATCTACTACCACTCGGTAGGCTGGTATGACAATGATGCGGCCAACCTCAAGCGGGTCGAGCCGGGCGACGAAGCACGCCGCATGGTGGCTCTCATAGGCGGACGCAGCAAAGTGCTGGCTGCCGCTACTGAGGCATTGGAGAAGAAGGAATATGCCTGGGCGGTGCAGTTGGTGAATTATCTCTACCGTATCGATCCGCGGGATAATGAAGTGCGTAGGGTCAAAGCAGAAGTGCTGCGCCAAATGGCTTATGTCTCCACCGGCAACAACGATCGCGCGCATATGATGTCTCAGGCCCTGGCTCTCGAGGGGAAGGTTACGATTCCACGCCTCATTCCGCCACCGCCGGAACAGATCAGCCCGGCACCGGCCACTTTCGTTGACTATTTCCGCGTGCGTATCGACCCGTTGAAAAGCGACGAAACCGACAGTTTCGTTCGTTTTGACTTTGATGACGGAACAAGTGCTGGCCTACATATCCGCCGCGCAATAGCTGAGTTTGTCAAAGCACCGGACGCGTATCACCGTAAACCCGATGTAATTGTTTCGATGTCTGGTGAAATCTGGGCCAAGCTCTATCTGAGCCAGGCTACACCCGAAGACTTGATCAAGAGCGGGGACCTTAAAGTCACCGGCGATTCAAACGAAGCTGTGCGTCTGATCAACTTGTTCGATCGGTATTCGCCGGAGAAAGCTGTTGTCATTCCGGCAGCCGCGCTGAGCCACCTGTAACGGGTGTGGCCTTGTCACAGTTTAGGTCCGGGTCCTTGAATGGAATTGTAGCCATCAAGGAAAATGGCCATGGGGCACCGGCACAGCGCCAAATTTCTTTGGGAAAGCCGTCCGCATTGCATTGACGAGTGGTCTAACACGCAAACAAATTGCCTCTGATCTTGTCTTCAGATGAATACCGCTTGCGCGTTTTGCGCCGGATATTTTTGACCGTGCGATCTGCAGCATCGGCATGGCGTTTGGGGGAATGTCTCATTCTTCACTCCTGAGTGGTGAAGATGAACCAAATTTTCTCCCTTATGCAATCAGCCTAATCAGTTCCATGAGCACTGACGGGAAACACTCAGCCCCAGGTAGAGAGACCCCCACCACACTGTTATGGCGATTAAAACCCCCTGTTAATGCCGATAAGAGCCCCTGTTATCATATTAAAGGGGCCTGTTTTGGCGAATAACAGGAAACTGGCCAATTGTGCGCGTAAGCATCTGTAATTGCCCTATAAAATCTGACGCTCCCGGGCGGGCCAGGCGGAACTCACCCTGTTCAATGTATGTTTTTGCAAAAAACTCCCTGTTCCATCCAAACTCACCCCACCATCGGACGACTGGAGACTGGCCCCCAAATAGCCGCCAGAACACCGCCCTACAGCGGTCCAGAGACAGCATGCAGATCGGGATTGTTGATGAAAAACTGCCCTGTTACGGGGACTTGCAAGGCAAGCACATTGTCAGAGACAGGTTGTGCGGGGTGGCTGGCGGAGAGAGAGGGATTCGAACCCTCGGAACGCTTGCGCGCTCAACGGTTTTCGAGACCGCCCCATTCAACCACTCTGGCACCTCTCCGCAGGCCTGGGGTGACTTGCCCCGGCGGCGCGGACCATACAATTCCCCCTGACGGGAAACAAGTTATTCCTTGGCACTCTGTTCGCAATTCTCTTGCCAAAATACGTTGACTTTGGTGAATTCCAACATATAGTCCGCGCGCACCCGGCAATTAATGTCCGGGACTGAATGCGCAGCCCGAGGCAAACCGGATAATACGGTTTGAAAGTCCGCTTTTAGCGGCGCCGTAGGGCGCGGAACAAGAACAGGATGAAAAAAGTGTACGCAGTCATCAAGACCGGCGGCAAGCAGTATCGCGTTGCAGCCGATGATATTATCAAAATCGAAAAACTTGACGGTGAAGCTGGCGATGCCATTGCCTTTGAGAATGTTCTCATGGTTGGCGAAGGCGACGACGTCACAATCGGCGCGCCACTTGTTGATGGCGCCACTGTAGCTGGCGAGATTGTCGACCAGGGCCGCAACCGCAAGATCATTATTTTCAAGAAGCGTCGGCGCAAGAAGTCCCAGACCCGCAACGGTCATCGCCAATATGTGACTTCAGTGAAAATTACCGAAATTCTGACCGACGGCAAAAAGCCGTCTGCCAAGAAGGCCGCAAAAGCAGCCCCTGCCAAAAAAGCAGCGCCCGCCAAAAGTGACATCAAGGATGATGTCGAGTTGATTGGCGGCGTTGGCCCGGCTTTGACGAAAAAGCTGAATGAAGCAGGCGTTTCAACCCTGACCCAGGTTTCCAAATGGAACGCTGCGGATATTGAGAAGATCAACGAGGAACTCAGCCTTGGTGGTCGCATCGAGCGCGAAGAATGGGTTGAGCAGGCAAAAGAATTGTTGGCGGGCAAACCTCCACGTGCAAAAATTGATCAGGAAGCTGCCAAGAAGAAGTAATTCTTTGCCGGTACCGGAACTACAAGGACGAAATAATGGCACATAAAAAAGCAGGCGGTTCATCCCGCAACGGACGCGACACAGCCGGACGGCGGCTTGGCGTCAAAAAATACGGATCTGAATATGTTATTCCCGGCAACATCATTGTTCGCCAGCGCGGTACCAAATGGCACCCTGGCACCAATGTAGGCATGGGCAAGGACCATACCATCTACGCCCTTATCGAGGGACAAGTGGAATTCCGCTCCCGTCGCGGCGGGCGCACTTTTGTATCCGTTACCCCGGCGGCCCCGGCTGAATAACATCGGCGGCCTGTTACAGGTAATATTCTTCGCCGGTCTTTGCCCCGGTGGAACAAAACAATTCCAAGGGGGCGGATTTCCGGCCCCTTTTTGTTTGCGCAAGCCTCTTTTATGTGAGGCTCATCTGATGGAAGTCTGCCAGCGATGAAATTCCTCGACGAAGCTAAAATCAGTATCCGGTCCGGCGCAGGCGGCAATGGTTGTGTCAGTTTCCGCCGCGAGAAATATATCGAATTTGGCGGCCCGGACGGTGGTAGTGGCGGGCGCGGTGGCAATGTTATTGCCGAATGCGTCGACGGCCTCAATACGCTGATCGATTTTCGCTACCAACAGCATCTGCGCGCGGGGCGCGGTGGCGACGGCAAAGGCAAGAACATGACCGGCGCTGGCGGCGAAGATATTATTATCAAAATGCCGGTCGGCACCCAGATTTTCGAAGAAGACGGCGAAAGCATGATCGCGGATATGGTCGAGATTGGCCAGCGGCATATGCTCTCAGGCGGTGGCAATGGCGGTTTCGGCAACATGTATTTCAAGAGCGCCAAGAACCGCGCGCCGCGACACGCCAACCAGGGCGAACCCCATAATGAACGCTGGATATGGCTCAAGCTGAAATTGATCGCCGATGCCGGTTTGATGGGGCTCCCCAATGCTGGCAAATCAACTTTTCTGTCTGCCACCTCGGCAGCACGACCAAAAATTGCCGATTATCCGTTTACAACCCTTGTTCCAGGCTTGGGCGTTGCCGCAATTGACGGCGATGAAATTGTCATCGCTGATATTCCCGGCCTGATCAAGGGTGCGCATCTGGGCATGGGTATCGGCGATCAGTTCCTCCGCCATATCGAACGCTGTCAGGTATTGCTGCATCTGGTGGATATTA
>JAESRU010000060.1 GCA_016764455.1 Hyphomicrobiales bacterium | reverse complement strand
CGCCGCATTGTCAGAGGAAGTCTTGAAATAGCGAAAGGGATTTCTCATCCAACAAAGCTATGAAATGCCCCCTTGCCCGCCCAAGTCATTTTCCTCTGACAATGCCGGCAAAAAGGCTGCGTCGACACACTATTTTGACTGAATCCACCAATCATGGAGGGAGAGGAACACATTTTCTAGATCCATCGCGCGCTGCGTGGCGGAATATTCTACTTTCGGGGGGACCTCTGCATAGAGTTTGCGGTGCACCAGCCCATCACCCTCTAACGCGCGGAGCTGCGCGGTCAGCATCGTTTGTGTAACGCCATCTATCTCTCGCTTCAATTCGCCAAACCGTTTGGTCCCCTTGAAAATCAAGATTTGTAGAATGATCAGTTTCCATTTACCGCCGATCAGAGCCGCGATGTCTGGCATGGGGCAAAACCCCTCCACAACAGGCAAAGGTGGAAGTTTAAGGCCTGCTTTGCCGCCTTCATCCTTGGCCATATTGGGTTTCCTTGCTCCATTAGTATCAATATCCGTACTATAGCAGAAATTACTGCCTACTTGTGAATATATACCGAATCACTATCCTTAATCAACGGATAAGAAAGGATAATGATTATGACTTTAACGGTTTATTCGATCAGTGGAGCGCCGCGTGGCTGGCGTGTGCTGCTGGCTCTGGAGTTCAAGCAACTTTCTTACGACCTGCACTACCTCGAAGGGTCGAAGGGCGAGCATCAGGCGGCGGAATTCAGGTTATTGAATCCACACGGCAAGGTTCCAGTGATCGTGTCTGATGGCATCGCAAGACGGGAGTCTCTGGCACTACTTGGGTGGCTGGATCGTAAATTTTCTGAACGACCTCTATTCGGAACGTCAGCATCGGAGGGTGCCCGCATCTGGGAGACCACCACTCTGTTCAGCGACTACCTTACGGAAGCTACAAACAGCATCACATCACCCGTGTTTAACGGCGACGACACACCGCCAGCAGCAAACTCAGAGGAGGCAAAGGCCTTGGAATACGCCTGTGATCTGCTCAAGATCGAGTACGCGCTTCTTGAAGATGTTCTCGGAACGAACACCTTCCTGTGCGGCGACAAACCAAGTGCGGCGGACGCCGTGGTTTATCCTGATCTCGCCCGGATCATGCGAGCGCAACAAACCAAGCCAGAGTTTATGAGAGCAATTGGCCTAAGCACAATCGACGCGCAGTTTCCAACGCTCGGTAGATGGTGCCGACAGATTCAAGGCCTACCGGGTTTTGAGAACACTTACCCACCTCATTGGCGCGCTGCAGTTGCGGCATAGGAAGGAAGTCATGACAGCTAAAAATTACACACGTACGATCCGCGTTAAGGCCACATCAGATGCCGCCTATGCAGCTTTGACTGTGGGTTTCGAACACTGGTGGACAACTCCGGACAAAGTGCTGCAGGACGTTGGCGATGTGGCCCGCTTCGATTTTACAGGAAAGCACGGCTATTGGACGTTCAGRGCAACAGWGTTGCGACCGGACCGGATTGAAATGACTTGCATCGAGGCTCTTCACCTGCAGGACGGCTATCCCACGGAAATTGAAACGGAATGGTTGGGGACAACTGTCATCTGGAAGATTGAAGAGGATGGAGATGAAACGGTCATTCACTTCGAGCATGACGGTCTATCGCCTGAATTGCACTGCTTCGACATCTGTCGTGCAGGTTGGGACTTTTTCTTTGTCGATAGCCTGAAGGCCTATCTCGACACCGGTCATGGCACACCGTTCACAGGAGATTGAACTGATGTCCTACGATCAAGGCGACACCCGAAATTACTCTGAAAATTATCAAGCCTTCTGGGAAGGATGTCTAGACCGACTGCAGGCGCTGTTTGAGAACAATCCTCCTCTCAAGAAACAAAGCTCGTCTGTCGGCGACGGTCTCGACAACACACATAAGGAAAACAAACAATGATTCAACACCTACGGAACACTGCACTGGCATTGCTTGCAGGACTATTAGTTATGTCAACACAACCCGCGGCGGCCGAGGATTTCGTTGATCTGCCGCGTGAGCTGGAGATTGAGCTTGCGCTCAGCGCACTGCCGGCGGACTTGCGGGAAAACGCGACGATCTATGTCCGAGACCCTGCAGACGGATTTGTGGTCTACAAACAAGGGACCAACGGTTGGGCTACGTTTGTTGCACGCACCAGTGCCCGMTTTTATCARGCCGATTGGGATTACGAATACCCCACGGACATGATCATCCCGCAAGCGCATGATGCGACAGGCCAGTCCCAACACATGCGGCCTTATATGGACCTCGAAATGATGAAGATCGAGGGCGTCAAGCCGTCCGAGGCCAAAGAGATTATGCGCGAGCGTTTTGCAAATGGCACATACGCAGCACCGACACGCGGCGGGGTGTCCTACATGTTGGCCCCGATACATCGGGCATACATGCAACCTGCACAATCAGACCTGATCGCAACGGTTAGTTTTCCGCATCACATGCCCTTTGCGCCGAACATGCCGACTGAAAACCTGGGTCAGATGGACCCGCATTATCGTTCTGGAACGCTTGATCACGGTGGCGCGGACACCGGCCCCCATGGGTATCTGTATTTTATGGTGCAGCCCGATCAGGCCGAAGCCATTCGGGCGGAATACTCGGACCTACTCGTTGCTCTTTGTGCTCATCATGCAAACTGGTGCCTGCCAGGGCAGTAAGCAGAAAATGGCGTCCGGTTTTGTACCGGGCGCCCCCTCTCAAACGCAGGAAGAGCCTAAGAAATGAACGACCACCAAGCGATAAATAGTCTGCTCGCGGATTATTGTCTGGCGCTGTCCGTCATCAGATGGTTTGTCGGCCGATCCATTCGGCCCTGTTCTCGTTCTCATCATCAATCCCTCATTGGGTAACGATGAGCCAAAAACCCTCCCTTAGCAAAACAACCTAATATGTCTCAAAGGCTATGACCGGATACACTCTGACAGTATCTGATTTCAGGTGAAGTTTTAAAATAGCGAAAAGAGTTTCTCATGCGATAACGCTATGAAATGGTCCCTACCCGCTCAAGTCATTTTCCTCTGACAATGCCATCAGACGAGATCTGGGTCCGTAATAATCTCGACCAGAGCCGGGCCATCATACGCGAGAGCGTCGCTGATCGCTTGTTTCAAACCGTCTCTTTCCGTCACCTTCGTACCGTGACCACCACACAATCTTGCAAAGGCCGCGAAAGATGGATTGTGCAGGTTGGTCTCCCATACTGGCCATTCACCGGCGCGCTGTTCTTTGGAAATTTTCCCAAGTTCCGAGTTATTCAACAGAATATGAGTGATGTTCATGCCGTATTTGACGGCCGTCGTGAAATCCATCGGATATTGACCAAATCCACCATCGCCGGAAATCGAGATGATCTGGCGACCTGCATAATCTTCAAAATCCTGTGTGGCAGCCCAAGCCCCCATGGCGGCTGGAAACCCAAAACCAATTGAGCCGAGATACCCAGACATCAAGACGCGTTGGCCTTTGGTTTCAAAGTAACGCCCGAATGAATAGGTGTTGTTGCCAACGTCGACTGCAATGATGGCGTCGTCTGGACATAATTTGGTCAATGCCGCAAAAATCGCTGCCGAATGGATACCTTTCCCGCTTTCTTCCTGCAGCCGCGTTACTTTTTCTTCGCGCCAGATCCGCCAGCGCTCGGCTAATTCCTTGATCTGATCGCGCGATTTATTCGACGGCGTCAGATGTGGTGTCAAAGCTTTACAAAACGCTCCGATTTCGCCCCATACCGGTAGAGCCACAGGATGAAATTTTCCAAGCTGCATGCGCTCAAAATCCACCTGAATGATTGGCTTCGAACTCTCGATGCCGGTATGATTGGCAAAGGACGATCCGAGCGCGATAATCAAGTCCGTTTCATTCATGAACCAACTTGCAACCGGGGTACCCGAACGCCCCAATACACCGCCGGCATTGGGATGAGCGTCGGAGATCAGTCCTTTTGCCTTGAATGTGGTGAGAACCGGAGCGCCGAGATTTTCGGCCATCTCGATAATGGCTGCGCGCGCGTCTACTGCACCGTGACCGATAATGATGATCGGTCGCTCCGCCTTATTGATCATGTCTGCGGCTTGTTCAATATCGTCATTTGACGGGATCACCACAGCGCCGCCCATACGTCCGACCGGCTTCCCGGCTTCGGCATCGCTAGGTTGGGTTTGAATGTCATCGGGGAAAATAAGATGCGCCACATCACGTTCGACCAAAGCCGTCTTGCAAGCCAGCGACATAAGTTCGCTATGTTTTGAAGTGCTTAAAACTGGCTGTGAAAAGCGTGCAACAGCGCTAAATGCGGAATGCAGGTCTATATCCTGAAACGCCCCTGGGCCAAAGACTTGCGTTTGCACCTGTCCGGTCAGAGCTAAAACCGGCGCGCGATCAACCTTGGCATCCCATAGGCCGGTCATCAGGTTGGTGGCGCCGGGTCCGGCAATCGTCAAACAGGCTGCCGGTTTGCCGGTCAGTTTGCCATAGGCTGAGGCTGCAAATGCCGCCGCGCCCTCGTGGCGCACCCCGATAAATCCTATCGCGCTTTTCTCGCTCTGTAGGCGTATAGCATCGGACAGGCCGAGATTTGAATGGCCCACCATACCAAAAACACGCTTGACCCCCCAATTGACCATGGTCTCGACCATCACGTCGGTAACCGTGCGTGTACGCGAGGGYTCGGGTTCAAGGCCGACAAAGATTTCCCCATCACGGATTTCAATCGGATAAAGCTCTTGTCCTGAATCTTCATGGCCGCCGGGAGGCGCTCCGGTAAGCGGGTCAAAGTCCCAACCGTGCCAGGGGCACCTGATCCAGCATTTTCCATCCGAACCGGTTTCAATAGACCCTTCGCCGAGCGGGCCACCYTGATGYGGGCAACGATTGTCCATGGCCRCCCATTTTCCATCRAAATGAGAGAGGCACATTGAAACCGTGCSYGCTGTAACKGTTTTCACCCGCCCTTCTGGCAGRTCGGCAATATGTCCAACGCTGATCCAGTCCARTTCAATCTTGCTCACKATATTCTWCCTCTCAAAATGCGACTGCTTATTTACTTGTTGATCGTGACCAGCGGTTTTGCCGAAGACAGTATTTCTTCGCTTTCTGCACAATCTCCCATCTCACTGACTTTTCCAGCGTACCATTTTGCCGCTGGRTTTGCGCTCAATCCGTGCAAAAGAGCGCTAATCCAGACTGCATTCACGGCAAGCATRAGTATCGGTTCRGCAAATTCCTGATCAATTTGCTTCARGATRAGTGTTCGTGGTCAGGGTATTTGAGACTGAAGGYTGTCTGATTTAAGAGAGTGTTTGGCTCATCTGTTGTTGATATTATGCGGCGGTTTTGCGGTATTGCAAGCGCCGGGTTTCAATGGTCTTTCGTTTGATCCTTTGTCTTTGATTTAGAATTGATTGCCCACGTCCGAAGTAGACATCGGCGGGCGTGAGGTTTTTCAGGCTCTCGTGGTACCTGCGGTGATTGTAATGTTCGATRAAGGCCTCGATCTGCGGCGTTAAATCGCCTGGCAAGAAGTAATTCTCCAGCAAGATGCGGTTCTTCAGGGTCTGGTGCCAACGTTCGATCTTGCCCTGGGTCTGGGGATGATAGGGGGCTTGCGCCAAAAGCCGACAATCTGCTTCTCGCATTCGTACAGTCTGCAGATCTTGTTATCTTGGCCGGCTATGACCCGATCGAAATGCGTTCCGGTTGGCGGAATCCATGGGGTGAAAACAGCAAAATTGTTGAATTCACCGCCACCAGCAACAGGCATTATATGCATCAGGCCGATATAAGTTTCATTTGCGATATATCTGCCGGGCTACAATCATTGGGCAAAATTGCACCCCCTGGTGATACCTGGACCAATGGCGCGTTTGCCGATGCCAAAAGCGCTCTGAAAGAGGCTTTTCCAAGCGATGAGGAATGGGGACCTGCGGCGATTATTGATGAAGCCCGCAAGGCCTTTCCCCAGAATGGCGTCGCGGCGGTGGATACCGGCGCGCACCGGATACTTCTCAGCCAGATATGGCAGTGTTTTGCGCCCCGYACCTTGTTGCAATCGAAAGCTTTTTGCACCATGGGCTGCGCTTTGCCCCTGGCTATCGGTCATCGTTTGGCTGCGCCAGATACGCCCGTCATTGCCTTTACCGGGGATGCAGGGCTTGAGATGGTGTTGGGAGAATTGGCGACCCTGCGGGATCTAAAAATTCCCGTTATCGTCTTGGTGTTTGTCGATAAATCGCTGGCACTGATCGAGCTCAAACAGCGCTCCATGGGATACGACAATCTTGGTGTGGATTTTGGAAACACAGATTTCCCGGCCCTCGCCAATGCCATGGGCGGCGCAGGAATTTTGGCGGAAAGTCGGGCGCAATTATCTGACGCGATTACCAAAGGGTTGGCCAATCCTGGATTTACACTTATTTCCTGCCCGATCGGCCACCGCCCCTATGAAGGCCGGTTTTAGGCGAAATTGTCCGATTGAATTTTTTCCTGAACTGTAAACAAGGCACGGATGGTGAGGAAATTTCAGGCATCGACCCGAACCAGTTTAGCCTGCATGATTTCCACGTTGCTTTGCAGGCCATCAACGGGCTGCTGTTACCCGCTGACTTCGAATTGCAGCAAAAACTGAAACCGCAACGTATCTAGAAAATGCAGGGCAATTCAGTGTCCATAGATGACAATGCCGTCATCTCGACTAGCAGCCAAGATTTTTTCGGCACCTAGCGAAAAGCGACCAAAGATAAGGTGATTGTTTGATGCGTTTTTTTACGTTGAGAAAGAAATTTAGACCAGTGACGTAGATCCATCCCCTCACATTGAACGGGACCAGCACATAAAGACAACTCACTTCTTCATCATACCATTGATCCTTAAATCGATCCTCGCCCGCACCAAAGTCAAATATTTCTATTCCGCTATGACACAGATACTCTATTGATTGGCGCAGCAAAATGCGGCCTGGAGCAAATTTCTCAATTTCTCCAAGTTCCATTGAAAGGATCATGCCGTAAAAGGTTTTGTCCTGAATAATGCCGAGATTAACCGAAATAAGCCTTCCATCAAGTTCCAGCGCCGACAGAAAGACAGAAYTGTTTGAGTTCCAGTCACCATTCTGGATCAGTTTTTCATAAAATGTACGAAGCGGCTCATTGTCGAAGAAATTAGGCACACCTTGTTTGTCAAACCACGTCGATTTCTGGTCAACCAATACGGAAAATAAATGCTGGCGCTCCTGGCTCGTATTGGCAATTCGTAAGTGCAATTCACCTGCATCGGCCAGGCGGCGCTCGCAACGACGATCATTGCTGCGGGTTTTGGAATTGGTCTTGGCCAGATACAACTTGTCCCAATYGTCATCCAGGGCCATTCGATAGGATGCGCAGCTATAATCCCGCCAAGGTAGCTGCAATAGCGGATTTTTGTTCGAAATTTCAAAAGACGGCAGGCCGCTGGCGGTAATGGCGTCGGCATCAGGAATTGCAGCAAACACACGATTCCAAAAGGCTTTGGCATTGCTCGGTGTAACCATACGGCGGCATTCTGGGGTARAAAGACCGCACTGATAGGCAAGGTGCCCTTCACCCGGCCATGCAAGAATCTTAAACGGCCCGTATTTTTTGCAGATCAAGGGAAGAAGAAACAACAGATTGCCATCTACCGCCCTGCCGACAACAATGACAGGGTGCAAATTTGGGTCTTCGGCGTGAGCCTCATACCAGGCCTTCGCCCACGCATAATCTGCAGAAGGGACGCTGGAGAATTTTTCTAGATGCCGCCATTCAAATTCAACTTCTTCGGCTGAAGAAAACGTCACTACGCTGATGCTGTTCAACCACATATCTTCGATTGCATTCATTTGACGGAGAGGTTTTTTTCCCGGCCAAATTGATGCTGGTTTGACAACAGATTCATGAAAGGCCCACTGTTTCATAATTAGAACTACTCAGTATACGTTACAATAGCATTTGCTATGCAACTTCTGTGCAAGTTCAATATCTTGTATGGGCAAATTGCAAAAAATGGTTAATAGAGTGCTTAAATTTTTCTTGGGGCAATCGCATAAATTAGGGGAAGATTTCTGGTTGTACAATCTTCAGCAAGGCCTTGATTTCAAACACTAGAAAAACAAGGCTKRKGTCAGGAYGTATCTTGGTTAGGAGGCTGCTCMARRCGCAGAGCTCTGGTTCAGCGGCATTCTCGGCCTTAGCCGGACAATACGATTGAGGCCTTGCTCTGCAATATAAACCCAGCCATCTTCACCAATTGCAATGCCTTGCGGTTTGGCGATATTGGATACAATGGTTTCCAGCCGACCATCGCTAAATCTAAGAACACGGCCCTCGAGCCGATCCTCTGTAATCCAAATTGAACCGTCTGTTGCTACCGCAATCTGGTCAGGATAGTGCAATCCATCGATCAAAGTCGACACATTTGACCCAGAAACATGCAATATCCGGCCCGTCCCGCTTTCCGCCAGATAAAGTGTGCCGTCACTGGCAAGCGCCAATCCTTCAGGCTTTTCCAGATTGTCCAGCAACACGTTTACAATTCCATCCGGGGTTACCGCGACCAACCGCCCTCCTGAATGCAAATCTTCTGTTATTGCCAAATCGCCGTTTGCCAGCAACAAAATACCCTCAGGCTTTTGCAGAATTGCGACAATTTCGGGCTGAGCAGTATTTAGATCGAGTTTTATTACCCGACCGTCTTCAACTTCCTCGGTAATAAAGAGTTCATCAGAAATCAGGATGAGACCGTCGGGCCGGCGTAATCCTTCAGCCACGATTGTGCGCCTGTCATCTTCAATAAGAACAATGGTGCCCTGCCCGTCGGATTGTTCCAGACTTACATAGAGCGACTGGTTTTCGTCAAAAACCAGATTGTCTACCCTGTTTAATCCGGTGGCAAAAATCTCGTATTCCCATGCCTGGGCAATATCCAATTTTTCACCAAAAGTGAGCGCAAGAAATCCAGTTGTGAGCGCAACCAAACTGCCCAGAGCAAACTTCTTGATTGTTGAAAAAGGCATTCCATTTTCCTTATCGGCGAACCAGTACAATGAATATGGTTCAGAGCAATTTCTATGCCACCACGATTGAGCGGCCACAATGGCACGATCCCTGCATTGGACTGGATGCGGCGATACGCTTGCCTCAATTTGAGATATTTTAATGATTTTAGGTTTTGATATGGGAATGCAAAACTCAACTGTTCAGGTTAACCCCGGCTCTCGGAAAGGGRTCAAGCTAGTCCCGCGTCGTAAATTGGAATTTGGCGCCGCGCGCAARGTCAGCACTTTGGGTTCCTCCAGCAATCCGCAAACAGGATCTGAACGCGATTTGGCTCCCAATGGTCTCGAATTTTTCGGTAGAATTTCTGATCTGGATATTTATAGGGCTGATGATCTGCTGCAAATTGAACCGATTTGGCGGGAATTCGAACTTCGCSCGGCTTCAACGCCGTTTCAGAATTTCGATTGGGTGAACATTTTGCTTTCGCAGGCTGATCACAAAAAGTCTCCGAAGCCCCTGCTGCTCTTTGTAATGAAACAAAACAAGCTCTGCATGATTGTGCCATTTGCAGTTCAGCRAAGGTTTGGGACCACCAGCCTCGTTTGGCTTGGACAGGACGTAAATGACTATAATGCTCCGCTTTTCGATATCAACTGGCTTGCTGAGACGCCTCCCTCGACGCTAAACCTGTTCTGGGAGACCCTAATCGCGTCTCTGGAGAATATTGATTTTGTAAAATTACACAAACAACCTGAATATTTAGGCCATCACAAAAACCCATTTTTCGGCCACAAATCTACAGCATTTTCAAGCAATGCCCACTTCCTTAAATTGGAACCAGATTGGAAGAAACTTTATTCCGAACTTAGAGGTTCCAGATCCCGAAGCCKGTTGAAGGGAAAATTAAATAAGCTCGGCGGGGAAGGCTCTTTGTCCTTCAGGTGTGCCCGGGGACAGCACGCACAAGACAGGGTAATCAATCGCATACTCGCATGGAAAAGCCTCCAATTGTCAGAGCGTGGGGCACCAAACCCCTTYCGCAACGGGGATTTTGAACGTCTGTTTTCCGCTATAAACAGATCTGCCACAAACAACGGTTTCCTGCGTACCTATGCCCTCTTCTTAGATGACAGGCCAATTGCCGGAAGTATCGTCCTGGTTCACAACGGCGTAATGAACTTGTTTGTGACATCCTACGAATTCGGTAAATGGCACCGATTTTCGCCCGGAGCCATATTGCACGTCAAACTCATGGAGTTGGCAGCGAGGTCAGGTCTGGCGAATTTCGATTTTTTGGTGGGTGACGAAAATTACAAAACCGAATGGGCCGGCGAAATCAATCACATTACATCCTCGATATATGGTTTGACACTGCCCGGACACGTTTACGCAGCAATCACAAAATCGCTTCTGAATTTAAAGATATTCCTGAAATCTCACAAACAGCTGTTGCATTTGCTTTTTGTTATTAATGCGCATTTAGGACAGGGTTTGCGGCAAATATTTGGTTTCGAGCCAACAAATTTATACGACGAGGAAAAACCGCACCCTGGGAAAACCGTGAAAACTGAAGCCATTCTAGGTGCTGGCAAGACGGGAAGATTAAGCCATGTCCAGAAATAATGTAACCAGCACAATGATAGGCGCTATGCGTTCAGCGATGTCGCCCAAGGCATCACAGTCAACGCATGCCGGAATAATATGGGCTTTCGCCCTGGGACTACCATTGTTGCTAATGTTCTCTATAGCGGCCCAACCATGGATTGCGCCCGGTGATTTACTTCGCGATCCCCTGGCCGTTGCAGAAATGAGAACTGACTGTTGCAAAGTCKMKKYWKSMRCRRWWKCSAWSTYRKGTNGKCYWRATYKGSWGGCGCACCTATTAT
>JAESRU010000194.1 GCA_016764455.1 Hyphomicrobiales bacterium | reverse complement strand
CCTGGCGCCGGTTCACAGTTTGGTTTGGGTGATGTGGTGCAGAGTTTCTTCTTCGCCCCAAAACCCGTAGCACTTTCCGGCAACGCCAGCTTCATTTTTGGCATCGGACCGGTTTTTCTCTTGCCAATCGGCACAGATGATTTTCTCACATCCGGTAAATGGGGAGCGGGCCCCACAGCTGTAGGTCTGGTGCAATCTGGCCCATGGACTGTGGGCGCGCTTGCCAACCACATATGGTCATTTGCGGGAAACAGTAACCGTGATGATGTCAATGCAACACTTCTAATGCCGTTCATCTCATACACAACGCCCAACGCCATCTCTTTCAGCTTAAATACAGAATCTACCTATAACTGGGAGGACACAGAATGGTCCGTGCCCATCAATTTCGGGGTCAGCAAGTTGACAAGAATAGGAACTCAACCCGTCAGCTTTGGCGTCGGTGCGCGTTATTGGGCAGAGACCACACCCGGTGGTCCTGAGGGATGGGGTGCCACATTCACAACCACATATCTTTTTCCGAAATAGCCCGGACTGAATAGCTCCGCGCATGTTCATGCTGACAAATTAAATGGGAGAATTTTGATGATAGTTCGCAATTTATCAGGTTTGTTTGTTTGTTTTCTATTTTTGTTTGCGGCTTTTTCTTTGCAGCCAAACCGCGCCGCAGCTCAAAGTTCGGGATATTGTGATGGTTATGCCCGTGACTATGCACAGCGTTATTCGCGCGGTCGAGTCGTGGGTGGCGCGGCGCGTGGGGCAATTGGAGGTGCAATAATTGGGGGTATTGCAGGCGGTCGCAGGGGAGCCAGACGAGGCGCAGTGATTGGTGGTGGCGCTGGCGCGATCGTCGGGGGTGTGCGCCAGTCGAACAGCTATAGCGCCCTTTACCACCGGGCCTATAGCGATTGCATGCGTCGTTAGCAGTAGACCGCTGTGGCGGCTGAAATATCATCTTCACCCGAAATAGATGGATGTAAAATTATGGAGACGACAGTGAAAAACGTGCTTATCGGAGCCTCGGCCGCGGCGCTATTGGTTTTTGCGCCAATGACATCCGCAAAGGCGGAAATGTCCGATCTGGAAGTTATTTTTATCGAGGCAGATAAGGACGGGGACCGGACCTTGAATAAGGGGGAGGTTCTGTTGGTTGCAATAACACAGTTCAATTTAACAGACAGCGACAGAGACAATATGCTGGAAATGCAAGAGGTCGGCGAACTGGCCTCTGACCCTGAATTTTCAGACAATGACGCCAATAAGGATGGTGCACTTTCAATAGAAGAAGTCATCACGGAAAAACTGGCCGACTTCGATGCCGCCGACACAAATAGTGATGGCATGCTGAGCTTCGAAGAAGTGAAGAATTCTTATGAAATCGAATAGTTCGGTTTAAGATATTTGAAGGAAGGTAGCTATGTCTATATCGACAGAGGGTCGAACTTATCCGAGAAAGSTCGCAGCAAACCCGGATCGGCGGATGCCAAACTTGTGGAATTCCGATCAAGAGGGAATTTCGCATAATTTTGGAGGCAAACTATCGGCGTGCCGRCTGCTCCTGGTGCTCGTCTTTACAATGGGGCTCGCGCTAACCTCATCTTACCGGATGGCGAAGGCTGCCGAGGGGGCATCAAGCCATTTTCTTCCCGGCAGTGTTGGTGATATTTTTCTCGCTCTGCCACCCAAGCCGGGTTTCTTGGTTGCAAATACGCTTTGGTACCAGTCTGGCAATGCGGGCGCGGCACTTCTGGAAGGCGCGGTCAATCTGAATCTCGACATCATGACGCTACTCAATCTCACGGCGCTGACTTACACATTCGAGCAACCAGTCCTAGGTGGTACATACACAATCGGAGTTGTTGTTCCCATTGGATACGCCAGTCTTGACGCCTCGATCACTGGCCCCTTAGGTGGGCGGCTCGGAGTAACCGATGATTCCTTCGACCTCAGCGACATTGCCTTAATTCCAATTCAGTTGAACTGGGCTTCCGGTGCATGGTCCTTCAAGCTTTCTGAAATCATTGTCGCGCCAACAGGCGGCTACAGCCTGGCGAATTTGGTAAATCTTGGCCGCAACTACTGGAGCTTCGACACGGTTGGCGCAATCACATGGTTCGATCCGGCAATAGGGCTGGAATTGTCTGTCGCGCCGGGAATTATGGTCAATACYGAAAATTCGAGCACGAATTATCGGACGGGAACCGAGTTTCACGTCGATTTTACGGCGAACCAATTTTTATCTCCGAGTTTTGCGCTCGGCGTTAGAGGTTACTATTATCATCAACTCACAGGCGACAGCGGCAGCGGTGCACTTTTAGGAGGGTTCAGATCAGAYTCCTTTGGTGCCGGTCCTGGTTTCGTCTGGATTCCCGAATTTGGTGGCGGTGATCTCACCGTTTTGGGGAAGTGGATGCATGACTTCACCGCAACGAACCGCTTCGAATCTGATTACGTCACGATCACTGGAGCTTGGAGTTTTTGAAACGAGAATACCGAAAGTAGCTAATCCTTAAAAATTTTGGGAGACATACGATGCGATTTAAATCTATCCTGGCTGWCACGACATTAGTGCTCTTGCCGACACTCGCCGTAGCGCAGGACGCTGTAGCGCAGAATTATGTAGGCGACGTTGGTATCGAGGCGCATGAAGTCACGCTCGGACAACCTGAATACTCTCCTTATCTCAACAGAAATTATCCTGATCGCGTGCTGTTCGGCGATACCCATTTACATACGTCCCTCTCTACCGATGCGGGCATGTTTGGCAATATTCTCGGGCCGGACGACGCCTATCGTTTTGCACGCGGAGAAGTAGTGCGTTCATCTTTAGGACAAAGGGCCCAGCTTATCAGACCGCTTGATTTTCTTGCGATAGCGGATCATTCGGAAAATCTAGGACTCTCTGTCTTGATCGCGGAATCAGATCCGGGTTTGCTTGCCATTCCCTGGGGTAAAGAAATTCATGATTTGGTCAGATCCGGCAACCCATGGGACGCTTACGCTCTTTGGGGCGGGCAGATGATGGTGAGGGAGGATCCACTTGATAACGATGAATTGACCCGTTCGGTCTGGAACAGCCTCATAGAAACGACTGAGAGATTCAACGAACCGGGTGTTTTTACTGCATTCCACGGATTTGAATGGACGTCCTCGCCAGATGGGAACAATTTGCATCGAGTCGTAGTGTTTCGCGACGACGCGGACGATGTTCGCGATCTGGTGCCGTATTCCAATTACGATTCATCTGATCCCGAAGATCTTTGGGCCTGGATGCAGGCATATGAAACGGAATCCGGCGGACAAGTTCTGGCCATTCCGCATAACGGGAATCTCTCAAATGGGCTGATGTTTGACCAGGTCACACTCGGCGGCCAGGCGCTAGATCAGAACTACGCAACGCAAAGGGCGCGATGGGAGCCGTTATACGAAGTAACCCAGATGAAGGGAGATGGGGAAACACATCCCGCGCTTTCACCAACAGATGAATTTGCCGATTATTATCGATGGGACAAGGGAAGTTTCGGGCCTGAGCCTAAAACGCCAGATATGTTACCGCGCGAATATGCCCGTCAGGCGTTGACGCGCGGGCTGGCTCTGGAGGAGGAATTGGGTGTCAATCCATTCAAGTTTGGCATGATCGGATCGACTGACAGCCACACCTCGCTTGCGACGACGAGAGAGGAAAACTTCTTTGGAAAAGCGCCGCCGGTCGAACCGGGTGCTGGCGAAGGGCGGTATAACGAAACAATTACCGGTGTAATGCAGCAAGAAAATGGCCCCGATATTACGATCCGTCATTATCAAGCTCTGTCGTCTGGTCTTGCTGCTGTATGGGCACGCGAAAATACCAGAGAAGCGATTTGGGACGCCATGTCACGCAAAGAGGTTTATGCCACCACCGGCACCCGCATGGCCGTGCGCGTCTTTGCGGGCTGGGACTTCACCGCGGACGAGGTGGAGCGCCCCGATTTCGCCGCGCAGGGTTATGCTCGCGGTGTGCCGATGGGCGGCGACCTGACCGCAGCGCCGGAAGGCCAAGCACCCACCTTCATGGTTCGCGCCCTGCGCGATGCCGACGGTGCGAATTTGGACCGGATTCAGGTGATCAAGGGTTGGGTTGAGACAGATGGAACTATTCAGGAAAAAATCTACGACATCGCCTGGGCGGGTGACAGAACGGCTGACGCAGATGGTACGTTGCCGCCAGTGGGCAACACTGTGGATGGTGCGCGCTATACCAACGACATCGGCCAGGCGGTGCTGGGTGCCTGGTGGCAGGATCCGGATTTCGATCCGACCGAGCGCGCCGTGTATTATATCCGCGTGCTTGAGATTCCAACTCCAAGCTGGCTTGCCCATGACGTAGCTTTCTACGGAGATGCAATCACGCTTCCTGATGACGCCGTCCTTGTCCAGCAAGAGCGCGCTTACACGTCGCCAATCTGGTATAGTCCGGCGTCTTGAGTGCCAGCTTGACGGATAGAGGTAAGGCATGAATTTGTTGATGCGGCTCCTGCGGGAGCCGCTACTTCATTTCTTGGTCRTTGGCGGGTTTATCTTCCTTTTTTATGCGGCTGTCGATGAAACACGCGAAAGTCCCGCTGATGTAATCGTCATTGGACCGGCCCGGATCAGCCAACTTGCCGCCGGATTCAATTCGGTCTGGAAGCGGATGCCGAACGATGATGAGCTTAACGCATTAATCAACGAGGAAATTCGCGAGGAAGTCTATTATCGCGATGCGTTGGCGCTTGGCCTCGACAGAAACGACACAATAGTCCGGCGRCGTTTGCGTCAGAAAATGGAATTCCTGACGGATACAGGCGCCTATCTTCAGGAACCGTCTGCAGGAGAATTAGAGACTTATCTTGCTGCCAACGAGCAAACCTATCAACGTGAAGCACATTTGGCCTTCGAGCAAATCTATCTTGGCGAACATCCGGATGCGCAGACAATCACACGGTCATTGGATGCGCTCCATTTCGATCCTCCGGCTGAACCTTCAACATTGGGAGAGCACACACTTCTGCCGGCACAACTTCGTCTTTCTGGGCAAAGCGCAATTGACGGTGTGTTTGGGCAAGACTTCTTCGACCAAGTCGCAAAACTTGCACCTGGCGTGTGGTCCGGGCCGGTGACGTCCTCCTATGGTGTGCATCTTGTGCGTATCCTCGACGGGCAACCTGCACGTGTGCCGCCGCTTTCTGAAGTGCGTGATGACGTATTGCGCGACTGGAGATCAGCAAAGGCAGTCGAGGTTCGTGAACTGGATTATGAGCGCCGACTTGGGCGTTACGTAGTTGAGATACAGCGGGCTGATGAACTTACAGAGGATACCCGGTGATACGGACCGCAAGCCAAATTGCGGTGGCAGTTATTGTCTTTCTGAGCGTGTCAATTGGGACTAATTTTTCATCCTTTGGACATGCATTGCAGCCAGGTTACCTGGAGCTAGGCTTGATCAGCATGGACCAGTATGCGGTGGTGTGGAAAACGCCGGCAACCGGTGGGCGTCCCATGGCGATAACCGCTAAATTGCCAAAAAATTGTGATCAGCGTGATCCCGGCCAATCTATCTGGAACGGCACCGCATACGTTGCGCGCTGGACGACAACATGCGTTGGAGGTCTCGAAGGGGGGGTAATTCACATTGATGGGCTCAACCAAACATCAACAGATGTGCTCGTTCGCTTCGATTTTGCAGATGGTGTTAACGAATCTCGTCGGCTAACCCCAGGGAATCCGTCCTTCACTGTTCCCACTCAAGCGAGCAGTTTCGAAATTATTCAAACTTACTTTTTGCTTGGCGCTGAGCATATCTTGAGCGGCATTGATCATCTTATGTTYGTTCTGGCAYTACTGCTTCTGGTGAAAGGCRWRCGYCGTATCATTTTTACCGTTACCGCTTTTACGCTTGCCCACAGTATCACACTGGCCGGAGCAACGCTCGGCTTCATTCAAATGCCTGGGCCGCCCGTCGAAGCTGCAATAGCTCTGAGTATCGTTTTCGTCGCATCCGAAATCATCCACAGCCGACGAGGAAAACCTGGACTCACGGAAAGATTTCCGTGGGTAATCGCATTCACTTTCGGTCTGCTGCATGGCCTCGGTTTTGCTGGAGCGCTAGCCGAAATAGGTTTGCCCCTGAAAGCGATCCCTATGGCGCTTCTGTTTTTTAATGTCGGCGTCGAGGTCGGCCAGCTGCTATTCATCGCTTTGGTGTTTGCCGTTATGGCTTTGGCGCGACAAATAAACTGGCGTGTCAACGTGCCGCGACCAAAATGGGCCTGGGCTGTTCTGCCATATTCAATTRGTAGCATTGCCATCGTGTGGGTCATTGAACGTATTGCCGCTTTTTGAAATTCAGCCTCACTCGACGGCAGTGTCAGAGGAAAAACCGCTTGAGCGAGTAGGGGGTATTTCACAACCTCGTCGAATGAGAAATCCCTTCCGCTATTTCAAGACGTCCCCCGAGATTATCCGCTTGGCGGTCATGATGTATGTCCGATTTCTACTTTCACTTCGAAATGTCGAGGATCTGCTCCACGAGCGTGGGGTCGATCTCAGCCATGAGAATTGCCCCTAGAATTGTAGACACCTTGTCACCTAAAAATGAGGTGGGTGAGGCACCATGAATTCGGCAGTTATTATTTTAAGCAAAGGGAGGTCTATGTATCAATTATTGGTACCTTTCTCTGGTACCTTTTGGTACTGTTACCATTCGYTGAGGCGTTTAAAATCAATGGCTTAGAGTGATGAGGGACGTTTCCCTCTCCCTCTCCCGCTACCAACTTCCTCCTAAGTCATTGATAGATGTAGCGCTGTAGCGCGCCACCTAATTCTGAGTTTTTGCGAGCTAAAATTGTAGCATTGCCATACGCGTGTAGATCGGCTTGAAACAAAGAATGTAGGCTTGCGTATTCTTGATTTCGGTGGTTCGGAAATCAATACGAAGAGCCCAGCGGGCAAACTCACCGTGACCATCTTTGGTGCTTWYGGACAGTTYGAACGCGAACTGATGCTYGAGCGSCAGCGTGAAGGTATYGCYRAAGCCAARGCYGCYGGRAARTACAAGGGYCGYAAGCCTACGGCGATGGCCAMGGCRGATGAGGTTCRARAACTTYAGAAAGCTGGTGTTGGGCCAACGGAAATYGCCAWACGTGTATCAATAGGCCGCGCTTCGGTTTATCGAATATTGGCGTTAGAGGATTGATGGCAATTGCATCGGGGTGCAAAATCGAGAGCCATAGCTTTTTTCGTTAAAAAAACTTCGCCCATTCTGGTCCCTTTGCTTCATTTTTAAGCAACAGGGCGTCTACAATTCTAAGGGCAATTCAGTCAATGGAGTGTATATGCGCACGACCTCTGGAAATCGCATTATAGGCATTCCACCGCGAGATATGTACTTTTGGACAGACTTGCCGGTTTTGACCCATGACGATTTCGAGGAATATTTGCTCGATCAGCAAAGGGTTGGCGCATGACCCTACATTCATAGGCGCAGGCTTCGGTCTGCGTCTTTTTATAACTCATGGCACCTCAACGGCACCTTAAGAACCGTATCTTATTTTGATAATTTGCTAAGTCATTGATTTTGTTTGGTTGGGGAACTAGGATTCGAACCTAGATTGACGGAGTCAGAGTCCGTTGTCCTACCGTTAGACGATTCCCCAGTATTTTCAGTGGGTTATGACTGAGATCGGTAAAATGATCACCAGCATGTTCTGAACGGGTTCCTTTTAGCCCAAGAACCACGCCCATTGCAATATGTGCTTGCATGCATCATTTGTCGATATGGGGTCATTGTCRGGCAAAATGTTGTTTGTAGTATTTCTGGGAATTCTCGCGGATTAAGTATTCCGATAACGAAACTGTATTCTCATGCTTTTCGTTTTAACACGTTACTGCTATCGTGGCGAAAAGCGCGCTCAAATGGCAGCAAAAATAATGACGACAATAGGCCGCAAGGCCCAGTGAGGGAGATAACGTGGCCGGTCGCCAGGATACCGAAAAACAAGACGGAAAGGTCTCCGGCCAGAAACCTCCATTGGATTTGGCCGGGCAGAAATCTGCTGTATCTCCCCAACAGTCTAGCGGCGTCTATGCGGCGTTAGATCTGGGTACGAATAATTGCCGCTTGTTGGTGGCGCGTCCGGCGAAACGCGGCTTTCGGGTCATTGATGCTTTTTCACGGATCATTCGTTTGGGTGAGGGGGTCAGCCTATCTGGTGCCATCAACAACGATGCCATGGACCGCACAATCGAAGCGCTCAAGGTGTGCCGGGATAAAATGAATTTTCGGCGTGTGGGCCGRGCCCGGACAATCGCGACRCAGGCCTGYCGGTCTGCTTGCAAYGGCGAGGAGTTTTTGTCTCGGGTCCGCGAAGAGACCGGGCTTGAATTGGAAGTTGTTGATCAGGAAACCGAAGCCCGACTTGCGGTATCTGGTTGCGCCAATCTCATCGATCCCGCAGCCGACGGTGTGCTTGTTTTTGATATCGGCGGCGGCTCTTCCGAAATCGCCTGGTTGGAACTATCTGGACAAAATCGATGTTGCCCAATCAAGGTGCAACGAAATATTCAGGCTTGGACCTCGTTGCCGGTTGGCGTTGTAACGCTTGCAGAAAAATTTGGCGGGTTTGATGTCAACCGCGATATATTTGAGGAAATGGTGACTTATGTCACCGAGATGTTGCAGAAATTTGAAACCGAAAATGGCATCCGAAATTTACTTCGGGGCAAACGGGCGCATCTACTCGGAACCTCCGGCACGGTGACAACGATTGCAGGGATTTTTCTGAAACTGCCGCGCTATGAACGATCACGCGTCGACGGCTGCTGGCTCACGGGTGAGCAGGTGTCCGAGGTAAATGATCGATTGCTCGATATGGATTTTGAGGCCCGGGCAGCCAATCCTTGCATTGGCAAGGAACGCGCTGACCTGGTGCTGGCGGGATGTGCCATTCTGGAAGCCATCCGGCGGATGTGGCCGTGTCAGAAATTGCGTGTTGCAGATCGCGGCTTGCGCGAAGGCATTTTGTCGACCCTGATGGCTGAAGATGGTGTTTATGTGCCAGGTGAGACAAGGCGACGCCGTCGGCGCGGTCGCTATCCCTATATGACGCGATCACGCGGGCACTGATTATGGTAAGCAAAACTCCAAGCACAGCACGCGATCTTAAAAAGCGCGTGAAAACAGCCCGTGGGCGCACCACCGCGTCAACACGTTGGTTGGAGCGTCAACTCAATGATCCATTCGTCGCCGAAGCCAAGCGCAAAGGATATCGCTCCCGTGCAGCGTTCAAACTGATCGGGATCGAAGAACGCTATCCGTTTCTAAAACCAGGCCAGCGGGTGATCGATTTGGGGGCGGCCCCCGGTGGATGGTCGCAGATCGTCGCGGAGCGGATAGCTGTCGAGCACCAGAACCCGGCCAAGAGAGGGCGGTTGGTGGCGATCGATCTACTGGACATGGACCCGGTTCCAGGCACCACAATTATCAAGGCTGATTTTCTGGATGACGATGCCCCAGAACGCCTGACAGCAGAACTGGGTGGCAAGGCCGATATTGTGCTCTCGGATATGGCAGCCAATACCACCGGTCATCGCCCAACAGACCATTTGCGCATTATCGCGCTGTGCGAGGTCGCACTCGATTTCGCGTCACAAATTCTGGCGCCCGGCGGCGTGTTTCTTGCCAAGGTTTTCCAGGGCGGTACGGAAGCAGACCTTCTGGCCCGCATGAAGCGCGAATTCAAAACGGTTCGTCACGTCAAGCCACCGGCGAGCCGTTCAGATTCTGCAGAGATGTACGTATTGGCAACAGGGTTTCGCGGCGCGCCGGAAACCGAATAGTCAGCCGGTATGTCTTGGAACAAGGTTCAGCCGCCTAGTCTTCGCGTGGTGATTCCCGCCATGCCTGATAGGCCAGCACGGCACCGAACACCACATACAGCCCGACCGACAGAAAAAGAAAAGTAAGTTCACCCGCAGAATAATCCATAATCACCCTCTATGGTTTTGATTTTTCAAAGAATCTCTTTGCGGATCATTCTGATTGAGTAAAAACCGGCTGCATTGACCTGGATCAAAGAAATTGAAATATTGAAATATTTCAATTAGTTGTCACTTTTATTCCGTGTAAAAACTGGCAGGCATTTGGATTTCATCGGTGCAGGTTTCTGGAACAACCGKGCKGCCTTAAAACCGTTTGCTGATRSATGTAGAATTKGYTGCCGTTGRAAAGRMCGGGYRRGYAYCGGAATTTTGCGAAGTTTATCACCACGTGGCTTTGCAATTTGCAGACACAGTGATAATGACATGTGCCAATCAGATTCTCCGCTGGTACAGGTGTTTTGAACCGGCATTACATTACAAAAAAACCGAATTCCAAGTCCTGGATTTCTGGCTTTATGGAGGTTGGCAATGGCTGATGCAGACGCAGCAGGCAGGTTCCCTTATACCCTTACATTTGATGACGTATTATTGCGTCCGGGCCGCTCCGAGATTTTGCCGTCAGAAGCAGATCTCGCAACCCGGATAACCCGTTCCATATCCATGTCGATCCCGATCCTATCGGCGGCGATGGACACGGTCACCGAATCCCGGTTGGCAATTGCYCTGGCGCAAGCTGGCGGCATTGGCGTCATTCATCGCAACCTGACGCCTGAAAAACAGGCGCAGGAAATCGTGCAGGTGAAGAAATTCGAATCYGGCATGGTCGTGAACCCTTTGACCCTTGCCCCATCCGCGACCCTTAAAGACGCCCTTGATCTTATGGACAAGCACGGGTTTTCCGGGTTTCCCGTGGTTGAAGAGAGCGGCAAGCTGGTCGGGATGTTGACCAACCGTGATGTCAGGTTCGCATCGAACCCGGATCAGCCGGTCTCCGAATTGATGACCCGCGATAACCTGATCACGGTCAATGAAGGCGTTGACCGGGTCGAGGCCAAGCGGCTTTTGCATCAACACAGAATTGAAAAATTGATTGTCGTCGATAGCAATTATCTCTGTATCGGTCTGATCACAGTTCGCGATATCGAGCGGGC
>JAESRU010000193.1 GCA_016764455.1 Hyphomicrobiales bacterium | reverse complement strand
CCTCAGCCTTGCCGAAATTGCCGCGCGGATTGCAAGCTCTAGCCGCGATCTACCGTCYGGTACCATMGAAGGCGCGGTCGAACAGCAGGTGCGGGCGCTGGCTGAAGCGGAAACCCCTGAATCATTCGCCAATATCGAAATCCGGTCATTGCCCTCCGGTGAGAAAATTTTGCTGCGGGATATAGCAACCGTCGAAGCTCATTTTGATGATGACGCGCCGCGCGGAATTCATGCGGGCGGCCCAGCGGTAGAGTTGGCGATCCAGCGGGCAGCGGCAGCAGATACCCTGACATCATCTCGGGTTGTAGATGAATATCTGGCCGAATTGCTGCCAACCTTGCCGCCCAATCTGGTCGTAACCAAATATGATGTACGCGCTGCCAGACTCCAGCAACGGATCGATCTGTTGCTCAGGAACGGCATTGGCGGYCTGGCAATTGTRTTGATCGTGCTSTTTCTGTTTCTCGATGCCCGCATCGCCATTTGGGTCGCGGCTGGAATTCCTGTCGCCATGATGATGACCCTGGCAGTGATGTGGCTCACCGGACAGACCATCAACATGGTCTCGCTGTTCGCACTCATTCTGACCCTTGGGATCATCGTTGATGACGCGATCGTCGTCGGCGAACATACGGCGACCTTGCGACAAAGAGGCATGTCGGCGCTGGATGCGTCTGAAATTGGGGCCGGTCGCATGCTGATCCCGGTCACCGCTGCCACCCTTACAACCATGGCCGCATTCTTGCCAATGTTCCTGATCCGCGATGTGATTGGACAGATCATGTTGGCCTTGCCATTGGTAGTGATTTCCGTTCTGATCGCATCTCTTGTGGAAAGTTTTCTGATCCTTCCGGGCCATTTATACCATGCCTTGAAAGGCAAGGAATATCGTCCAAGCCGGTTCAGGCGGGCGTTCAATGCGGGCTTTAACTGGTTCCGCGACAAGCCATTTCAGGCATTGGCCAGGCTTGCATTCAATTGGCGCTACACAACCGTAGCCCTTTCAATCGCAATTTTGGTAATTGCGTTCGGCCTTTTCTCCGGCGGGCGGGTCAAGTTTCAGTTCTTCCCGTCGCCGGAAGCGGAAATTATCGTGGCGAGAATCGTATTCAGTGCGGGTACGCCGGATGATGAAGCGGCGCACGCGTTGGAACAGGTAGAGGCGGCCCTCTATTCGGCCGAAGCTGAGCTTACCAACGGCGAAGGCCGTCTCGTAACCAACACATTTTCCATGCTCGGACAGTCCGGTCGGACCCAGGATGACAGCGTTGCGTCCGTCAGCGTCCAATTATCCGCCTCCGAAGGCCGCGATATCCGAACCCGCGCGTTGCTTGTCGCCTGGCGCAATGCTCTGCCTGGTCTGCCCGGCGTGGACAGGGTTGTGATAGCCGGGCGCCACGGCGGTACACCGGGCCGTGATCTGGATATCCGGTTGATGAACGCGCCGTCTGATGTTTTGAAAGAGGCAGCCCTAGAAGTGCGTGAATTGCTCACCCGGTATGGCGGCGTTTCATCAATCGATGATGATCTGCCTTATGGCAAGCAGGAGTTGGTTCTGGAATTGACGCCGCGCGGCAAAGCGCTCGGGTTTACAATCCAGGATGTGGGGTCGCAGGTGCGCAATGCATTCCAGGGCGCCATCGCACGCCGTTTTGCCAGAGGCGACGAAGAAATTACGGTCCGCGTTCTGCACGACGAAGACAGTCGCGGTCTCGACGGGTTGCAGCGATTGTATCTGGATTCTCCTTCGGGCCGCCAAGTCCCGTTGACGGAAATTGTCAGCATCCGTGAAAATGTTGGTTTCTCGATCATCCAGCGCCGCGACGGCAGCAATACGGTTTCTGTTACCGCCGAAGTAGACAATCTGGTGAGCAACAATCGCGAGTTGGTTGAAGCGCTGGGGAGCGGGCCGATCGACGCCATCACCCAACGCTACAATATTGATTATGAATTTGCCGGACGGGAACAGGAACGGGCCAAAGCCTTTGTCGATTTGAAAATAGGTCTCATCGTAGCGCTTGGGTTGATTTATCTGGTGTTGGCCTGGGTCCTTGGCGGCTATACCCGCCCGCTGGTGGTTATGCTGATCATCCCGTTTGGCGTTATCGGTGCCATTGTCGGCCATTATGTCATGGGGTTCCCACTTACCATTTTGAGCTTCATGGGGCTGCTTGGACTGACCGGAATTCTGGTCAACGATTCAATTATTCTGGTGATCCGCCTCGACGAGCGCCTGGCTGAAGGCGAAGATATTGAAACCGCTGCAATTGGCGCATCGCAAGATCGCTTGCGTGCGGTTCTGCTCACCTCGCTGACAACAATCGGCGGGTTGATGCCGCTTCTATTCGAGCGGAGCCTGCAGGCCCAATTCCTGCTTCCCATGGCAATCACGCTTGTATTTGGGCTGGCAGTCGCAACAGCTTTGGTTCTGTTCCTGGTCCCGGCCTTTGTTGGCATCGGTTCGGATATGGGAAAATTCAACCGCTGGATATTGGGACGCAAAGATAAAATGATGCCCGCCGAATAAGCGGCTGTTAGCTGCGCCAGAAATGTGGGTTGAACAGCACCAGCACCGTAAATAATTCAAGCCGCCCCAGCAGCATGCCGATGCTCATGATCCATTTTGCGCTATCGGGGATATTTTTAAAGTTGCTCGCCGGCCCCACAAGTTCGCCGAGGCCTGGCCCCACATTRGCAATGGCGCTGGCYGCTGAAGAYAAYGCYGYCARCGTATCCAGCCCGGTCAGGCTGAGACCCGCCGAGAGCAGRCCAAAGACCARAAAAAACARGAACATGAAACCCATCACCGAGGCCGATACATGGTCCGGCAATACGTTGCCGTTATAGCGGTTCACAAATACTCCGTTGGGATAGATGATCCGGTTGGCATGTTGGGCAATGTTGGTGAAAATCACCTGGAACCGGAATATCTTGATGCCGCAAGAGGTGGACCCGGCGCAACCACCGACAAACGCGATGATGAAGAAAAAGGCGATCGCAAACGGTCCCCAATTGTCATACCCGGTAGACGCATAGCCGGTGCCGGTCATGATCGAAACCACGTTGAATATGACATGCCGCCACCCGCGCTCCGGGTCTACTTCCGGGTTGCCCCAGGCAAACAGGCCCATAATAATTATGAAAACAACAAGTGTGATTACGAACCAGCGGACCTGAGTGTCTTTATATAGCGCCCCGSCATTGCCGCGCATGGCCCGCAGATAAAGCACAAACGGCAAGCTTCCCAGGATCATGAAAAGCACCGACAGCATTTCAATCGARGTRCTRTCGAAAAACGCAAAWGAYGCATCATGGGTTGAAAAYCCGCCGGTGGMRATTGTGGTCATGGCGTGGGTGAGGGCATCAAACARSCGCATYCCGGCAACGTAATATCCRAGCATRCAGATGGCYGTSAGRCCCACATAGATCAGGCTGATCGACCCGGCGATMTGCGCTGCACGGGGCAGGATTTTTTCCGACGTATCGGAAGATTCCATGCGGAACAATTGCATGCCGCCAACCTGCAACATCGGCAAWACGGCWATCGCCATAACGATGATCCCGATCCCGCCAAGCCATTGCAGCAGGGCGCGCCAGAGCAGCAATCCAGGCGGGCGAAAATCCAGGCCGAGCACAATCGTTGCCCCGGTGGTTGTCAGGCCCGACATGGATTCAAAAAATGCGTCGGTATAATTGAACCCCGGATCGGTCCATAAAAACGGCAAAGCAGCAAACGCTGCCAGYGCAATCCAGGCAATTGTGGTCAGCAGAAATGCCGAACGGGTTGTCAGGCGGGCATCGTCGGTGCGGGTCGCCAGCGACATGCCCATGCCGGCAAACAACGTGGTCGCAGCCGCACCGGCAAAGGCAATCCAGTCTTCATTGCCAAAGGCAAGGTCGACAATTGCCGGCAAAAGCATTGCGCAGCCAAGCGTCGACAATAGCAGTCCGACGATAAAAATAACTGGCCGGAGATCAATCACGGTTTGGCTTGCCCCGTCTTTGCAAAATTGCCGCCATTATAGAGGGTTTATCCCTCCGCACTCAACGCAGGAGATGAAGTTGAGTTTCATCATAGGAAACGCGCAGATTTGATGTTTAGTTGAGGGTAGGTTTCAGGTGCGGGCTGTCCAGCGAGAAAGCCGGAATTTCAATATCAAACATATGCCCGTCTTGCGCCTCCACCTGATACGTGCCGGACATTATCCCGGTCGGCGTGGATAGTGGCACACCGCTGGTATATTCAAACGCTTCCCCTGGTGCCAGCAATGGCTGCTCGCCGACAATGCCAAGCCCCTCGATAATTTCTTCGCGGCCAAGGGCATCCACAATGACCCAGCGCCGCGAAATGATCTGCACAGGTATGTCGCCCTGATTGGAAATTTCAATCGTATAGGCCCAGAAAAACGATGATGTCACTTCCGATGATCGCTCCGCCAAGTATTGCGGTTTGACCGTGACAAGGATCGACTTTGTTGTGGCGCGGTACATATGTCTTTCCCGATCAAAATGTTTTCGATAAAGCTCTAAATCGCGGCAAGCCCGGCGTCAATGTCGCGGATCAGGTCGGCGGCGTCTTCCAGCCCTACGGAAATCCGCAACAGGGCGTCTGTAATATCAAGTTCAAGCCGTGCGTCTTCCGAGAGCCGTTGATGGGTTGTGGTTGATGGGTGCGTGATCAGGCTTTTGGCATCGCCGAGATTATTCGAAATCCGGATAATGCGCAGCGCGTTTGAGAATTTGAACGCAGCCGCTTTGCCGCCCGCGACTTC
The DNA here is from genome assembly GCA_016764455.1 of Hyphomicrobiales bacterium. GTDB lineage: Bacteria > Pseudomonadota > Alphaproteobacteria > Rhizobiales > NORP267 > NORP267. The sequence continues at coordinate 6,312 of JAESRU010000193.1, read as the reverse complement.
GAACGCGACCATCGGCCCGCCTGACCCCATCTGTTTCATTGCCAGATCATGCTGCGGATGAGATTTATGCCCCGGATAAAGCACCCGCGAGATCTTTGCTTCATTGTGCAAATAGTCAGCAATCTGGCTGGCGGTTTCAACATGCCGGGCAACCCGGAGCGGCAGGGTCTCCAACCCCTTCAGCATTACCCAGGCATTGAACGGGCTGATGCTCGGCCCTGTCTGGCGCAGGAAAGTATGCAGATGCCCCATGATGAATTCTTCGCTGCCAAGCACCACACCACCAAGGCAACGCCCCTGGCCGTCAATATGTTTGGTCGCTGAATAGACGACGATATGTGCCCCCAACGCGAGCGGGCGCTGGTGCAACGGGGTTGCGAACACATTATCGACAACCAGCAGCGCGTCTCCTGCATTGGCAATTTTTGCCACGCCCGCAATATCCACCACTTCAAGGGTCGGATTGGTAGGAGATTCAAGAAACAAAATCTTGGTGTTGGGGCGCATCGCGGTTTCCCATTGTGCTAGATCCTTGCCGTCCACCAGGGTCATGCCGATGCCAAAGCGCGGCAACAGGTCTTCGATCACATAGCGGCACGAACCAAACAGCGCCTTGGCGGCAACCACATGGTCACCGGCGCTCAACTGGCACAACATTGTGGCGGTTACCGCCGCCATGCCGCTTGCCGTGGCGCGCGCCATTTCGGCGCCTTCAAGCGCACACATCCGGGATTCAAACATGGCAACGGTCGGGTTGGCAAAGCGGCTATATATGAAGCCTTCATCCTCGCCCTTGAAGCGGGCTTCGGCCTGTTCGGCGCTGTCATAGACATAGCCCGATGTCAGATAGAGGCCCTCGGATGTTTCGCCAAACTGGCTGCGCAAAATGCCCTCATGGATCAGATCTGTGGCCAGACCATTCTCGGAAGTGGGGGTGTTTGAATTTTCGGACATAGTAAAAACCTCAATAGACAAAAAAATTCCCGACGCGGCTTAATGCCAGACCGGGTTTCGTCTACCCCGGCCTTTTAGCGAATTGTTTAACGTGGCTGCAAGCCGGCCGGCTCAAATTACCACTTCGATGCCCACAGATTTACCGCAGCCGCCCCTTGGCGTCAACCAGATGATCGGCTAGGCAAGGGGACATGGAGACACAACCAGCAGGATGCGACGGTTGAAAGACGCGACGAATATCAGGCAGGGAATTCTTCCCTTTGGTGAAATACAGGATCTGGTCGCGGCCGGCGCGATTTTGCCTGCGCGTCCATTGGCCGATGGGCAGGTCCAGCCCGCCAGTTTGGACCTCCGTTTGGGACCGATCGCGTATCGGGTCCGGGCCAGTTTTTTGCCCGGCGCAAATGCTACCATCATGGAAAAACTCGACCAGCTTTCCCTGCATGAAATTGATTTGCGCGAAGGCGCGGTTTTGGAAACAGGTTGCGTATATATCGTGCCGTTGCTGGAAGCGTTAGCGCTGCCAGACGAAATCGCCGCCGCTGCTAATCCGAAAAGCTCCACCGGCAGGCTGGATATTTTTACCCGGGTCATTTCTGACAATTGCCAGGAATTCGATCTGATCGCGGCTGGATATAACGGCCAGCTCTTTCTTGAAGTCAGCCCGCGCACATTCCCGATTTTGGCGCGCGAAGGCAGCCGGTTGAGCCAGATCAGATTTCGCCGCGGTGCTGCACTTTGCAGCGACGATGATCTGAAAGCATTGCATGAAGAGCAACAATTGGTCACCGGTGGTGCGCCCAATATCGATGGCGGGTTAGCTCTTAGTGTCGATCTTGCAGGCGGCGAGGGGCCAGACGGGTTGATTGGTTACCGTGCCAAACGTCATACGGCTTTGGTTGATATCGATGTGCCAGGCGCTTGCGATGTGCTTGATTATTGGGAACCAATTCACATCAAACCCGGTAGCGGCCTGATCCTCGACCCTGATCAATTTTATATTTTGGCGTCGCGGGAAGCAGTACATGTTCCCCCGGAATATGCCGCCGAGATGACGCCTTATAATCCACTTGTGGGGGAATTTCGGGTTCACTATGCCGGATTTTTTGACCCCGGTTTTGGCCATTCCGCAGCGGGTGGCGAAGGCAGCCGTGCGGTGCTTGAAGTGCGCTCCCACGAGGTGCCGTTCATTCTTGAACACGGYCAGATTATCGGCAGGCTGATTTACGAACCCCTGACCGGTCGCCCCGACCAGTTATATGGCACCGATATTGGTTCCAATTACCAAAAGCAGGGCCTGAAGCTCTCCAAACATTTTCGTTAAAAACTTGTAGTGCTGGTTAGTCGGCAGCCTTCGAGCATGAGCCGCCGCCAAGTACGCAAAAGCGTGCGCAATGGGGATGGTTGAGACGCACCGCGCCATCATGGAAATTGCCACCATCGACCTGCAGGGATTCGCCCAGGGTCKTGCCCATATGGAAATCACCGTCAAACGGCARAAYSGTRCARGGYAAAATACCGGGYCTGTCTTCTCCGCGCCGTTTCACCACCATACGGCTGGTGGCGCACATGATACCGGCAGGGTCCACATCCAGGATCGACCAGCAGGAGGTGGTAATTTCAGCCACATCCAGCCGGGTATCCATTTCAGGAAAGAGTACCAACGCGGCYGGGTCGTTGGCGTCGATTTTGTAGCCGCGYKCAGAAAACAATTTTTGATACCCGAGACGGGCYTCAGATTCGGCTTCGCTCCAACAGGTCCGGCCCGCAACCGCAAGCCTGAACCCGTGTGCAGACAGCCAGTCCAGACCTTTCAGGGCGACATTCCAGGTATTGGTGCCGCGCTCAACCTCATGAAACGCCTGGCCATGATGATCAAGGCTAACGCGAAGGGTTAACCTGTCGCCATATTCTTTCTGTAATTCCAGCAATTTTTCACTGACCGATTTGCGCTGCATCGGCTGCATGGCGTTGGTGAGGATCAAAACCTCGAACCCGCGCGACAAGGCATCTCCAGCCATCTCAATCATGTCCGGGTTCATAAACGGTTCGCCGCCGGTAAATCCAATTTCCCTGGTGCCGAGTTCAAGAATGGCAATTTCGTCCAGATAACGACCAACTTCTTTCGAGCTGATATAGCTGAGCGCGTCGTTGGTGGGGCTCGAGCCGATATAGCAATTGATGCAGGCAATATTGCACAGCGTCCCGGTATTGAACCAAAGCGTTTCCAGATTGCTTAAACTCACTTCAGCGCGGGTTTCGCCTGTCAGGGTTGTGGCGGGGTTGCGAAATTTATTTTCGTCAAGCGACGGAAATACGGCATCCTGCTCCTGGGTCAGTCGATCCATAAAAGTCATTCCTGAAGTTTTGCGATTACGCGAAGACTAATCTGCATAGGCCGCAACCACAATGGCGGGGGTAGGCTCTATAACGCGGAATTGATCGCCAATTAGAAATACGTGTGGTCAGTCTCAGGTTTTGGTTGTGGCAAGGTCACCTTGAGCGTTAATCTCAAATTTGGTGCGGGTGTAGCTCAGTTGGTAGAGCGTCAGCTTCCCAAGCTGGATGTCGCCGGTTCGAATCCGGTCGCCCGCTCCAATAAATTCAAAATTCCCAAGACCCTAGATTTCAAAGACTTTTTTGTGGTTTTGAGATTCGGCCGGTTTTGGGCGGGGCGTCTGTGCAAGAATCAGGGTATCACGCCGTCGGTCTATCCCATTTGGTGGCGGCAATGTCCGGCGCCTGCGGCAGGGGCCGATATAGTCGCGCGAGACAATGAATGGGCGCGCCTGCGCCAACATCGCGTTCAGGCGTATAAGCAGCCCCTTCGCCGAAAGTGGTTTGGCAAGTATTTCGTTGATGCCGCAATCGCGTGATTTCAAAACTTTCTCATGATCAGGTTGCGCGGTCACCAGCAGGATCGGGATACGCCGGTTCCGGTTGCTTTCATCCACGCGCAAATGGCGGGTGAAATCGCCGCCATCCATAGATCCCAGGAAAAAATCAAGAATGATGAAATCAAAGCGCTGATTTGCCGTCACCTTTAGTGCTTCTTCCGCATTGGWGWCTTTTACAACGTCTCTGATGCCAAATTGGCGGAGCATTTCAGCGATAATATTGCGCATCATCAGGCTGTTTTCTACAATCAGTGCAGACAGTCTTGAATATTCGATCATGTTGCTCGTAGACCCGCGGTAATGACAGGCCATGTTTGGCACAAAGGGGTTAATGAATATGTTGAGCCGATGCCAGGTTTTTGGCAGTAGAATTTTTGAGTTGCTTTTTGGCTCCCATCCGACCGTGGTTTGTTTTTTCCCAATAAAWCGGGTTCCAGACAAACTGCCAGACGGCCCGGTATGCGGCCAGAGATACCAGCAGCCAATAGAGTGGAATGAACACGATATTCCCGTACAAGCCTTTCACCCCAGCGACTTTGAGGCCGCATAATCCAAGCGCAATTCCGCCAATATATCCAGCGGACAGGTTCCAGATATTCAAGACCAGCAGCATTTCGCCAAAGCCGCCGGCAGGAAGGTGAAACAATATGTCGAAAAATCCCTGGGTCACCAAAAAAGTCAGAAAAATTGGATGCACCAGCGCAGATACCAAAATCCCGCCCATCATCAATTGAAGGGTCAAAAAYCCRCYAAAACCYARTTCCYGCCATGNNWWRMWKSGCKAYYRCAWATRKMYMRWATAGGTCTGGATCCAGCCCTTGAACCAGCGGATCCGTTGGCCCAGCCAATTGCGGAATTCACTGCATGCTTCTTCGTGGGTTGTGGAATCCAGCATCTGGCTTCGATAGCCAAGGCGCGACAGGCGCATGCCGAGATCRGCATCTTCAGTTACATTATACGGATCCCATGATCCRACYTCCTCCAACCGGTCACGGCGGAAATGGTTNGACGTGCCGCCAAGCGGAAGAGGGGCGCCAAGGRAATCTAGYGCTGGCAACAAAAGGTGGAACAAAGCGGAATATTCAATCGTGAACTGGCTCGTCAGCCAATTCTGCTTCTGGTTGTAAATGCCAAGACGCGCCTGGACGCAGGCCAGATCGTGCGGCCCGTCACGGAAAGCACTGATCGCTTTTTTGAGCTGGTCCGGCTCTGGTCGGTCTTCGGCATCGAAAATCACCACATATTTGCCGCGCGCAAACTGCATCGCAAAATTGAGGGCTTTTGGCTTGGTCTGAGGGTTTGAAGCGGGCACGACGATAACGTCGAAAGCGTGCGGCAGGTTCAGCCTTTCCGCTTTCGCCTGAGTTTCTGGATCATTTTCTTCGAGGATCAATTTGATATCAAGTTTTGCTGTTGGGTAATCGAGGTCTTTCAGGGCGCGCACCAGCGCCGACAATACGTTTGCTTCCCGGTATAGTGGCACAAGAATTGTGTAGATCGGCAAATCTTGATCGGGAATGTCCGGTGCCGGTGCCGGTGCCGGTGNNGNNNNCTGTGGGCTTTTGAAGCCATGCAGGATGACGCGAAATACTGCGAATAACCGCAAACTCGTAACCGCCAGAAAAATTAGGGATAGGGCCAGGTTCCATCCGATAAATGTTCCCAGCGGTTGCCACGCAAACAACAACGCGGTAATCAGCAACAACCCGATTACTGCCACTTTTTGTCGGGGCAACACATGATAGCGGGCGCTCATTTCCGGATTTTGCCGTGCCAGACGGTTGACCGCTATATTGGTGAAGGCACGGCGAAACCGGCGCAACATGGCGCGTCGGATCGCGCCAGGTGTTGTCACAAATATATTTTTTCGCAACTTTCGCCCAAGCTCGGGATTGTCGGCCATTCGGGCCAACCGCCTCGCCGGTGTCCCGTGTGGTGCATAAGCAATTTGTAATCCGCCAGCGCCAGCGCCAAGCGGGGCGATATCGCCCTGGTCAAGGGCGCGTTTGGCAACCCGCTTGAAATAGGCCCAATCCGGTGGATGTTGCTCCAAGTTTATGAAATCCAGTCCCGCATGGGTAGCGAGAGCCTGATAATAAACGTGTTCAGAAATTTTCCCGGTTGCAAACAATACTTGCTCTGCCGTTGTCCCCCATTTACGGGCAAGCCTTTCCGCATTTTCCAATTCAGCAATTTCCAAATGACGCCCGGCCAGAAATTTTATTTCGGGTGGCAGGGCGCTATTGCTCGTCAATTGTGTGCCAACACCCTTGGTGGCTGGTACCTGATGAGGATTATCCAATTCAATCTCCGTTCGGCAACCTTGCGGACATGGGGGCGGCGGTAGATTTGTCGATCCGAACATATTATAGCCAGTTGGCTGAAAGTCGAAATGGCAGGAATTGTAAAAAATGCCGATGAGCAATAATACAGGGTTTCCAGGCGTTGCTTTAGCGGCTTG
>JAESRU010000192.1 GCA_016764455.1 Hyphomicrobiales bacterium | reverse complement strand
CAATCAGCACGTCTTCGTTGCCAAAGGCCGAACCTGCTTCGCGCCGCGCACTTTCAAGCGCGTCGTCAAAATCCTTAACCTTCTCGACCAGCCGCATGCCCTTGCCGCCGCCACCGGCAACAGCCTTGATCAGGACCGGATAGCCAATCTCATAGGCTTTTTGCCTGAGGAATTTACCGTCCTGATTGTTGCCATGATAGCCCGGCACGACAGGAACACCGGCTTTTTCCATTAGCGATTTTGCAGTGCCCTTGAGACCCATGGCCCGGATCGCMTCKGCRGATGGTCCAACGAAWACAATWCCGGCCTCAGCGCAACKYTCYGCRAATTCMGCATTCTCGGATARAAAYCCRTAACCAGGATGGATCGCYTCRGCGYCAGMTTCTTTGGCGACYTCWATGATCTTGTCRGCGRYGAGATAACTCTCGGTCGCCGCMGCRCCGCCAATGTGCCAGGCCTCATCCGCCATTTCCACATGGAGGGCGTCTTTATCGGCGTCGGAATAAACAGCAATCGTGCGAATACCAAGGCGTTTGGCGGTCCGCATGATCCGGCAGGCAATTTCGCCGCGATTGGCGATAAGGAGGGATGAAAACATAGACAATGAATACCCTCATAAACGCCCAAAAGCCATACTGGAATCGCGGAATTCAGGGATCAACTATTTCAGCACGCAACCATACTGACAGCGAGGCCACCTTTTGAGGTTTCCTTGTATTTGTCACTCATATCCAAGCCGGTCTGGCGCATGGTCTCGATACATTTATCAAGCGGCACAAAATGCGTCCCGTCGCCGCGCAAAGCCAGCGACGCGGCTGTCACAGCTTTGACAGTGCCCAGCGCGTTGCGCTCGATGCACGGMACCTGGACCAACCCGCCAACGGGATCGCAGGTCATGCCCAGATGATGTTCAAGGGCAATTTCAGCAGCATTTTCGATCTGCTCATTGGTGCCACCAAGGGCTGCGCACAGCCCTGCAGCGGCCATCGCTGACGCCGCCCCTACTTCACCCTGACACCCAACTTCGGCCCCGGAAATTGACGCATTATGCTTGATGATGCCGCCAATGGCGGCAGATGTCAGCAGGAATGTCCGCGTGCCATCAACGCAACTCTCATTACAATGGTCCTGATAATAACGAATGACGGCAGGGATGACCCCGGCGGCGCCATTTGTCGGCGCCGTCACGACGCGCCCGCCGGCGGCATTTTCTTCGTTGACCGCCATGGCATAAACCCCAAGCCAATCCATTACGGTATGATCAAAAGGCTGATTGGTTCCAATTTCTGCCTGCAGTTTTTTATGAATATCGCTGGCACGCCGTTTGACCTTCAGCCCGCCGGGCAATTCACCAGAGCGCGACAGCCCGCGTTCCATGCAAGATTCCATCGCCTGCCAGATTTTATCCAGCCCGGCATCCAGATCCTGATCCGGATTGGCAAAATTCTCATTCTCCCGCTTCATATGGGCAATTGATTTGCCCGCCGCCTGCCCCATTGCCAGCATGGTATCAGCATTCGCGAACGGAAATGGCTCGTCTGATTCTGACTTGGCCGTTTTGGGCTCAGTATCGGTCAAACGAAGTTCTTCAGGGGTTGCGATAAATCCACCGCCGATAGAACAGAAAATTGTTTCAACAAGGATATTGTTATCCGCGCCAAAGCAACGGAAAATCATCTCGTTTGGATGACTTTGGTCACGAATTTCATAATCGAAAACAAGATTTTTCGCGGGGTCAAAAGCAATTTCCCTGCCGCCAAATGCAAGTTTCTTCGATTTTTCAAGCTCTGCAATCAGAGCGTCCACCTTGTCCGGGTCGACACTGTCCGGGATTTCCCCAAGCAAGCCAAGAAACACAGCGCGGTCGGTTGCGTGGCCCTTGCCGGTTAAGGCGAGCGAGCCAAGCAGATGAACTTCGATACGGGTGGCGGCCGCTAGGATGTTGTCAGGCAATTCTGCCAGAAACCGGCGTGCCGCAACCATTGGCCCAACCGTGTGCGATGACGACGGTCCGATCCCGATTTTGAAAATGTCGAAAACACTGAGAAACATCTGCCACGCCTTAATTGATGTTCAAGTGACAAATAGTTGCATGAATGAAAGCCAAGTCAATCACATGAATACGACGGACATATCAGAAAATACGGCATTTTAAGGCAAAACAAGCCAAAAAACCATGTTCTACATGCGGAAAATGCCGAATTTTGTTTCCGGAACCGGCGCATTCAGCGCGGCTGAAAAGCTCAGGCCCAATACCCGTCGAGTTTCCTGAGGCGTGATAATGCCATCATCCCAAATCCGGGCCGTGCCAAAATACGGATTTCCTTCAGCTTCGTATTTCTCAACAATCGGCGCTTTGAAAGCGGCTTCATCTTCTTCGCTCCAGCTATCCCCGGCGGCTTCAATATTATCGCGGCGTACGGTCGCGAGAACACCGGCAGCCTGTACGCCGCCCATAACCGATATCCGGGCATTCGGCCATGTGTAGAGAAAACGCGGCGAATAGGCGCGTCCGCACATGCCATAATTGCCAGCGCCATAAGAGCCACCAACGATTACCGTTACTTTTGGCACCTGGGCGCAGGCGACCGCTGTCACCAATTTAGCCCCGTCGCGGGCAATCCCGCCGGCTTCTGCTTCCTTGCCCACCATGAAACCGGTGATATTTTGCAAAAACAACAAGGGAATACGCCGTTGGCAGCAAAGTTCGACAAAATGCGCCCCTTTTTGCGCGGATTCTGAAAACAAAATCCCGTTATTTGCCAAAATGCCAACCGGGATACCCCAGATCCGGGCAAACCCTGTTACCAAGGTCGTGCCGAAAAGCTGCTTAAATTCTTCAAATTCAGAGCCATCCACCAACCGGGCTATAATTTCACGAGCGTCATATTGCGTGGTCAGGCTTTTTGGGATCACTCCATCAATTTCCGAGGGCTCGAAAAGCGGCTCGACCGGGTCGCGCAACGTAATGTCCGGTCGTTTGGACCAGTTTAACGAGCGCACAATATTGCGGGCAATCTGCAACGCATGATCGTCATTTTCCGCCAGATGATCCGCAACCCCCGAAACGCGGGTATGAACGTCGCCGCCACCAAGATCTTCAGCCGACACTTCTTCCCCAGTTGCTGCTTTCACCAAGGGTGGCCCAGCCAGAAAAATCGTTCCCTGTTTGCGCACGATAATAGCTTCGTCCGACATCGCCGGCACATATGCGCCACCTGCGGTACATGACCCCATCACCACGGCGATTTGCGGAATGCCCGCCGCTGACATATTGGCTTGATTATAAAAAATCCGGCCAAAATGTTCCCGGTCCGGAAAAACTTCGGTCTGGTTCGGCAAATTGGCACCACCAGAATCTACAAGATAGATGCAAGGCAGATTATTTTTGAGCGCGATTTCCTGCGCCCGCAAATGCTTCTTTACCGTCATCGGATAATAGGTGCCGCCCTTGATGGTGGCATCGTTACAGACAATCACACATTCAACGCCTTCAACCCGGCCAATCCCGGTCAACACACCAGCGCCGTGGATAGCAGCATCATACATGCCATTGGCGGCCAGAGGCGACAATTCCAGGAACGGTGCGCCGGGATCGAGCAACCGCATGACACGCTCGCGGGGTAATAATTTCCCCCGGGATAAATGTCGCTCCCGCGAACGCTCGGAACCACCAAGCGCGGCCTCAGCCCGCTTATCGCCAAGCTCCGCCACCAACGCCGCCATCGACGCTTTATTTTCGGCAAAGGCGGCCGCGTTGGCATCAATTTCAGATTTCAGAACCGGCATGCAATCAGCCCCTGTAAAATAATATCAACCTGCAATATGGCAGGGCAGACCAAAGATTGGAACCGTCGAAAGGACGACTCTTCTGGAAGTTTTAATTTGTCGCAATCTAGCGAATATAGAGCTCATAATCCCATGGTTCTTCACGCGCCGCCGCATCCCATTCCTGCCATGCAGGTAGCGCCATCACAGCATCCATATAGGCGCGTGAAACCGGCGACACCGGAACCTTGTAAACATGAAGTCTGTTCACAACGGGAGCATACATCGCGTCAACATTGCCAAATGCACCAAACAGAAACGGCCCGCCGTCAAGGTTTCTGGCCAGGCATTCGGCCCAATATTCTTCGATCCGCGCAGAATCCGCCAAAACCTCGTCGGAATGGGAAATTTGTTTCGGTTCAAGGCGGATATTCATGGGCAATGCACCGCGCAATGCAGTGAACCCCGAATGAATTTCGCCGGCCCCTGAACGCRCCTTGGCACGCATCATCATATCRTCTGGCCAAAGCCCTTTTTTGGGATATTTGTCCGCAAGATATTCAAGGATAGCAAACGAACCCCATACCGCGTCGCCATTATCCAGCAATACGGGAACCTGACCAGCCACATGGCCTGCGCCTGGATGCTGCCTGACCTGGTCATTGAAATTGTCGCTATAGAGAACCACAAGAGATTCTTCGAACGCAATTCCGGCGTGCTGCATCATGATCCAGGGCCGGAAAGACCAGGACGAAAAATTCTTATTGCCGATGACAAGGGTTAAATCAGCCACGGTACTTTCCACTCAAATGAAACGAAAATTGGTTACAGACTATTCGGTATCAATCGGCCCGTCCGCTTTACGCCAGGCACCAAAGCCACCGGTCAGGTTTAATACCGGTGACAGACCCATCCGTTGGGCAATATCTGTTGCGAGCGCAGACCGGAGCCCACCAGCGCAAAACACGATGAAGGTTTTGTCCTCGGTAAAAGCTTCCTTGTGATACGGGCTGTTCGGATCGATCCAGAATTCGAGCATGCCGCGCGGGCAATGAAAAGCCCCGGGCACGCGCCCTTCCCGCTTCAATTCGCGCACGTCGCGAATATCGACAAATGTGACATCATCGCGATCAATCATGCCAATCGCGTCTTCCGCCGAAACACTTTCGATGCGTGTAAAGGCGTCATCGCAAAGTTCTTTGATCCCAAGTGTAATTTTCTGCGCCATTTTCAAACCCCAGATTTATACAAAACGCTCTATGCCAATTGCCGTCGCTTCACCGCCACCAATACAAAGGGACGCGATGCCCTTTTTTAGATCATTCTTCTGCATTGCATGAAGCAGGGTTACGATTATTCGCGCGCCTGATGCACCAATAGGATGCCCCAAAGCACACGCCCCGCCATGCACATTCACAATATCATGGGGCAAATCAAGATCGCGCATCGCCGCCATGGCAACAACGGCAAAAGCTTCATTGATTTCGTAAAGATCGACATCGCTCCCGGTCCATCCGGTCTGCTCGTAGAGTTTTTTAATCGCCTTGATCGGAGCCGTTGTGAACCATGCAGGCGCTTGGGCATGGCTGGTGGCGCCTGCGATTTTCGCCAGTGGTTGCAAACCCCGGCGTTCGGCTTCCGATAACCGCATAAGAACAAGCGCCGCGCCGCCATCAGAGATCGAAGAGGAATTGGCAGCCGTCACGGTCCCGCCTTCGCGAAATGCCGGACGCAATTGCGGAATTTTCTCCGGGTTTCCCTTGTCAGGCTGCTCGTCTTTTACAATGCGAATTTCAGCTTTGCGGGTCTTGATTTCAAGCGGCGTAATTTCATCGCTGAAACTACCATCGTCTCCAGCAGCTTTCGCCCGGCGCAAAGATTCAATCGCGTAAGCGTCCTGTCCTTCACGGGTAAATTGATAATGCTCGGCGGTATCTTCGGCGTAGCTCCCCATCAATTTGCCCGGCTCATAGGCATCTTCAAGCCCATCCAGAAACATATGGTCCATCACCTTGCCATGGCCAAGCCGCAAGCCTTCGCGGACGCGTGGCAGCAAGTATGGTGCGTTGGTCATGGATTCCATTCCGCCAGCAACGATAATATCGCCGGGCCGGGCATGGAGGGAATCGTATCCCGCCATGACAGTTTTCATGCCCGATCCGCACATTTTATTGAGCGTTGTGCACGGCACCGATTCCGGCAACCCTGCCCCAAGCGCCGCCTGGCGCGCAGGTGCCTGACCCTGGCCAGCAGGCAGCACACATCCCATAAGCACTTCATCAATGTCGCCGGCAGCGATCCCGGATTGCGCGACCGCGGCGCGAATGGCGGCGGCTCCCAATTCACCAGCTTTGAGGTTGGAAAGGTCGCCTTGGAACCCACCCATAGGTGTCCTTTTCGCAGCAACGATGACGATCGGATCGATAGAAATTTCAGTTGAGGTCACATTTCACTCCTCGGATAAAAACCTGTTGCCTAACAAGTATCAGAGCAGCGGGTGTTTGGCCAAATAGCAATTCAGGGCGCTGGGAAAAACTCAGTGCTGCGCCCCGAAACCCAATAAGCCAACATGCCAATCCATTCACGCACAGCAAGATCCAGTCGTGCCAGCCGCCAAGCCCCCGTTTCGGCAGAARGCAATGATGTGCCATTTTCACCAAGCCTGAAATCAACCGGATAAGCGATCACGTTAAAACCCGCTTGCCGGAATATCCCCATGGATCGAGGGATATGAAAAGCTGAGGTAACAAGCAGCCAACGTGAATTTGCTGAGGGGTTCAAAATTTGCCGCACATTGACCGCGTTTTGCCAGGTATTTAGCGATTTTCGCTCAAATATAATCCCGTCCGTTGCAATTCCAGCCCGCTCCAGCACCATCTGCACCACATCCGCTTCTGTCGATATCGGACCAGGATTGTCGTGGCCAAATCCACCGCCACCCGTAAACGCAATAATTTTGTCAGGATATATTCTGGCAAATTCAATCAGCTTAAAGRGCCGCTCCGACCGCTCCGACACCGCCGGTTCGCCATATTCTCTTGTTAGATGCACATCGGTGGACCCGCCCAAAACAATGATGCCATCAAACGAGTTCGGGTCGATGTTCGTTACTTGTGGGAAGCGTTGTTCCAGAGGACGCAAAACCCAGGAGCCGACGGGACTGAAAGCCCCTGCAAACAGGCCGAGAATTGAAACTGCAACAAGAAGTCTGCCAACGCGAAAAAATTTAAAGAACAGAAAACCAACGCCAATCATACCGATGAAGATCAGGAGATTTGTAGGCGCCAGCAACAGCCAGACGATTTTTGAAGCGTAGAAGAACATAAAGCCCGGTTTATCCATGAGACGAAGATTCGTCCAGCGATACGTAAATCCTTTAGGCGCGAAGCCGCTCGTTATCCGGGTCAAACGGCGATTCTTGGATGACAGTTGCCTTAAACGGCTCACCGAGGAGCTTGATTTCCATCTCGGTCCCAAGGGCGCTGAATTCCGGTTTCACCATGGCAAGCGCTATGGATTTTCCAAGCCGCCAGCCATAGCCGCCAGATGTCGCCCGTCCAATCAATTTGCCATCCTTATAGATCGCTTCAGAGCCGCGGGCATCGCTGTCGGTTACGTCATGCACTTCAAGGGTTACAAAATTCCAGTTCAAGCCGTTTGCCTTGGCCTGCACAACCGCATCACGGCCAATGAATTCGCCTTTGTTTGGGTGCACGAACCGGTCGAGACCGGATTCGTAGGCATTATATTCAATCGACAATTCGCGCGGGATCAGCCGGTAGCTTTTCTCGATCGCCATCGCCGTCATGGCACGAATACCAAACGGCTTGATGTTAAATTCCGCCCCAGCTTCCATCAACAAGTCAAAGATCGTATTTTGCTGTTCAATCGGGTGATGCAACTCGTAGCCCAATTCGCCGACAAAATTCATCCGCAGCAAATGCGCCATCGCCGGACCGATACTAACCTCGCGCCCGGTCAACCATTTAAAGGCATCGTTGGACAAATCCGTGCGGGTGAGTTTTTGCAAAACCTCACGGCTTTTCGGCCCAGCCAGCACCAACACTCCCCAGCCTTCGGTATAGGGCTGCATYTKCACGCTGCCATCATCCGGCAAGGCTTTYAGCARATARTCATGRTCATGAGCTTCRAACGCRCCYGCYGAAACCAGRTAATAATGCTGGTCMGCRATYTTGTAGATYGTGAATTCAGCACGYACGCCSCCRCCTTCYGTCAGCATGTGACAGAGATTGWCCCGACCGACATTTTTTGGARTCCGGTTCGCCACAAGGCCATCGAGCCAGGCCTGYGCACCAGGACCAGTGATAAAACATTTGGCGAAGGCGGACATGTCCAGCAGCCCAACGCGTTCATGAACATTTTTGACCTCATTCCCCACATGCTCGAAATAGTTTGAGCGGCGGAACGACCATTTCTCTACAATCCGGCCATCTTCAAGCGGGGGTGCATGGTTTTCGCCCATRAGCACAYCKGCCCCWGCGCCGATYTCWTCTTCGGGYARYTCGTAATTTTCAGGCGCAAACCAGTTTGGTCGCTCCCAGCCATAAACCGAACCAAATACCGCGCCGAGCGCTTTCATCCGGTCATAACAGGGCGTTTTTTTCAAAGGCCGCGCGGCTGCCCGTTCTTCATCCGGGTAATGGGTCGAGAATACGTTGGCATAGGCCTCTTCATTTTTTTTAATGAGATAGCCTTCGGTCGCGTAAGGCCCGAACCGGCGGGGATCGACGCCCATCATGTCGATGGTTGGTTCGCCATCCACAATCCATTCTGCAATTTGCCAGCCCGCGCCACCAGCGGCCGTAATACCAAAACTGTGACCTTCATTGAGCCAGAAATTCTTGAGGCCCGGCGCCGGACCGATAATCGGAGACCCGTCGGGAGTGTAGCAAATCGCACCGTTATAAATCTGTTTGACGCCAACTTCACCAAAGGCTGGCACCCGCTCAATTGCGGTTTCGATATAGGGCGTCAACCGATCGATATCTTCCGGGAACAGCTCGAATTCTGAACTATCTGACGGGCCGTCAATATAGCAGCACGGCGCGCCTTTTTCATAAATTCCAAGGATCATCCCACCCGCTTCTTCACGCAGATACCAGGCGGAATCAGATTCGCGCAAGACGCCCATTTCCGGCAACCCGGCTTCGTGGCGGGCCACAATATCCGGGTGCGGTTCGGTAACGATGAACTGATGCTCGACCGGGATAACAGGGACATTCAAGCCCACCATCTTGCCGGTGTTGCGGGCGAAATTACCGGTCGCAGAGACAATATGCTGGCAGGAAATATCGCCCTTGTCGGTATGGACCACCCATTCCCCGTTATCCTTCTGGGAGATGTCGTTTACAGCAGTATTCCGGTAAATCTTTGCACCACGATCGCGCGCGCCCTTTGCCATGGCCTGGGTTAGATCGGCAGGCTGGATATAGCCGTCTTCTGGATGCTGGATCGCGCCAAGTAGACCATCGATCTGGCAAAGCGGCCAGATTTCCTTGATCTGTTCCGGCGTCAGAATTTTGACATCGACGCCAATGGTCTCGGCGACGCCAGCATAATACATATATTCGTCCCAGCGATCTTTGGTGCGCGCCAGACGGATATTCGAGCAAACCGAAAAACCGACATTCATGCCGGTTTCTTCTTCAAGCTCGCCATAAAATTTGACCGAGTATTTGTGGATCTGACCGACCGAATAGCTCATGTTGAAGAGGGGCAGCAATCCAGCCGCGTGCCAGGTGGAACCAGATGTCAGTTCCTTGCGCTCAAGGAGAACCACATCGCTCCAGCCTTTTTTGGCCAGATGATACAGGGTCGAGACACCAACAACCCCACCACCAATCACAACTACCCGTGCGCGTTCTTCCATTTGTCTATCCCTCAGATCAGGCCAAATCCCGGTCGGGAGGCCTTGATAAAAACATATCTGGAGACCGAATTGAACAAGGCAGAAATCCGACCAGGAACGCGCCTTTTCCGACGCGCCAAGCCTTCCCCTTCCTCAATCAATCAATTGTCGGTCGAATTGAGCCAAAATCYTGATTTATAAACCACATTTTATGACGACAGGCCGTCCTTCAACTGTYCCTGTGAGACATCAGGTTAAATGTCCGCTTCATGACCCGACGGCGCCAAAATTGCTACCCGACGAGTTTCTTCTGTTTGGCGAARGGGCTGAGACCCAACCAAACTYGCATGGTTTCTGCAACCTTCCGCTCACCCAACAATTCCATCTTGTCTCGTTCGCTTTCGATGGYGCTCAACCCCATCCATATCGCCGTCATCGTTCGCAAATCGGTAGTCACATAAAGATTGATCTCGAATCCTGGATCAGACCAGCAAAGATCAACTTCACCGTCGGGTTCAATGACCAACCACCAGTGGTTTTTTGTGGCAGGTAAATCTGAGTACAGAAACTGAACTACCGTTCGGATTGACGGAAGTGGAGAYGGATTAAGATTGCGACGCATGTCCCACATCAACAACGACGGGTCGAGATTCTTCAATGAAAGAGAAGACTCAACCCATTTCTGTCCCCACAAGCCAATGGCTTCCACAACAGAGCGCAAATCCTTTCCGGATTCAGTTAGGTGGTATTCAANGATACCTTTCTCTGATTTTAGTGGTTTGCGTTCAACCACGCCCGCTGCTTCGAGTTCTTTCAAGCGCGTGGAAAGCAGTGCGGGCGACATTCTGGGCACACCGCGGCGCAAATCATTGAACCTGGTGGTTCCCGCAACGAGTTCCCGCATCAAGACCATTGTCCATCGCGTGCACAATACTTCCGCCGCCATAGCGACAGGGCAGAACTGTTTGTATCCAGCTTGTGTCAAATCGAACCTCCTTTTTGGATTAACCCAACCCTAGGTCCTGAAAATMAATCCGCCTAGTTCAAAATTTGAACTTGGTAGTTCAGTTTCGAGACTGGATAGGCTGTGGAGACTTTCGATAACTTTGTGGGGCAAGCCTCGATGTTCGACGCTTAATTTGAATTGGAGAAAACCATGAGTGTATTTTTAATCGCTGACATCAAAGTCACAGACGACAGCTGGGTTCCAGAATACGCAGCAAATGTCCACAATCTGGTCGAGAAGCATGGCGGGAAATACTTGTCTCGAAGTGGCAACATTGAAACCCTCGAAGGGGCGGACAAGGACAGCACGCTCATCGCTATCCTTGAATTTCCAACAAGGGAAGCATTGGACAATTTTGCATCAGACCCTGAATACGCACCGTACGGAAAAGCACGGCAGGCAGGAAGCATAAGCAATTTTCACGTCATCGATGACACGGACATTACCGGAGCAATTCCTTACCTCAAAGCTGGTTGAGTGGGAATAAATGCGTCAGCGGGCAACCGTTGGCGCATTCCTGAAATCAGGCGGTTTCCTGGAACAATTCGCGGCCAATCAGCATCCGCCGGATTTCGCTGGTCCCGGCACCGATTTCATAGAGTTTGGCGTCAC
>JAESRU010000059.1 GCA_016764455.1 Hyphomicrobiales bacterium | reverse complement strand
AATTCAAAAATCAACAAAAATGCGACGATTGTGCCGACGCAGGTGACCTCAAGGCGCACCCGCTCCATTGCCAGCAATACGACCGTTACGGCGATAACGCCGAATGTGAGCCACATCTGTAGGTCGTGCAAAATCTCATCCGTCTGCTGCTGGGGATTTGGCCCCGATTAAGAGCATTGTGACGGACGAGGTCAGATATYCAAGGAGGAATTGATTGTTTAGAACGATTAGAAGATGCGGTCTGCCGCCTGGCGATCAACAATTACGGTGCCGAGCAGCAAATCGTGGAGCAAGCGCCCGCGTGGCTCAAACAGGGCAATAGCCAGAATAAACGGTGYCAGGATTACAACGGAAACATAAAAGCCGATGGCGTGAAAAACTGCCAGCATGAAGTCCAGTTTCTGACCGCTCCAGGTAATGACTTTCAAATCCATCATGCGCATTCCGATGGTCGCGGATTGTAGGCCAGACAGGCCAAACCCGGTATAAAGAAGCGCGACGCCAGGGAATACCAATCCCAAAGCCAGCCAAGCCAGACCAAATGTGAAAACACCCAATACAAGCGTCACCATAAAGACGGCGCAAGACAGCAAGCCAATTATGGTTACGTCGATCAGAAACGCAAAGACGCGGCGACTGACAACACCTTCATAGAGTTCCGGGTGGTCAGGTGCGTTGAACGTATCGGCAATTCCGGTTTTGCGGTCCGAATCTTGCGTTTTGGCGTCGAAATGATCCATTTCCTGCTTTCAGTTTTGCTGGGTGACAGCATTCAGATAGGAAATAATCGGCGATTTTCAAGGGAATTTACCCTTAGTCGTTGGTTGAGTGTGGTTATCAATCGTCTGTATTCATGACAACTGGCATTCTGAATTTCCATTCCTGCCAAAGCGCYTGGTCTTCCACTAGTCGGGTCATGAAATCGGCAACATTGGYGCGYGAGGTGGGGAGGCCGGACAGAATTCCGGTGCTGGGTGCTTCTGTGATTTCATAAGGTGACGTTTCGGCGTCGATCAAGGAATCTGGTCGAACACTGCACCATTCGACAAATTCGTTCCGACGCCCAATCTGTTCAAGCAAATATGCCGCTGCGGATTCGTTGTCATTATGCGGCGGCAGGGCGACATGAAGTAGAGAAAGCAAGGCCCGGTCTTGCCATGTTCGTWTGTTGTCTGTGCCWGGATGYGGCACCCCGACGCTGCTCATCAGGATRAAYTTWGCCGGTTTGTCTGGTTGGTTTGCTGCTATTGCGGCGCATAATCGCCGGGTTGTGTCGGTACATAATTTTCTGGGTTTGCCGAACATGCCACTAAAACTCAAAACATGCCCCAGACAGGAAACAACGGCGCTGCATCCCTTTGTCAAAGCCGCCATTTCATTGTCACTCAGGTCCAAKACAGGTGCATTTGTGACAGTCAGGTTTGGGTGTTGCAAAATTTCGCGGGATAATTTTTCTGGCGACCTGACAATGACCCGGACGTTATGGTTTTTGCCAAGCAATTGTTCAACCAGAATACTGCCTGTTGCACCGGTTGCTCCGGCAATCAAAATATCAGCCATATTTTGCTTTCGTCGAGCCTGTTGGCTCATTAGAATTGTAACGCTTTCGCGGCTTCAATCGCGAAATATGTCAAAACGCCATCTGCGCCGGCGCGCTTGAAAGCTTGCAGGCTTTCAATCATGGCGCGGTCYTGGTCGATCCAGCCATTTTGCCCGGCTGCCGCGATCATCGCGTATTCGCCAGAGACCTGATAGGCGAAGGTCGGCATCARGTAGGTTTGCYTCACCCGGTGCAAGATATCCAGATATGGCATGCCGGGTTTCACCATCACCATATCGGCACCTTCATTGATATCCAGCCCGACTTCGCGCAGGGCTTCATCGCTATTGCCGGGGTCCATCTGGTAGGTGCGCTTGTCGCCCTTCAATTGGGCTTCGGAACCAACCGCGTCTCTGAAGGGGCCGTAAAAGCAGGAGGCGAACTTTGCCGCGTAAGCCATGATCTGGACCGATTGAAAGGCTTCGCCATCCAACGCTTTGCGGATTGCGCCGATGCGCCCATCCATCATGTCGGACGGGGCGATGATATCTGCACCCGCGTTGGCCTGATTGAGAGCCTGGCGGCATAAAATCTCGACCGTTTCGTCGTTCAGGATGGTCTGGCCATTCAAAAGGCCGTCATGGCCATGGCTGGTATAGGGGTCGAGCGCGACGTCGGTCAGGATGCCTATATCCGGGACCGCGTCTTTGATCTCCCGGCATGCCCGGCAAATCAGGTTGTCGGCATTGAGGGCTTCGCTACCATTTTCATCGCGCAAATTTGTGGGCGTATTTGGAAACGGCGCGATGCAGGGAATGCCCAGGTCGCGGGCTTCTTTCGCGGCAATAACAGCCAGATCGATCGACAAGCGCTCGACGCCCGGCATGGAGGGGACCGGCTGGCGGATATTTTCACCATCGACCAAAAAAATTGGCCAAATAAAATCATCGGGTGAAATTCGGGTTTCGCGCACCATCCGCCGTGCCCAGTCGGATTTTCGGTTACGTCGCATGCGGATTGCTGGAAATTTAGGCGTTAGGGGGCGGGTCATTAGAAGCGGTCCAAAATACTGAATTCAGCAGAACCTATTCCAAGCCATGGTGGCATGCAATTGGAAGCATTTAAATTGGTTACATCGTAGCCCTGCTTGACGATAGTCTGGGGCGGCTATATTCGTTCAATTTATTTTTGGGGAAAATATGACAATCAATTTTGAACTGAGCGAAGAACAAACAGCTATCCGCGATATGGCCAATGCGTTTGCCATGAACGAAATGGCACCACACGCCCGGAAGTGGGATGAAGATTCCCATTTCCCGGTCGAAACCTTGCGCCAGGCAGCGGCACTCGGGTTTGGCGGCATCTATGTAGGCGATGATGTTGGCGGTTCCGGGCTGAACCGGCTGGACGCGGCGCTGATATTTGAAGAATTGTCCAAGGGCTGCACATCAACGGCCGCTTATATGTCGATCCACAATATGTCGGCATGGATGATTGATGCATTTGGGAATGACGACCAGCGCCAAAAGTGGTTGCCGGGTCTTTGCTCGATGGACTTGTTTGCAAGTTATTGTTTGACCGAACCTGGAGCTGGATCGGATGCTGCGGCCTTGTCCACCAAGGCAGTGCGCGATGGCGACGATTATATTTTGAATGGTGCCAAAGCCTTCATTTCTGGCGGCGGCACCTCCGACATATATGTGTGCATGGTTCGAACCGGTGAAGCCGGGCCAAAAGGCATTTCGTGCATTGTTGTTGAAAAAGATACGCCCGGTCTTTCGTTTGGCGCACAGGAAATCAAACTTGGTTGGAAGAGCCAGCCGACCAGCGCCGTGATTTTTGAAGATTGYCGGGTTCCRGCSAGCAATCTSATTGGWGRCGAAGGRAGCGGTTTCARAATCGCCATGGCRGGCCTCGATGGSGGCCGKATCAATATTGGTGCMTGYTCAATCGGGGGGGCGCAATTCTGCCTTGATCAGGCGGTCCAATATATGAAAGAGCGCAAGCAATTCGGCAAAGCGATTGCCGAGTTTCAAGCCCTGCAATTTCGCGTAGCTGACATGGCAAGCGCCTTGGAAGCAGCCCGGTTGATGATCTGGAAAGCCGCTGTCATGGTTGGTGAAAAACAACCTGGCGCGACACGGATGGCCGCGATGGCCAAGAAAATCGCAACCGATTCAGGGTTTGAAGTCGTCAATGATGCTTTGCAACTCCACGGCGGCTACGGTTATCTGCGCGACTATCCGATCGAGCGCGTGTTGCGCGATGTGCGGGTACATCAAATTCTTGAAGGTACTAACGAAGTCATGCGGGTGATCATTGCCCGCGACATTTTTGGATCCTGATCGCAATGGATAGCAACAGCAGCGACGTTCTCTTTGGTCTGGACGGGGTAACCGGCACGATCACGCTCAATAGACCCGGTGCGATGAACGCGCTTACCCACGATATGGCGCTTCGTATCCGGTCACAGCTTGTCGATTGGTCGGGTGACAACGCAATCAAGCATGTGGTGATCAAGGCTGCGGGCGAAAAAGCCTTTTGCGCTGGTGGTGATGTACGCAAGCTCTATGAACAGGGTATGGCGCAAGACAAAGGGTTTTTGGCCTTTTATCACGACGAATATCAACTCAACACCATGATCAAGCGGTATGGGAAGCCGTATATCGCGTTTATCGACGGTATCGTTATGGGTGGCGGGGTTGGTGTCTCATTCCATGGCTCACACCGAATTTTGACTGAAAAAGCAACCTTTGCCATGCCGGAAACAGGGATTGGGCTTTTCCCTGATGTCGGCGGCACGTATTTTTTGCCCCGYTGTCCAGGTTCGATCGGCATGTATCTGGGATTGACAGGCGCACGCCTAAAAGCAGGCGACTCACTCTATGCCGGGCTGGCCACGCATTATGTGCCGCGCTCTCAACTGGAACCTCTTTTGGTGCGTTTGAATGAAGTTTCAGCAGATGACGCGATTGCGGAATTTTCTGAAAACCTGGAACCTGGTAATCTTGATCAAATTCGCAACTGGATCGACGAAACATTTTGCGGGTCTTCGGTTGAAGATATTGTGGCGCGGCTTGACGGTCTTGTCGGTGAGGCGGGCGAATGGGGGCGCAAGATGGCGGCGCTCATTGCCACGAAATCGCCAACCAGCCTGAAAATCACATTTCGGCAAATTCAGAAAGGCCGTACTCTTTCATTTGAAGATTGCATGCGGATCGAATATCGCATGGCGAACCGGATATTTGGGGCACCTGATTTTTTCGAAGGCACGCGGGCAATCATTATCGACAAGGATAATGCGCCGAAATGGTCTCCTGGAGATCTGGCTGGCGTCAGTGATGAATTGGTAGATGAATTTTTCGCTGATCTGGGCAAAAATGAATTAGAACTTCCGGCATACGGATAGATTTGCAGATAAAAACAAGGGGCTGTGAAATGGCAAAAATCGGATTTATTGGTCTTGGCAATATGGGCGGCCCGATGGCTGCAAATCTTATCAACGCGGGACACGAGGTTTGCGGCTTTGATTTGAGTGCGTCAGCGATTGAAGACTTCAAGACGAATGGCGGCAATGCGGTGGCCAACACGTCCGATCTGGTGAAAGACGTGGATGTGGTCGTGACCATGTTACCGGCCGGCACCCATGTGCGGAGCGTCTATACCGGCGACAAAGGTATTTTGTCAGGGGCAAAGCCCGGCACTCTCTTCATTGATTCGTCCACCATCGATGTTCAATCAGCGCGCGCTGTGGCTGTTGCCGCAGAAGCTGCCGGTATGTTGATGGTCGATGCACCTGTCTCTGGTGGTACTGGCGGGGCAACGGCCGGTACATTGACCTTCATGGTCGGTGGTCCTGATGAAGCATTTGCAAAAGCAAATGAGTATTTGGAAATTATGGGCAAGACGATTGTCCATGCGGGCGGCGCTGGAAACGGTCAGGCTGCAAAAATTTGCAACAACATGATTTTGGGTATTTCCATGATCGCCGTCAGTGAAGCGTTTGTTCTTGCTGAAAAGCTCGGACTGGATCACCAGAAACTGTTCGATATCGCTTCAACTGCCTCCGGGCAATGCTGGTCGATGACAACCTATTGTCCGGTTCCAGGACCTGTCCCCACATCGCCGGCCAATCGGGATTATGAAGCTGGCTTTACGGCTGCCATGATGTTGAAAGATTTGAAATTGGCGCAGGATGCCGCTAATGCGTCAGGCGCCTCCACACCGCTTGGGGCGGAAGCTGCCCAATTGTACAATCTCTATGCAGGCTCAGGTGAAGCAGGGACCGATTTTTCTGGAATTATAAAATTCCTTCGCGGAATATCATGAATCAATCCTTTGCGTTTATGGGCAGTGTATGCCGATAATTGGCGGTTTTCCGGGCGTGGCGCTTTAGCRTTSTGACTGCGTGGRCRTTTTTTTAACGCAGTATTATCCCTTTCGCTTAAGTGGATTTTAGAAAGCTTTCTGTAGATTGTTCGTCAAGCAGGGAAGAAACCCCGCACAAGTGACGAGGCAAAACAGAATGAATATCGCCACCAACGCCGTAGCTGCTGACAACGCCGCAAAAACGGAAGAATTTACGCCTTTGTATCTGGAGTCCTTGACCCTGGTTGAGCGGCTGCATCGCCGCCTTCTGGATGTTATCAAGGATGAGTTTGATCGCCGTGRGCGYKNCMGRYGYSWRYKMAKKANCMGGCRTNGCTSWYSKTSAMKNNATCRNNNATTCCSNNTTSAYCGYAKNCGWGTWGNNCGMACSYRMRSWYATTATCTGGGGTCGAATGTTTCTTATAATCTCAAGAAACTCGTCGATGCCGGCTATATCCTCCATACCCGTTCTGAAGTTGACCGGCGTTCTGTCCGGGTTCGGTTGACGGAGAAGGGGAGTGAGATTTGCGAGATTGTGAATGATCTTTATCAGCGCCAACTGACCACAATTGAACAAGTTGGCGGTATTTCCTTCGATGACCTCAAAACGCTGAACCGGTCTTTGCATCGGCTGGAAAGATTTTGGACCGACCAGATTCTCTACCGCCTCTAGCGTAAAAAGCAAAAACAATGCAGCCCCGGCTTTGTCCGGGGCTCAAATTGTTGACAAAAGCGGGATATCCAAAGCCCGTTTTTTCATTGGTTTTTGACCTGAGTTTTTTAGTCAGATGTGGGCATTGGGCTTCTTGCGCAGTTCTGCTTTCTTCGCTGTCAGAGTTTTAATTCCCAATTTTGGTCCACGATATCCAGTCCGAATAGCTGAGCGTCTGTGTCGCGCAATATTCCCAATTCCTGCCCTGTATAGGCTTTAGGCAACACCATAACTTCAAAGTCGAAGCGTAAAAAACAAAATCAAATGATAAACTTCACCAAAATGATGGGGTTTTTCAATGGTCGGAGCTCTGGTTTTGTTCAGGGCCTTTTTTTGCCTGAATTCATCCCTAAATRTCTATATATGCTTCGTTTTGCCGCGACACCGGGCTTGAAATAGTTGGTAACGTAATTTTTATTAACTAAACTGCTGTTATCGTTGTATGTAACGAGAATAATTTAGCTGATCAGGACGATCAGACATTTGYGCTCTGGAAAACTTGATGACGAACCATAAATTTGATGTGAAATTGCCGATGAGCCGCCGGAATTTTGGGCGGGCTGCGCTTGGAATGGCGTCATCACTTGTAATGGCCCGCGCCGCAATGGCGGAGACGATCGGCATCGATGTTGCTTCGCTTGATACGCCTCAGGCGGAATGGGAAGAGCCATTTGATCCCAACCTTGGCCGCACCTTGTTTGGAGCGCCGGGAACAGATTATGCAACCCTCGCGCCGACAACGCTTCAGTCCAGCCAGGCTGCAATCGAAAAATATGCAACACTTGCTGCAAATGGTGGGTGGAGCTCTGTTCCAGAAGGCATGACGCTGCGGTCGGGTGTGCGTCACGAAAATGTTGTTCTTTTGCGTCGCCGCTTGATGGCGACAGGAGATCTTGAATCAACAGATGGCCGCGCAAATGTATTCGATTYATTTGTTGAAATGGGTGTGCGGCATTTCCAGTATCGCCACGGGCTGTACCCGAACGGCTTGGTGAATGACGCAACGCTGGCAGCCTTGAATGTATCCGCGCTTGATCGCTTGCAGCAGCTTCGGGTCAATATTGTCCGTTTGCGCAGCCTCGCTGAAGATATTCCTGAAAAATATGTGATGGTGAATATTCCGGGGCAAGAAGTTGAAGCGATCGAGAATTCCATTGCTTATTCACGCCACGTTGCAATTGTCGGACGCCCGGAACGCCAAACCCCGATCATCATTGCTAAAATTCATGAATTGAATTTCAGTCCCTATTGGCACGTGCCGCGCAGCATTATCGAGCGCGATATTATTCCCCAGGTGCAGA
This sequence comes from Hyphomicrobiales bacterium, assembly GCA_016764455.1. GTDB lineage: Bacteria > Pseudomonadota > Alphaproteobacteria > Rhizobiales > NORP267 > NORP267. The sequence continues at coordinate 3,357 of JAESRU010000059.1, read as the reverse complement.
CCGATCCGGAATATCTGGCACGTTATCAAATTCGGATTTATGACAACAATCTCAATGAGATTGCGCCTGAAACGATCGATTGGTACAGCGACGAACCGATGAAATATTCATTCCGTCAGGATCCTGGCGAAGATTTGAATGCGCTTGGTGCTGTCAAGATCAATTTCTATAATCGTCATGCTGTGTTCCTGCATGATACGCCGGGGAAAGAGCTGTTTGCCGAGAATTACCGGGCTTACAGTTCCGGCTGTGTTCGGGTCCAGAATGTTGAGCATTTGATCACGTGGCTGCTCTCGGCAAACCGGAAAGAAGAATGGTCGCGGAGCAAAGTGGATGCGGTTATTCGCAGCGGTGAACGTATCGATGCACCGCTTGAGACCAGCGTGCCGATCTATCTAAGTTACATTACCGCATGGTCGCAACCGGATGGAAAAGTTCAGTTCCGCCGCGATTTGTATGAGCGTGATGGTGTGGACCAGCTTGCTGGTAGTTATTAAGCCAGACATTTAGGCAATATCCCGGTAATTGTTTTCTGTTATTTGTTGTTGCAGACTCTCCCTAATATCGAATACGGGGTGAATGGGATGCAGAAACAAAAATCAGGCGGAACATATTTCGAGCATTTGCGGCTCGGAAATTATTATAAAATCGTCGCGATTGACGCGAATACCGGCGTTGAAGTCACAGTTATGGGCCCCGCCAACGGTAATATCAAACGACTTGAAGATATTGCGCTTCGCAAACTGAATATGCGACTTGAAAAAGGCTATTGATTCCGACTGAAATTTCAATCGGGTTTTAGGTTGGCGTGATTGTTGATCTAGTGTTAGTGAGCACTAATTATCAATCTTCTATCATCCAGAGTCGGATATTTACGATGACCTATAATCATTCCGGGTTTTTTTCAAATACCCTTGGCGATACAGATCCCGATATTGCTGCGACAATCAACGATGAGCTTGGTCGCCAACGCGACGAGATCGAGTTGATCGCCTCCGAAAACATTGTATCTCGTGCCGTATTGGAAGCGGCCGGCTCGATTATGACCAACAAATATGCCGAAGGCTATCCGGGACGTCGGTATTATGGCGGTTGTGAACATGTGGATGTGGCAGAAAATCTGGCGATTGAGCGGGTCAAAAAACTGTTCGGCGCGGCATACGCCAATGTTCAAACCCATTCGGGATCGCAAGCCAATCAGGCGGTGTTTCTGGCGCTTGTAAAACCAGGCGATACGATCCTTGGTTTGAGCCTGGCGTCTGGTGGGCATCTGACTCACGGTGCGCCACCAAACCAGTCGGGTAAATGGTTCAATGCGATTTCCTACAATGTTCGTCTTCAGGATTCGCGGATTGACTGGGATGAGCTCGAAGCCAAGGCTGAGGAGCATAAGCCAAAGATCATTATTGCCGGTGGATCAGCCTATCCGCGCACAATTGATTTTGCCCGTTTTCGGAAAATTGCGGATTCAGTAGGAGCCTTTCTGCTGGTAGATATGGCGCATTTCGCTGGTTTGGCTGCGACAGGCTTGTATCCAAACCCGGTKCCACATGCCCATGTCGTAACCTCTACAACCCACAAAACYCTGCGTGGACCGCGTGGCGGATTGGTTCTAACCAACGATGARGCTATCGCCAAGAAGATCAATTCAGCTGTGTTTCCGGGTCTTCAAGGTGGACCATTGATGCATATCATTGCCGCCAAAGCGGTTGCGTTTGACGAAGCCCTGAAACCGGAATTCAAGGTTTATTGCCAAGCTGTATTGGATAACGCGCAGGCATTGGTCAGAACCATCCAGAAGGGCGGTCTCGATATTGTATCTGGCGGTACAGATTCCCATTTGATGCTGGTGGATTTGCGGCCCAAGGGGCYGAAAGGCAATGATGCMGAGGAAGCGCTTGGCCGCGCCAACATTACCTGCAACAAAAAYGGSGTTCCGTTTGACCCGGAAAGACCGACCATCACGTCAGGTATTCGGTTAGGCACGCCGGCTGGGACAACCAGAGGGTTCGGCACTGCCGAATTCGAGGAAATCGGGTCGATGATCATCGATGTGCTGGGTGGGTTGCAAACAAATGGCGCAGATGGCAACGCAGACGTCGAAGCCAACGTCCGGAAGCGGGTGCGCACCCTTTGTGCCGGTTTTCCTATATACTAGTCGTCAGGTAACAATGCAGCCGGATTCGGTCTGGAACAGGAGACCCTGAATGCGATGTCCTTATTGTAGCAGCGACAATTCGCAGGTGAAGGATTCACGTCCGACGGAAGACAATACAGCGATCCGGCGGCGGCGTGCATGTCCAGATTGTTCCGGGCGGTTCACAACCTTTGAGCGTATCCAGATGCGCGAGCTTACCGTTATCAAAAGCAATGGTCGGCGGGCACCATTTGATCGCGACAAATTAATGCGCTCGGTGCAGATCGCTCTGCGCAAACGCCCCGTCGAAGCAGAGCGGATTGAGCGCATGGTCAGYGGTATTGTGCGCCAATTGGAAAGCAAGGGCGAYAGCGAAATYACCACCGAATCGATCGGSCATATTGTGATGGACGGGTTGCGKGTTCTTGACGATGTCGCCTATGTGCGSTTTGCTTCGGTYTATCGCGATTTYCGGGAAGCCAAGGATTTCGAAGAATTTATCGATGAGCTTTCCGAAATTGMRCCARTWMCGGAWTCTACCGTCRWAWCTGACGATAGYTGAGTKKWYTKCAAAGYWGCWTYCRATGMRTTTTTCTCAATTTCAGAMTGATCGCCGGAAYATGATGGCRGCGTTGCGGCTGGCKTCGCGCGGYCTTGGYCRMTGTTGGCCAAACCCYGCRGTTGGCGCACTTTTGCTGGACCAGGCCGGGCATGTTGTGGGTACCGGCACAACGGCGAAAGGCGGGCGTCCACACGCTGAAACTATTGCCATATCTGAAGCGGGTGCTTCGGCAAAAGGGGGCATTCTTTATGTCTCGCTAGAACCCTGTGCCCATCAAGGACAAACGCCACCCTGCGCCGAACGCCTGGTGGCGGGGGGGGTTGTGCGCGTGGTCAGCGCCATCACCGACCCCGATACCCGGGTCGCCGGGCGCGGCCACAAAATCCTCACCAATGCAGGCGTTGAAGTGGTCGAAAATATCCTTCGAGATGAGGCCTGGGTTGCGAATATGGGCTTTTTCAAGCGCATCAGCGAAGACCGTCCGCAGTTCACCCTGAAACTGGCCACCAGCCAAGACGGCCGCATTCCGGCCCGTGGATCGCAAGGCCAAGACAAATGGATCACCTCGCCTGAGGCCCGGCTGCGTGGTCATTTGCTGCGCGCCCAGCACGACGCGGTGCTGTTTGGTATCGGCACGGTGTTGGATGATGACCCTGAA
>JAESRU010000058.1 GCA_016764455.1 Hyphomicrobiales bacterium | reverse complement strand
GATTGAAAAAGCAAAAAATTCAGAAAAGGATTGAACCTATGGATTTAGGTCTTGAAGGAAAAGTAGCTGTTGTAACCGGTGCCGCCCGCGATGTGGGGCGCGATATTGCGTTGGCGCTAGCTGGTGAAGGCGCAAAAATTGCGGTCAATTACCGTGGCTCCAAAGAGGCAGCCAAAGATGTTGTCGAGACGATAAAATCAAATGGCGGTGAAGCAATTGCCTATCAGGGAGACGTTGCGGATTACCAGTCGGTCCAATCGATGACCGACAAGATCATCAGCGATTTTGGGAAAATTGATGTGCTGGTGAATAATGCCGGTCTCGTCACACCAAAACTGTTTCTCGAAACCAACCCTGACGAATGGCACCAGCAGATCGGCGTGGGACTATACGGGGTGATCCATTGTTGCCACGCAATGGCGCCGCACATGGTGGCTAACAATGGCGGCCGGATCATATCGTTGGCTGGCGATTCTGCGCGGATCGGTGAAGCCCGGCTTTCGATTACAGCCGCCTCGCGCGGTGGTGTGCTGACCCTGACGAAATCGTTGGCGCGGGAATTTGGTAGATCGAACATCACGGTCAACGCGATTGCCCTGGGATTGATCGAAACCGCCCATAGCGACAAGGAATGGCTTGATAAATACCGCGACCGGATCGTCAAGAATTATCCGTTGGGCCGGATTGGGGAGCCTGAAGATATCGGCGCGATGATCACGTTTTTGGCCTCTGAAAAAGCGAGCTGGATTACGGGCCAGGTGATGAGCATCAATGGCGGCTTCTGCATGCCTGGCTAAGGCTGCATTGTGACCGCCTCCGTTTTGGGGAAATCTGATGATTAGAACCGACCTTATCGCTTCTATTCCTGAATTGCTGAACCGGCACGCCGCTGCGCGTGGTGAAAAAATTGCGTTTGAAGATGCGGCGGAGAAAATCACCTACGGTGCGCTTCTGAAATCCACGGCCAATCTGGCGGGTCATCTTGCCGATTTTGATCTGGAAGTTGGAGACAGGGTTGCATTGTTTCTGCCGAATTCGGTTCGGTGGGTGGAAGCCTGTTTTGCTATTCTAAGGGCCGGCGGGGTCTGCGTCCCGATCAGTTATGATTCTACCGAAGCTGAAGTTGAGTACCGGCTTCAGGATGCACAATGCAAAATTGTCGTTTCCACGGTAGAGAAAACAAACCTGATTGCGAGCGTTAAAAAGTCTTCACCGGACTTGAAGAATGTAATTCTGACCGGTGATATCGGCAATCTGGAAGATGTGATTTCATACGACCGGCTTGGGGAAAATCTCACGAAAACCCAACCGCGTGATCCAGAAGATATCGATTGTGTTTCGTATATCGTCTACACGTCCGGGACCACCGGGCAGGCCAAGGGCGTTCGTTTAACCACGCGGGGTATGCTCTGGATCACTGCTGCATGTTGGGCACCAATTGCGGGCATGACTGAAGATGATGTGGTGCTATCGCCGCTGCCGTTATTCCATTCATACGCCCTCAATCTGTCAGTACTGGCGATTCTCGCGCTCGGTGCCAGCGAATATATCATGGAGAAATTCTCCACCGATGAAGTGTTGGCCTTGGCGCGGGAAGGGCGGTTCACCATCATCCCCGGCGTGCCGACAATGTTTCATTATTTGTTGGAACAATCCGGCGAAAAATCCGGGCCCGGACTTGCTGGAATCCGTATGTGTATCTCGGCGGGTGCCATCATGCCGGCGGCACTGAATGAACAATTTGAATCCAAGTTCGGAATTCCGCTTCTTGATGGATATGGCATCACTGAAACCTCAACCATGGTCACGATGAACTGGCCGACTGGCGGGCGTATCATGGGCTCATGCGGCCTGCCATTGCCAGGGCTTGCRGTGCGGTTGCTGGACCCGGWTACCGGGTTRGAYGTGGAGACCGGCAAAGAGGGCGAGCTGATCGTAGCTGGTCCGAATGTGATGCTGGGTTATCACGATAAAGAAGCAGAAACGGCGGCGGCGCTGAAAAATGGCTGGTATTATACCGGCGATCTGGCGGTATCTGACAGGCACGGATTTTTGACAATTACCGGCAGGTTGAAGGAACTGATTATCCGTGGTGGGCAGAATATTGCGCCAGCCGAAATCGAAGAAATCGTGAAGGAATGTGAGAGCGTTCTGGATTGTGCAATTGTCGGTATGCCCCACGAACATCTGGGTGAAGTGCCGGCGGCCTTTGTTGTCGTGCGCGAGGGTTTTGAGATCGGGCGCGAAGCGATCCTTGGTCATTGCAAATCGCGTTTGTCGAAATACAAAATTCCGGCGGATATTTATGAAATTGAGGAAATTCCCCGGACCGGTTCAGGCAAGATCAAACGGTTCCTGTTGAAGGAATTGGCTGACTGACCCTCAAAGCGAGGCTGTTGTTTGAAGTTGGGTAAAGTGATTTGGCTTTACCTTGCTCTAGCGTCAGTACGTGGTTCAGAGAGTTCTGAATATCCATTTCGGAGATGCCAGGATGGTTTGTTTAGCCGCACAAAGATAGTGAGGAAATTTGGTGAAAGAAACTGCAGACAAAGCCTATGTGTCGCAAGCAATGGAGCGTGTTGAAGACGCGGCTCTACTTGCGGGCGCTGGTGTCTTTGCCGACGATATTGCGGTCGGTGCGCGGACTGGCCATGCTGCTTTTCTGCGCTCACCTCACGCTCACGCTGACATAAATTCGATCAATGTAAAAGCGGCGGAAGCGCTTACCGGGGTCCATGCGGTCGTTATTGGTGAAGACCTCCGCGCCTGGTCGCGGCCCTTCATTGTGGGTGTCAAACAGCCGATGGAACATTGGTGCCTGGCGCAAGACCGGGTTCGTTATATCGGTGAGCCGGTGGCGATTGTAGTCGCGGAAGATCGTTACGTGGCTGAAGATGCGCTGGCACTGATTGAGGTTGATTATACGCCTCTGAAGGCGGTGGTTGATCCAGAAATTGCGGTTCAGAAAGATGCGCCGGTTTTGCACGAAGCTGTTGGTAGCAATCTCGTTAGCGAGCGGCATTTCTCTTACGGCGATCCAGACAAGGCGTTCAAGGATGCTGACCGCATTGTCAAAATGAAGGTTCGTTATCCGCGCAATGCTTGCACGCCGATTGAGTGTTTTGTGGTCAATGCGGATTACGAYATCGCAAAAGAYGGCTACGATGTGYTGGCCAATTTCCAGGGGCCGTTCAGCTTGCTYCCGGTGATGGCSCTGGCGCTCAATATTCCTGTCAACAAATTGCGGTTGCGGACGCCGCCGGATTCAGGTGGTAGTTTTGGCGTCAAACAGGCGATATTTCCCTATATCGTCGCGCTCTGTTTAGCGGCGCGCAAGGCCGGGCGTCCGGTCAAATGGGTCGAAGACCGGTTGGAACATCTGACGGCTGCAACTTCGGCCACAAATCGCGTCACCGAGATTGAAGGCGCGGTTACCAAAGATGGCGAATTGATMGGCTTGCGCTACCGGCAACTGGAAGATTGCGGCGGATATTTACGYGCGCCMGAACCGGCCACCCTGTACCGGATGCACGGCAAYATGACCGGTGCCTACAAGGTTCAAAATYTMGCGATTGAAAACCGGGTGGTGCTGACCAACAAAACCCCCACCGGATTGAATCGTGGGTTTGGCGGGCCGCAGGTTTATTTCGCTCTCGAGCGGTTGATGCACAAGATCGCGCTGGAGCTAAATCTTGATCCGCTTGAGGTGATCAAGCGCAATCTGGTCGATACCAAGGATATGCCCTACCGGACGCCATCGGGCGCTTTGTATGATTCCGGTGATTATCGCAAAGCCGTTTTGGAAGCTTGTAAAGAAGGTGACCTCGAAGCGTTAAAAAAACGCCGCGATCAAGTGCGGGGAGAGGGCGGTCTTTATGGTATCGGATATACTGCGATTATCGAACCTAGCATTTCCAATATGGGCTATATCAGCACGGCGCTGACCGCATCAGAGCGCGAAAAAGCCGGACCAAAAGATGGCGGTGCGGCCATGGCAACCGTTTCAGTGGATGCCTTGGGATCGGTGTCAGTGACGATGGATTCAACCCCGCAAGGTCAAGGACATCGCACGGTCGCAGCCCAAGTGGTAGCCGATGTGCTGGGCCTGAAGCCTGCTGATATTCAGGTCGATGTGACCATGGATACGGCCAAGGATAATTGGTCGATATCGGCGGGCAATTATTCGAGCCGGTTTGCAGGCTCTGTGGCCGGGTCTGTGCATTTGGCAGCGATTGAAATCCGCGACAAGCTCGCGCGCATGGCGCAAACGTCGCTGAATATTGCGGTCGGCAAAGTGTCATTTGCGAACGGGAAAATTTCCGACGCTGATGATCCTGATAACGCCATTCAATTCCGTCGTCTTGCCGGACAGGCGCATTGGTCGCCCGGATTGTTGCCGGATGGTGATGTGCCCGGATTGCGAGCTGCTATTTCCTGGACAATGCCTGAACTGGAAGCGCCTGACCCCGAGGATAGGGTCAATAGTTCCGGCGCTCACGGGTTTGTTTTCGATTATTGCGGCGTTGAAATAAACCGCGACACAGGGCGCGTGCAGATCGATAAATATGTGACCATGCATGATGCCGGACGGTTGCTGAACCCGGCTCTGGTGGACGGACAGGTTTATGGCGGTTTCACCCAGGCGTTAGGGGCAGCTTTATACGAAGAGCTTTCCTACGCGGCTGACGGCACCTTTCAAGCGGGCTCCATGGCTGAATATCTTATTCCCACTGTTGCCGAAACACCGGCCCCGGTCATCCTTCATATGTCGTCGCCGTCGCCGTTTACGCCGTTGGGTGCCAAGGGTGTCGGCGAAGGCAATTCCATGAGTACGCCGGTATGTCTGGCTAACGCGGTTGCAGATGCGTTGGGGCGGGACGATGTTGAATTGCCGCTAAAGCAATCCAAAGTGCGGGGCTGGATTGGCATTATCGAAACGCCGCCAACGGGCGGCAGGGTGGTGCCAATTCCAGTGGCCGATAAAGATGCCATTACCGGCCATGGCGAATTGACGATTCCTCTTCCTGTTGAGCGCGTTTGGGATTTGCTGCTTGACCCGGAAAACCTTGAAAAAGCAATCCCCGGTTGTCGGGAATTAATTGTCGAAGGCGACCATTCCTACCGCGCTGATGTTTCGGTGGCGGTTGGACCGGTGCGCGGCGACATTGTTGCGCTCGTGAATTTGACCGATCTTGACCCGCCCGGTTTCTTGCGACTTGGCGGCTCAGCCGATGGTCCGCTTGGGTCATCAACTGGGTCGGGCACAATCCGGCTGACTGCGACCGGCGCAAATGATGAAGCCACAATCCTGCATTATGATTATAGCGTCTCTCTGACGGGCAAGATCGCTGCGGTTGGCGGGCGGTTGCTTGGCGGGGCCATGAAGGTCCTCATCAAGCGCTTTTTCGAACGCTTTATCCGCATCGCCGCGCCTGAGACTGCGCCCTCCGGATTTTCCTTGTTTGGATGGCTGAAAAGCCTTTTACGCGCGATGGGGATCGGCCGATGAAACCAGCTCCCTTCACCTATTGCCGGCCCGATAATGTGGATCAGGTTTTAGACCTGTTGCGCCAACACGGCGATGATTCCCGAATTTTGGCGGGCGGGCAGACCCTTATGGCAATGCTGAATATGCGCCTCGTGGAACCAAAGGTCCTGATCGATATATCCATGCTGGAAGGGCTCCGTTTCATCCGCGTGGTTGATAATTTTCTGGAGATCGGGGCGGCGGTTATTCAGGCGGATTTGCTGGCTTGGCCTGATCTTGAACAATATGCGCCGCTGATCGCCAAAGCTTTGCCCTGGGTCGGGCATGCGCAAACCCGTAACAAGGGTACGATTTGTGGGTCGATCGCCCATTCAGACCCGAGTTCTGAAATGCCGCTTTGTTTGGCGTTGCTCGGTGGCGAAGTGGTGTTGCGCTCAAGAAGCAAACGGCGAATGGTCAAGGCCGCGGATTTTCAAATCGGCACCCTGACAACGGCGCGACAGGAAGACGAATTGATCGAGGCAATCCGAATTCCGGTGCCTGCCGACCATTCCAAATTTGCGTTTGAGGAAATTGCTATCCGTCACGGAGATTTCGCGCTTGTTGCGGTGGCGGCTTCCCATGGGCCTGACGGTATCCGGGTTGGTATTGGCGGTGTCGCTGATCGCCCCGAGATACGACATTGGAAACATCTGTCTGAGACTGAAATTGACACTGCTCTCAATGATCTGGCCCACGAATTGGGTGGCTATGACGATATTCATGCCAGCGCTGCGTATCGGCGCGAACTTGTCAGAACAATCGGCAAACGGGTAATTTTGGAGGTGATGGCGTGATCGAACATGGCGCTACCGACAGGGTGAAAGTGACCCTGACCGTGAACAATGAACGCCTGACGGGCTATGCGTCGTCGCGGATGTTGTTGAGCGATTTTATTCGCCATGAATTGGGCCTGACTGGTACCCATGTTGGCTGTGAACACGGGGTTTGTGGCGCGTGTACGATCCAGATTGACGGACGACCTGTGCGCTCGTGCCTGATGCTGGCGGTGCAGGCAGAGGGCCGCGATGTGCAAACGGTTGAGGGGCTGGCAAACAAAGGCACGCTCAATCGCCTGCAACTGGCATTTCGCAGTCACCATGCCTTGCAATGTGGCTTTTGTACTTCAGGAATTTTGATGTCCATGACCAACCTGCTCGACGAAAATCCAACCCCCTCAGATGACGAAATCACAGATATTTTGTCCGGCCATCTATGCCGGTGCACGGGGTATGTAGGGATCGTGAAAGCGGTGCAAAGCTTGGTGCTGGAAAATATCGCACGCGAAAAAGGGGAAACCGCATGAAGGATTTGGGCGCGAGTTTTTTTGCCAGTGTCGAACGTCAACCAGAGGCATTGGCGATTGTCGATGGCGATGTTCGGCTTTCATACGCTGAATGGCAGGACAAGATATTGCGGCTGGTGCAGGGATTGCGCGATATCGGCCTTGAACATGGTGACCATCTGGTCGTTGCCCTGCGCAATCGGTGGGAAATGGCGACGCTTCATTGGGCCTGTCAGATATCTGGTATCATCGTCACGCCGGTCAATTGGCGTGCAAAAGCCGGCGAGATTGATTTCTATCTGGAAAATTCTGAAGGGCGGGCCCTGGTCTTTGAACCGGTGACGGCGGAAGCGGTTGCTGGATCAAAACAGGCAACGGATATTCCACGTATCGCGATTGGCGGTGCGCAAGGCGGCACGACTTCGTTCGAGACGCTTATCCAGAGCGACCCAGCGGCCATGGTTTCAGCGTGCAAGGGTGAAGATATTTCGCTTATGTTTTACACATCTGGCACGACAGGAAACCCGAAGGGTGTGCCGCGCAAACATAGTGCGGAGCGAACAGCATCAATCGCCCATATTGCCCAGAACCTATATTGCTACGGCGAACGGGCGCTTGGGGTGATGCCGCTTTATCACACAATGGGCGTGCGCTCGCTGGTTGCCATGTCGTTGATCAACGGCACCTTTGTGTGCTTGCCGGAATTCTCGTCCGAGGTGGCGCTTGGGCTGATCGAAGATTACGCGGTTACCAACCTGTATCTGGTGCCGACATTGTTTCACGCCTTGTTGTCCGATCCAAAATTCAGTGCAGAGCGGGTCAAGACCGTGCGAAAAATTGGCTTTGCCGGTGCGGCCATGACCGACGGGTTGCTGGCGCAAGTCAACGATGCCTTCAAGCCTGATCTGTTCGTTAATCATTACGGCTCATCTGAAATTTATACCTTCACGATCTGCCCGGATGCTGTTGGCAAGCCGGGGTCGGCGGGCAAATCCGGCATCAACCAGCAAATCCGTGTGGTCCGGCTGGACGCCAAAGAACCAGATGAATTGGCGAGCGTTGGTGAAGAAGGCCAGATCATCGCTAACCTCAACAATGAAGAAGCGTTTGAAGGCTATTGGCGTCGTCCGGACGCAGACGCCAAGGGATTGCGGTCCGGTTGGTATTTTACAGGAGATACCGGATATCAGGACGAGGACGGTGATCTATTCGTGACCGGGCGGGTTGATGACATGATCATTACAGGGGGCGAAAATGTATCGCCGGGTGATATCGAATCTGTTTTATCGCTGCACCCTTGCGTCAACGATGTGGCCATTGTCGGGTTGCCGGATGAAAAATGGGGCCAGATCGTTACGGCCTTTATTGAGCGTTCCGCGCCGGTTGAAAAGGATGCACTCGACGCCCATTGCAAAGCCTCGAACCTCGCCAATTACAAGCGCCCCAGGGCCTATGTGTTTGTGACGCAATTGCCGAAATCACCGGTGGGCAAGCTTTTGAGACGGATGCTGAAAACCGGTGACTATGAGATTGAGATTTAGAGAAAATTCAAAGAACAAGGAACCAGAGAATGAGCGCAGATACTAACTATGACGGGTTTTCCGTCGAGATCGATGAAGTAGCTTGTCGTGCAGACATCATCCTGAACAGGCCGCCCTACAATATTATCAAGATGGTCCAGCGCGAACAAATGCGCGGCGTATTTGAGGAATTGGATCGCAACGATGCGGTGCGCGTCATYGTGTTGCGGGCTGAGGGAAAGCATTTTTCCAGCGGCGGCGATATTGGCGGTTTTCTGGAGGCAACGCCTGAAGCTGTATCRCATCTGGCGTGGCATGTGGCRGCACCAGAGCGTTGTTCAAAGCCTGTCATCGCAGCGATCAACGGGTATGCCTTCGGCGTCGGGCTGGAATTACCACTGGCGTGCGATTTTCGAATCGTTACAGAATCGACACGGCTGGCGTTGCCAGAACAGAAAATCGGCATGATCCCTGGGTCTGGCGGGTCTGCTCGGCTTGACCGCATTATCGGCGTCGCYCGCACCAAAGATATGTRCATGCGAGGTCGCCGTGTSTCCGGYCARCAGGCTTATGATTGGGGCATYGCCATAGAATGTGTTGCTGATGACCAGTTGAAAAAAGCAACRGATGATTTGGTAGCGGAACTGGTGCAAATCTCGCCGTTGGCGCAGCGGACGTTGAAATCAGTATTGAACACCGCGCAAAATGCCCCGCTTGATGTGGCCATCAAGGTTGAGGGCGAAGCCTATGGCCGKCTTCGCGGGTCTGATGATTTTCGCGAAGGGGTAGAAGCGTTCCGCGAAAAACGTGCGCCTATATTCAAAGGTAGTTGATTGCCGACAAAAAAAGGGCCGGGCGATTTTCACCCGGCCCCGTCACATTGTAAAACTGACTATTTGTCGTTGATGGCCATTTTGCCGGGACCATTWGCAAACAGCATCAGCATCCCACCGGCAATCGCGATGTTTTTCCAGAAATGAATTGTCTGGCCTCTGTCACCAAAATCAAAGTGAAAGATCAGAGCGGTCAATACCGTAAAGACGGCAATCGCGAGCGCTGTGTAGCGGGAAAAGAACCCGAGCACGATTAAAACGCCACCGCCAAGTTCAAGTAAAATGACGAGTGGTAGCAGCATGCCGGGAATCCCTTTGGATTCCATATATCCTGCGGTTCCGTCATAGCCGTTTATTTTGCCATACCCCATAATTACGAAAATAAGGGCGAGCATGACCCGTCCTACCAGCTTGGCTGGATCTCTTAGATTTTCCAYGATTRATTCCTCCGTATTTTTGTTRCCCCATAAGAWTTGAACAGATTAATGYTCYYTATGRGTGTTCNCTAWTCRCWARKTTGTGTGTTTGCAGACCGAAGAGGKAAAATAAGAATCAGCCCCGGATATTCGATTGCACCCACCCGATMCAACATCTTACCTCAGTAAGCGAYTTTGTCACATTGACAGGATATATCCTGCCTATTCRSCGCGYTTCCAATCAGAAAAACTTTTGCCTTCTTTGGCGTATTTTTCAAGCAGCGGCGCTATGGTCCAATAGTCGCCAAACTGCTCTTTGTAGCCGCAAATCGTATCGTAGACGGTTTTTAGCCCGACTTGATCGGCGTAGAACATTGGTCCGCCACGAACCCTTGGGAACCCGTAACCATGTACCCAGATGGCATCAATGTCGCCGGCCCGATATACGAGGCCTTCGTCTAGAATTTTGGCAGCTTCGTTGATTAAGGCATAGACGCACCGCATCTGAATTTCTTCATCGCTGACAGACCCCTGGCTGATATTCAGACGGGCGGCTTCGCTTGAAATCAGCTTTTCAATTTCAGGATCATAAATCGGAGTGCGGTTGCCGCCTTCATAGCGGTAAAACCCTCGCCCGGTTTTCTGTCCCAAATGACCCGCGGCCCCAAGCGCCCGGGTGACCGCATAAAACGGTTCGGGATTGGCTGCTGCGGCGCCGGTCGAATCCAGCACTTTGCACATGATATCGACGCCGCCCAGATCGTTCATCGCCCATGGTCCCATAGCGAACCCGAAATCATAAATGGCTTTGTCGATCTGCTGCACGGTCGCGCCTTCCAGCAGCATCTGATCGGCTTCGCGGATATAGCCCATGACCATCATGCGGTTGCCGACAAAGCCAAAGGTGTCGCCAATGCCGACTGTCACCGCCGTCTTGCGGATTTTTTTGGCCAGATTGACGGAAGTTGCCAAAACCTGTTTGGAGGTTTTTTCTGCGCGTATAATTTCCAGCAGCTTCATAATGTTGGCGGGGCTGAAAAAATGCAACCCGATCACACTTTCCGGACGCGTGGTCGCGGCGGCGATTTCATCGATATCCAGGGTTGATGTATTGGTCGCCAATATCGCGCCGGGCTTGCAAATTTCATCGAGTTTTTTGAAGACGTCTTTTTTGAGGTTCATATCTTCAAAAACCGCTTCAATGACCAGATCGGCATCCTTGAGAGTGTCATAATCTGTGCTGCCGGAAATCCGTGCCAGGGTTTCTTCCTTTTTTGCTTCATTCATGCGGCCACGYGCCACGGACGATGCGTAGGTTTTTTCAACCTGACCAAGACCACGGTCGAGCGCTTCTTTCGACGGGTCAACAATTTTGACGTCGAAGCCGGCATTGGCAAAGGACATTCCTATGCCGGTGCCCATGGTGCCGGAGCCGAGGATGCCGATGGTTTTGATATCGAGCAATTCTGTTGAACGATCAATGCCTGGAATTTTGGTGACATCGCGTTCGGCAAAAAAGATATGGCGCAGGGATTTTGATTCAATGCTGGCAATTGCAGCATTTGCGATGCGTGCCTCTTCGACTAAACCTTCTGCCAGAGGTAGCGTTATGGCATAKCCGACGGCTTCSAGAAGGCGGGCCGGGGCATCCTGGCCGCGCATACGTTTTGCAGCCAGTTTTTTCATGTCAGCGATAAATTCGTCGTCGTACCCATTGGTATCGACCTTCATTTCGCCAGAACGGCGCGGGGAGGGGGGCGTCGGC
>JAESRU010000057.1 GCA_016764455.1 Hyphomicrobiales bacterium | reverse complement strand
GGGTGTGAAAAACCTGTGATAGTGCGCGACTTGAAACGGCAATTAGAGAGCTAAATTGTGATCTCGATCATGCAAACCCACAGCTTTCCGCCAATCCCAAATCACACAAGATCACGAACCTCGTGAACARCTCCGTGAACGGAGGAAAACGGGGAAAAACGGCGGCACCCATATCCGGCAGGGCTCACAAAAAAAGGGCGAAGCTCCAAATGAGACCTTCGCCCTTTTTAAATATTCCTCAAAAACCTTGAGAGTTTATTGTCGTTATGCAGCTTCAGTTGCCGCTTCACCCTTGTCATCCGGGACTGAGCTGTTACCCCGCAAACTATTCAGGAAATGATCTACTTCGGTTTTCAGGTTTGTTGATTGCTCAGACAGCTCGCTGGCTGCACTCATGACCTGGTTTGAAGCTGCCCCGACTTCCTGGGAAGACTGGGATACTCCGGTGATGTTTGTAGTGACTTCCTGGGTACCAGTAGCCGCTTCCTGAACATTGCGGGCAATTTCCTGGGTCGCTGCCCCCTGCTCAACCATCGCTGTCGCGATCGAAGCGGATGTTTGTTCAACTTCACGAATAACCTCGCCGATGCCGTTCATTGAAACAACAGCCTGCTTGGTCGCGCTCTGGATATTTTCGATATGGCGGGTAATTTCATCTGTCGCCTGTGCGGTCTGGCTGGCCAAACCCTTAACTTCACTTGCAACAACCGCAAACCCCTTGCCAGCTTCTCCCGCGCGGGCAGCTTCGATGGTTGCATTCAGTGCCAAAAGGTTGGTTTGATCAGCGATATCGGAGATCATGGCGACGACCTCACCAATCTTGTCTGCTGTCCCCGCCAATATTTCCATTTCACCGCCAGTTTTTTCAACTTCTTCCACTGCACGTTTTGCAGAAGACGATGCCGAAGTCACTTGCCGGTTTATTTCACTAACTGATTGGGACATTTCTTCCGTGGCGGCAGCAACAGTCATGACGTTTACGGAGGCTTCTTCCGAAGCTGCAGCTACAGCGTTTGCCTGTGAACTGGTTTCGTCTGAAATCCCCGACATGGACTGCGCGGTTGCCTGCAATTCAGTCGATGCGGATGAAACAGTATCGATAATGCCGCCGATGCTAGCTTCAAATTCATCGGCCATCTTGGCCATGGACTCGCGCTTTTCTTCTTCGGCCTTTTGTTGCAAGGATTCTTGCTCCAGCTCCAACTTCTCATTGCGGATGGCATTTTCCTGGAAAATTTTAACCGCACAAGACATATCGCCAATCTCATCTGACCGGTTCTGAGCTGGAATTTCAATATCATTGTTACCAGCGGCCAGTACTTTCATGGTGCTCGTCATGGCCTTAATGGGTTTGACCAAAATTCTCGCATAAAGGATCCCGGCACCCACACCAACAAGGGTGAGCAGGAATACGCTGAGGATCAAAATATTGCGCATGGAATTGAGCGGCGCATCGATTTCCGACATTGTTTCTTCGGTCACCAAGGCATACCTCACGCCCCCAAACTCCACCGGCATATACGCACTCATCATCAAGGCACCATTGTAGCCGGTATCAGTTACAATGCCGCTCTCGCCCTGAAGCGCTGCTTTTACCGCTGTCGTTTCAACCAATTGCTCCAGAATGGTAGATTCTTCTGAAAACCTGGAATTGGAGCGCATCAGAAAATCACCGCCGACGATGTAACTTTCTCCGGTCTCGCCGAGGCCGGCAGTAGAGGCCATAACACCATTCAGCCGATCAATCGGCATCTGGAAAACCAGGACCCCCATCATGTTTCCATCGGTATTCATTATCGGAGTTGAAATGAAACTCGCAGGGGCACCTGCACTTGGTGCATAGGGTACGAAATCAAAAAATGAAATATTATTGGCCGTTCCCGATTCAAGCGAGGCCCGGAAAGCCTTGCCGAGATCAGTGTCTTTCCATTCACCGGTATTCATATTGGTCGCGTAATCAAGCTCTTTGAACACCGTGTAGACAAGGTTGCCTTCCATATCCAACAAAAATATATCGTAATAACCACGCGCCCTCAGGAAGGTGCGAAATGATGGATGGTACTGGGCGTGAATTCTGGAATAAAATGAGCCATCTTCTGCTGCATCCAGATTTTCCTTCTCACCGGTCGGGTTGGGATTGTCTGCAATATACAATTGCTGCAGGTCGGTTGCCGCGCTCGGTCCCATTTGTTCAAAAGAACGGGTAAACCCCGAAAGTGCATCGCGGGTTGCCACATTTGCTGCCATTGACAACAAATCCTGCTCGATTGAGGCAAGATACGCCGACAGGGCTTCCCCGCGAGCTTGCACAATGGCGTGGAACTTATCTTCGATCAATGTCGTATTGAGACTTGATGCCTGGAAAAAATTGGTAGTACCGAGCACCAAGGATAATCCAATTACTAAACTGCCAACAAACATGGCTATTTTTTGGGTCAAATTTGCTTTGGCTAGGGAAAAAGACACAGATATATCCTCCTGGTTACCTGTAAGAAAACCGCGAATTATTTACTTGAAGACTTGAGAAACCCGCATAAATATAATTGCGTAAATAGAGTTAATACGCCCTTACCTTTTGTAGCCAAAAACTTTACGAAATGTGAATATTGAGGACAACCAGAGTGAATACAGTATTTTCCCTGTTTGATGGGTTGAAAMWRTCTTCGTGGGAAGCTTAAACGAGGAATTAAGTACCAATATATTGCTGTTATTTGGGTATTATTCGTCAAAATTGAACAAGACATTCCAAGGCGGCCCAAATGCAATATATCTAGTCACTAAACAAAAATCTGAAGATGCCGTTTGTGATAATCACAAACTATATTCTTGCGCATTTTTGTGCATTTTTGGCTCGTTCCTATTGTTCACCTATATTSCGATTTCTGCCTTGAACAAAGCCAGCGGACCAAGCTGCTTGCACACCTGTGGCATGTAGGTAATCTGGAACCACTTCCGTTTTGAACAGATGACCATCTGCAGCGAAATGTAAGAATGATGCTTTATAAAATGACACGTCTTTATCGCACATCTCCCCCGCCCCCGCAGCAGGACTAATGAGGCTTTGGCGTTTTTGCCACGGACACATTCTTCTGTTGAGGAGCATTTCCAGGGACTAAACCAAAACGAGCTTTGTCTCGTTGACGGGTCGAATTGGTTCCTTGTGGCTGGCAATCAGACTTGTTCAGGCGCCCTTCGATGTTTCTTCAATTTCAATTCGCAATCGCGAACCTGAAAAATCTGGTTCCGCATTGTTGTGGTGCGCCTTATCAACTGCATTCGCTCATTGGCTAGCGGTTGGGCTGGTGCCCCCACATGAATGAGGAATAATTCCATGAGGGAATTCAAACTTCTTTTCGTTGTCAGCCTGGCGGCATCATTATTGATGATCGGGGTCGGCATGATTGTCGCCCTGCTGCCCAATCGTATCCTTGCCTTGTCGGGATCGCTAATCGACGTTGGTTACGTCGCATCATTTTTTGCAATCTCATATCTGTTGGTTCAGTTGCCCATCGGCAAWCTTGCCGACCGGTTTGGGGCCAAACGGTTTCTAGTATTTGGCTATCTGCTTTGTAGYCTGTCGGGGATTGTTTTCTTCTTCGGCTCCACACCAAACACCATTTTCCTTGGCCGCTTCATTCAAGGGGCCGGTGAAGCACCGATATGGGCTCTGGGCCCAGCGCTACTATCTCTTGCCTACCCACACGCGAAAGGCAAAGTGATCGGGATTTACAATGCAGCAATTCATGCTGGACTGACCCTTGGCCCGCTGCTCGGATTGATTTTTTTCACAACAGGTCAAAGCAACACGCCCTTCATGATATTTTTTGTATTGTGCGCCACCGGCGGGATCATGCTTTTGGTATTTTTGCCTCACACCTTGCCAACAAAAATTCAAACCCGTCATCAGGCATCAGGCTTGCGCAACCTGCTCAAATTATTGATGGCCCGCGATCCGGTAATTACGCTTTCCGGGATATGCCTCTATGGTGCCGGCTATGGCATTTTTGTCAGCGTTCTGCCTGGGTCGCTATTATTGTATAATGGCTTTGGCAGCTTCGAGACCGGTGTATTTTTCATCCTGTTCTATCTTGCCATCAGCGTTTCACAATTGATCGTGGGACCGTTGTCTGATCGCCATGGTCGGCACCCATACATGATTGCGGGCCTCATTATKACAGCCATTGGCATCGGGCTGTTTGATCAGTTTCAACTGCCCTCAATCTATCTACCACTCACCCTGGCTAGCTTCGGGATGGGGATATATTGCGTATCCTCAATGGCGCATTTGAATGAGTGTGTTCCCCCACAATTAAAGGGCGCTATATCCGGCAGCTATTATCTATCGTGGGGGTTGGGATATTTTCTCGGGCCCCTGCTGATTGGACTTGCCGATGCGGCAAACCCGCAACTGGGCTATTATATTCTGGCTTCGCTTATAGGCCTGCAGACGGCCGCAGTGTTTCATTTCAAAACCTGAAATTGGCGACTAAATTACTGGCTGTTTTTTTAAAGCGAAGCGTGGTCTGCGGCGATCAAGGTTTCGCCCAGCCGCGCACCATTTTGCCAATCGATAGGGCCATGTTCAAACCTGCCGAATTGGCTGCAGCAGACCGGATCACAATATTTAATCCGATCGCCGCACCGAACAAAGTTTCGGCCATAGCGGGCACGTCAAAATCAGGAGGAACGGTGCCTTTCTGTTTTGCAGCGCTCAGGGCTGCGTGGAAACCACTGCGAACCATCGTGAAGAACCGCTCTGCCCGCTGATTTACATCCTGGTCTTGCGCTGCAAATTCAACGGTGGAGTACAACAGCAAGCAGCCATAGCAGGTTACATCCAGAAGTTGCACAGACACCACCCCGTGATCTTCATGTTACCTCGGATATTCGCTTTGTCATGGTGAGCATTGGCAACCTTTCGTCCAAAGTTGATTCACTAATCAAGAGCGTGGACAGTCACGGCAACAAAATTGACGATCTACGCCAGAAAGTCAGCTTCGTTAAAGGTGCAATGTGGGTTTTCGGCGGCGTATTGGCGATACTGAGTGTTGGCCTGTTTTGGTATTTCTCAGGAAAGCTATCAATCACAGTATTGCCGCCAAGCTAGGCTTTTCAAAGCATCCCTTACCCGAAATTTGCTACAGTTTTAGCTGTCAAAAACTCAGATTTATGTGGCGCGCTACAGTCATCTTCTGACGAAGACGTACCCTAACAGTAGGGTCTGACTTGGAAGCAGCACCAAAAATTTGCTGATGGATCGTGGTTGCACGAGGTCTTTAAACAGTTTTGGTGTCCAGAAGGCAGCACCGATCTGTCCAAAAGATCGCGCCGCGCTACAACAGCTACATTTACTATTCAGGGAAATGGTGCCTATGGAAAGTGGTGCCCAGGGGCGGATTCGAACCACCGACACGCGGATTTTCAGTCCGCTGCTCTACCAACTGAGCTACCTGGGCATGGCTGCAAGTGTCGCATTGCGTGAGACTTGTCGGCCACCCTGCGCGAAGCAGGGCAAGGCGTTATAGGAAATCAAACGGGTGGTGGCAAGCGCCTATCACTCCGGATTGCAACAACATTTTTCAGTGCCGCATTGCGTCTTCGGGAACCTGCGAATCTTCCTCTTCGGTGGGAATGGTATAATTGCCCTGGAGCCAATTATACAGATCCAGATCAGCGCAGCGTTTTGAGCAGAACGGTCTGTATTGATGCTTAGTTTCTTTGTCGCATTGTGGACAATGGCCCGTTGCTTTGGGCTTGGCTCTGGTGCCAGCAGGCAGTTTTGATCCTGCTTTATCCGCCACGCTCAACCTTTCAGCCAATTGAAGGTGATCGGAAATTTCTCACCTTCCAGCAGGCGAAGTGTTTCGTATAGCGGCAACCCGACCACGTTGGTGTAAGACCCTATCAACTTCATGACAAAGCTCCCGGCAATACCCTGGATGGCGTAGCCACCAGCTTTGCCGCGCCATTCGCCGCTAGCCAGATAGGCATCAAGCTCGTCACGGCTAAGGCGCTTGAAGCGCACACGGGTTTCAACGACCCGGGTTCGGTATTTTCCTTCGGGCGTCACCAGCACCACAGCTGTATAGACCCGGTGCGAGCGCCCGGACAATAACGCAAGGCTGGAGGCCGCTTCGTCGAGCAATTCGGCTTTGCCCAGAATCCGACGGCCCACGCTCACGACCGTATCGGCGGCAAGAATGTAAGCGGATTCGATTTTCCCGTCGCGCTTGATTGCAGCAAAAACGGTTTCTGCCTTGGCACGCGCCAAACGGGTTGCGAGCGCACGGGGCAATTCGCTTTTCTTTGGAGTTTCGTCAATTTCGGCTGGGCGCAGTTGATCCGGCACCAGCCCTACCTGCTCCAGCAGGGCAAGACGGCGCGGTGATCCGCTCGCAAGAACCAGTTCGGAATGCCGGGTCTTCATGATGTTGTTCCCGAAAGATGCCGCGCGGGCAAATTTTGCAAATTATCTGAACCGATAAGTGATACGGCCCTTGCTTAGATCGTAAGGTGTCATTTCAACCAACACCTTGTCACCAGCCAGTACCCTGATGCGGTTCTTGCGCATCCGGCCTGCGGTATGGGCGATAATTTCGTGGTCATTTTCCAGTTTGACGCGAAATGTTGCATTCGGCAGCAATTCCGTGATCGTGCCTGGAAATTCCAGTAACTCTTCCTTGGCCATGTATATCCTTCTTGCATTGCGAGCATCTGCTCTGTGGGCACTTGCTCTGTGGGCATCTGCCCTTCGGGCATACGCCCTTAAATCCACATTTGGGAATGCGGCAACCTATCCAATTCGATGCGCTTTGTGAACCGGTTAACCGGTGTTGGCAAATTGTGTTTTTTGCAGCACCTGTTTCACACGTTTTTTATACGTTCGGGCCACCCTGCCAGCCGAACCGCGCCTTAATTCTTTGCATCAATTGATCACGGACGGTTCGATAGGCGTCCAGCATGGTTTCGCGGTTTCCACTTGTGATTGTCGGGTCCATTGTGGGCCAATATTCCACATCCACCGCCATGGTCCGGGTCAGTTCCAGTGCCATGTGATGCGCCTCTGGCGACAGGGTTACAACCACATCAAATGAAGTATCTGCCAATTCATCAAGAGATATCGGGTTATGGGCGGAAATATCAAGCCCGATCTCATCCATAATGCTGATGGCGAACCCGTCCACGTTACCGGATCTGACACCTGCTGATTCTACATAGGCGCGCCCTGGAAACAGATGCTGCATGATGGCCGCAGCGATCGGAGAGCGAACCGCGTTCATGCTGCAAGCAAACAGGATCGCGCCCGGTGGTCCGGACATATCTGGTTTGCGGCCTAGGGGGTCCATGCCGTTCATCCCCGCCAGTGCAATACGCAAATCAAGGTAAAAAGCCGGCGGGCGGTTTCGAAATTTGTATCAACCTTGCCGTCAAGGCGCTCAAGCAAAATCTGGGTGCCTTCGTCGTGCAATCCCCTGCGGCCCATATCGATGGCTTCGATCTGGCTTGGTGCGGAGGTTTTGATCGCCGAGAAATAGCTCTCGCAGATCAGAAAATAATCCTTGATGACCCGGCGCAACGGGCTGAGCGACAGGATGAAAGTTCCAGCCGGGCCGTCCTCGATGTCCAAAATATCAAACACGAGGCGCTTTTCTGCGATCGACAAAACCAATTTAAAGGGTCCATTTTCGGACCCTACCGGGGCAAATTGGTTTTCTTCCAGGAGGTCATAAATTGCGACATCACGCTCATGCTCGATATCCGGTGTTGCCCGGCCGATGGAGCGGGTGTCGAGAGAAATGTCTACAAGCCTGTTTTCGGCCATCTGGTTCCGCCCATCCGGGTTCAGTTTTTTTCCAACCGGAGCCGGACCGAGCGGGCATGGGCGTTCAAGCCTTCTGCTTCAGCAAGGGCGATGGCCGCTGGTCCGATTGCGGCAAGACCGCTGGCGCTGCATTTCAACAGCGAGGTACGTTTCATGAAATCAAGCACACCAAGTCCAGATGCAAACCGCGCCGCGCCGCCGGTTGGGAGCACATGGTTACTTCCCGCAACATAATCGCCAATGGCTTCCGGCGCATAGGCACCGAGAAAAATGGCACCGKCATTTCTGATCTGCGCCGCCAGAGCGTCAGGGTCCGCTGTTGCTATTTCCAGATGCTCAGGTGCTATCCTGTCGATCAGGGGAATTGCGTCTTCAAGATTTGCAATGGTCAGGATCGCGCCATAATCGCGCCAGCTCGCAGCGGCGATTTCCTTGCGTGGTAAATTCTGCAATTGGCGCTCGACTGCGCCCGGCACTGCATCAGCCAATTCCTGACTATTGGTGATCAGGATAGATTGAGCAACGGCATCATGCTCGGCCTGGGCCAACAAGTCGGCAGCAATCCATTCGGGGTCATTATCTTCGTCGGCTACAATCAGCACTTCAGACGGCCCGGCCATCATGTCGATACCAACCTGACCAAAAACCTGACGCTTTGCAGCCGCCACATAGGCGTTACCCGGTCCGGCAATCATGTCCACTGACGGAATTGTCTTGGTGCCAAAAGCCARTGCCGCGATCGCCTGGGCACCACCGATCCGGTAAATTTCGCTCACGCCCGCCAAGCGAGCCGCCGCCAGAACGAGTGGGTTGAGGTGTCCACCAGGTGCCGGTACCATCATGACGAGCCGCACGACGCCCGCGACTTTCGCCGGCACGGCATTCATTAGAACCGAACTTGGATAGGCTGCTGTCCCGCCCGGTACGTAAATTCCAGCAGAATGGATTGCGGTCCAGCGATAGCCCAGCTCTATGCCAGCATCATCTATGTAACTGAGATTTTCGGGCCGCTGTTTTTGGTGATAGCTGGTGATCCGCTCATGGGCGAGACGGAGCGCCGCCATAGTTGCCTCATCAACCTGCTGGGCGGCGTCGTCCATCTCGGCTTGGGTAATGCGGAACTGGCCAGGCTCAAGTTCAAGACGGTCGAATTTTGCCGTCAGATCACAAATCGCCTGATCGCCACGCGCCCGCACGTCGGCAATTATTTCAGCGACGGCTTTGTCCACGTCTGCAGCAGCACCGCGTTTCCTGTCGAAAAACGCGGCAAATTCAGCCTCGAAATCCGGGGCATCGCAATCAAGCTTCATGACCATGGGAAATGCCTCCGCTCACCCTTCGTCGTCAAAATCGTGATCCGGACGCATTTTGGTTGCCCATGCCGCACCCATATCTTCGATCTGGGCTTCAACACATTCAACGTCAAGACGGATCATCCCGCCGCCTGCAAAGACAAGCGTTATTGTTCCCTCCGGGCCGTCAGCCTGATCACCCGCTTCAAACCTGACGGCGAGCAWTTCCAGTACATCGTCTTCGCCCTGGCGGATATTCATGCGCTGGACATTCGTGACCCGGTCGAAATTCAGTGCTGCCCGGCGACGTTCATAAGGCTTGCGCCCAGACCGGGCTTTGGCCTTGTTGGCCCCGGACCAATTGAAACGGTTGATGATCATGGTGAAACGACCAGCTTTTGGCAGCCAGGCCATATCGGTTGGGCGCAAAATTGAATCCTGCGCGTGTGCCGAAATAACCTCAAGGTCTTCTGGTTCAAGTGCGATCAAGCGCAAAGACAGTTCTTCAGTCATGATTTATTTGCCAGCAAAAAATTGAGCATATGGTCGCAGTGATACAGACCGTTYGGACAAGACGCAATGACCCGTTGGYCATTGAACTATCAGCTTGAAAGTCGCTCGATCACCGCACCGCAGCGCCCGAGTTTTTCTTCAATCCGCTCRAACCCGCGATCCAGATGATAGACCCGGTTGACGATGGTTTCGCCTTCCGCCAYCAGACCRGCGATAACGAGAGAAACCGAAGCGCGCAGATCGGTCGCCATGACCGGTGCACCGGTCAATRTTCCAACGCCGCGAATGGTTGCAGTGTCGCCGTCGAGCGAAATGTCAGCACCAAGCCGCACCAATTCCTGAACATGCATGAAGCGGTTTTCAAAAATTGTTTCGCGGATCGTGGACACACCATCAGCACGGCACATCAGGGCCATAAATTGCGCCTGGAGATCAGTTGGAAATCCGGGAAAAGGTTGCGTTTCCACATTCACAGGTTTGATCCCGGTACCATTACGCGCAACCCGGATACCATTGTTGGTCGGGGTAATTTCAAGTCCGGCTTCGCCCATCACGTCTATCGCTGACTGCAACAAATCAGCGCGGGTGCCAACAAGCTCTACATCTCCACCGGTCGCTGCGACTGCCATGGCATAGGTACCGGTTTCAATTCTGTCGGGCAGCACAGAATGCGTGGCGCCGTGGAGTTCTTTCACGCCTTCGATTTTGAGTGTATGCGTGCCGATCCCTGAAATACGCGCGCCCATGGCGTTCAGGCATGTGGCAAGATCACCGACTTCCGGTTCCATCGCGGCGTTTTCAAGTATTGTTTCGCCTTTGGCCAATACAGCTGCCATCAATACATTGTGGGTAGCACCAACGGAAATGCCGGGGWACAAAATGCGCGCGCCGGTAAGACCTTTTGGCGCGTTCGCGATCACATACCCGGCGTCAGTGGAGATTTGCGCCCCCAACGCTTCAAGCCCCTTGAGATGCATATCAACGGGCCTCGTCCCAATGGCGCACCCGCCCGGCATGGAGACGCGGGCTTCTCCCATCCGCGCGATCAATGGCCCCAACACCCAGAAACTTGCCCGCATGCGGGACACAAGTTCATACGGCGCGGTGGTATCGACAATCTCTYTGGCGCAAAGCCCAAACCGCTTGCCGTAGCGCCCGTCTTCGCCGGACCGTTTGCCGTTGACGGTAATATCAACGCCGTGATTGCCAAGAATATCACTGAGCAATTTCACATCAGCCAGTGCCGGGACGTTTTCAAGCGTCAGGGTCTCCTCTGTCAAAAGGCTGGCAATCATCAGCGGCAAGGTCGCGTTTTTCGCGCCACTTATGGGGATCGTGCCGGTGAGGCGTTTTCCGCCTATAATTCGTATGCTGTCCATCAGCCTGTCCTGCTTATTTTGAAATTATCTCTGTCAAGAGACGTGAACCTATCCAGCACTGCCTTATATGCAAGGGCGGGGCAGAATTATGGCCTGAATTAGTTAAATGCCGTCCGCTGGCTTTGAGGGCTTTTCCTGCTCAGCACTTGCCCGGCCACGGGTCTTGTCCTTGCGGCGCTTCAGGTTTTCGCGGAGTGCGGCTGACTGTCGTTCGGCGCGCGTAGGTTTTTTCTGCGGATGCCCGGATTTCGACTGATTTGTCAATTTTTTCACCTATCGCCAAAAGGTTTGCCATTCCGCTTGCGCCCGCAATGAGCATATGGCAGTTTGCGCGCCGTGCGGCAAGATATTCTGCTTGCCCCGACGCCGCCGTRGCTCAGTGGTAGAGCGCACCCTTGGTAAGGGTGWRRWCNNRMKTTCNGAWTMYCYMMRKMRKYACCATTTTGAAGCAATTTGCCCGGATTG
>JAESRU010000056.1 GCA_016764455.1 Hyphomicrobiales bacterium | reverse complement strand
GGTCATGTCCTGGCCGACCTGCTCACCGGATTCACCAAGGATGATGATGCGCCCGCCATACATAATGTATCCGGCCATGAAGCTGGCATTGCCCGCACAAACCAGCGTGCCGGA
Source organism: Hyphomicrobiales bacterium (assembly GCA_016764455.1). GTDB lineage: Bacteria > Pseudomonadota > Alphaproteobacteria > Rhizobiales > NORP267 > NORP267. The sequence goes on along the minus strand of JAESRU010000056.1, from coordinate 11,493 downwards.
TTTCATCACCTGCCCGGCGCGTGACCCGACATTGCCGTGGACGATAATTTCGGCCCCGCGATTGGCGACACCGGCAATGGCACTGGCATTGCCGCGCACCACAACCGACCCGCCAAGCATATTGTCGGCAAGGCCCCAGCCCACATTATTGTCGATTTCAAATCGCGCTGTGTCTGTCAGCCCGGCGCAAAAATATCCAGCCGACCCGCGAATATGCACTTTGACATCATGAACCAGCCCAACACCAATATGATGTTTGGCGTCAGGGTTCAGAATTTCAACATTTTCACCAGAAGCACCGGCGGCGCGAATTAAATTGTTGGCTTCGCGAACCGGAATATCAGCTAAATCGATCGTTGCCATGTATCGAACGTCCCTGGATGTGGCTCGGAAGTATTCAAGGCATGACCAGGAAATAGCCTGTTTAAGGAAACCTCTTCCGAGGCAATGGCGATCAGATCGTCGTCTTCAAACTTGACCATCGGCTTTGCCGCCAGACGGTCCTTGGCATAGCCTATTTCATCTTTGGTCGAGACCAAAAACGAAAAAGTGCCGTCCAGATCATCAATCGAGGTGCGCAGAGCCTCTTTCAGTTCAATGTCCTGAGACATTTTATCAGCCAGATAAACCGCGATCAGTTCGCTGTCATTGTCGGTGTTGAATTCAAACCCGCGCTTTTCCAGCCGCCGCCGCATCTTCCAATAATTGGTGATTTGGCCGTTATGAACAATCGCCACATCGGCAAACCCAGTTGCCCAAAACGGATGCGACGCTTCCGGTGCAACATCAGATTCCGTTGCCAGCCGCACATGGCCAATGCCGTGGCTGCCGACAAAATCCCTGACTGCATAGATGTCGTCCACATCATGCGCCCCACCCAGATCCTTGATGATATCGAGGCTTTCGCCGATCGATACCAGTGTGGCCGCGTGTTCCATGGCATAAGCCAGTTTCTGGATATCGCCGGTAAAGCGGATTTTCACAAAATAAGTCGAGCCGACCCGCTCTTCTTCAAGAATTTCAGCTTGAAACTCTGCCAACTTGTCTTTGATTTTGGAAATCGACGCCTCAGAATTTCCATTGTCACCAACCATGAACCGCAGCCGAAGTCCGCCCGGTTCGGCAACGTGATAAAGCGCAAACCCCGTAGAGTCAGGGCCGCGATGCTGGCACCCGTCGAGCATGGCGATCAAGGCCTGCCCGACATCCGCTTCGGCGCCTTTGGCTTTGTACATGACACCCGCAATTCCGCACATGAGGCCATTCCCTGAAAATTTAGAAAATTACGTTTGGCACTTTTGCAAGTGCACCTGCCAATAGATATCAAATATGCCAACAATGATCAATGAGAAGAACAAAACTTTACGCTGATGAAAGTTTTACGCCTATTTTTTACCATTGGGGGCCGGATATGAAATGATACTCAAAAAGACAATCGGTAATTTATCCAGGCTTTCAGGACCGTGTGGCGCGTCGGCATCAAAATACAAAGAATCCCCCGGCTTCATATCGTAGATTTTATCCCCGTGCCGATACCCCATCTCGCCTTCGAGAAGATAAAGAAATTCCGCACCGTCATGCTGGAAAATAGGAAAAACATCAGAATCTTCGCTCAACGTAATGAGATAGGGTTCCACCGTTACAGCGCCACCAACCGTGTGGCCCAAAAGTCGATATTGATGCCCGGCGCGGGTGCCCCGGCGTTCAATCTCAATTCCTTCGCCAGCTCGCACAAAACTGGCGTCACGTTCTTCCTCAAACTGACGGAACAGCGATGTAACCGGAACATTCAACGCGCCGGCCAAACTTTTCAATGTTGCTAGAGACGGCGAGGTCTGGCCGTTTTCAATTTTTGAAAGCATGCCGGGCGACAGACTGGCCAATTTGGCCAATTCCACGACGGTCATTCCAAGATTGCGACGAAACCCTTTCACCTCGCGACCAATTGCGATCTCCAGACTATTGTCCCGTGCTTCCTTGGTCTTGTGTGGGTTTTGTTGCATGGCGCCCCCAGCGCGTTAGGAATGAAGAATGCCCGATGCCAGCTTGAAAAATTACCCGCAACAACAAAGAGTAACATTGCTTGCCGCCAACACCAACGACACAAATTGTGGAACAACGCCCGGAATTCCGGTTCAATATTGCGACCTCTGAACCGGTTTTGACAATCCAGCAATTCTCCATTTTGCAGGCAACCATTGTCACCAACCCCGGCGCATATTAATAATATTACTTCTTACTTTGTTTGTGGAGATTTCAATGCGCGCTGCCCTTTTTCATGAGTTCCAAGGTTCGATTGATGTGGAGACAGTAGCAGACCCCTCCCCTCCCGCCGACGGCGTGGTGATGAAGGTGATGGCAAACGGCGTTTGCCGCAGCGACTGGCACGCTTGGATGGGCCATGACCCGGATATCAAGTCCCTGCCCCATGTGCCAGGACACGAATGCGCCGGCATTATCGAAGCCGTTGGCCCAGAGGTCAGAAACTGGAAACCCGGCATGCGCGCTATCATTCCGGTAGTATCGGGCTGCGGGCATTGTGGATATTGTCTGGACGGCCAGCATCAGGTCTGCCCCGATCAATACCAGCCAGGTTTTTCTGGCTGGGGGTCATTCGCCGAATATGTCGCCGTCCCTTATGCAGACGCCAATCTGGTGCCATTGCCGGAAGAAATATCGTTTGAAGTCGGTGGCAGTCTTGGATGCCGTTTCACAACGGCCTTCCGGGTGGTGGCACAACAAGCCGATGTCAAACCCGGTCAATGGATCGCGATCCATGCCTGTGGCGGGGTTGGTCTATCGGCAATCGTTATTGCCGAAGCCATGGGTGCCAACGTGATCGCCATCGATATCGACGACGACAAACTGGCGCTGGCGAAAGAAGCCGGCGCGATCCACACCATCAATGGAATGAAAATCAACGATGTGCCTGAAGCGATCATGGATTTATCCGGCGGCGGCACTCATGTTTCCGTCGATGCGCTCGGTAGCCCTCTCACCTGCCGCAATTCGATCCTGTCGTTGCGCCGCCAGGGCCGCCATATCCAGGTCGGGCTGTTGCTCGGCGGCGAAAACAACCCGCCCCTCCCCATGGACCGGGTGGTTGCGCATGAGCTAGAAATTATCGGCAGTCACGCCATGGCCGGACACACCTTCCCGGACATGATGGCGATGGTGACATCAGGCAAAGTAAAGCCGGAAAAACTCATTAAACATCGGGTTACTTTGGCAGAAGGTGCCAAGGTTCTCGAAAAACTGGGCGAATTTCCTGAAACCGGCGTCACCATGATCACGGAATTCTAGGGCGCGCTAATACAGCCTCAACTGGCTAAGACCGGAATTTCGGATGATGATAAAAGTCTTCCGAAAACGCCGCCAATCGTGATGGTTTGACCTTTTCCCCAAGTCCGTAAAACTCACGAAAATTCATGATCAACGGGCGCCATTTATCCGGATCGATGCGGTTTGGGTTGCCGTCAACAAGAATACGATGATCCACATGGATGCGTTCGATACAGACTTCAAAAGTCACCAATTCCGTCAATATCCGAGGGTTATTGACGCCAAAAGCATGTTCCGCATGGACTTTGGCTTCAAGCTGGATCGGGCTTTCATGGATGCGCGGCGGGGTTACCAGATCAGACACAGTCGGCGTCAAATTGGCATGACCGAATTWGTCAGGAATATATTGGACACCCATTTCTATCTTGTCGCGAGGCACCGGATCGCTGCCGGTGGTCAGAGCGAGCCGGTCCACCGCATCCACCATCTCGATTGACGTGACGTTGAGAACGCATTCCCCGGTACGACGCAAATTCTCTGTTGTTTTGGAACTGCCCATCAGCCCAAGCATGCATCCCCAGCTCAGCCACCAGGCGGACGACATCGGCGAAATATTCGGACTGCCATCTTCATTTTCGGTGGTGACCAGAACAACAGGCGTRCCGAGATACAGAATCGCAGGTTCGGCAACCACGTGAACATCGTCTGATGAAACCGGACTACTTTCGCCCCCGGTATCAGGCGGTGATTGTATATCCATTTGAAGGATCTCTTAGTTTTTGGAAATCAGGTTTTGTCAGTTTTTTTCGGCAAATACTCGACATAGACCTTGAGGGACTGTTCCAGCGTGCGGTTGGGATCAATGGTTTCGCGGGTCTCGCTCGCAAATGGAGTTTCAGATAAAATCCGAAAAATATCCGTTGCCCCTTCGTGAAACCCGGAAGGGACGCCTGCATCTCTAAAGGTCGCGGCGATTTCTGCCATTTCACCAATCCAGCGCCCGGAATCTGCCGGAAGACGCGACACCATGAAATTCATGGATTTCAATTCTTCCTGCTGGCTATGGGCAAATTCTTCCAAAAGCGCTTCGCTTAAGCCCAGCTTTTGCGCCGTCAATAATACCGCCGTGTGGAGCGTCCATTTGGCTTTGGTAAGCCCGGCGTAACACATCTTCATRCCCGACGCYGCGCCGATGCCGCCAGCAAGCGCCATCACTTCGATGCCCTTGCCGTCGAGCGCTTCCATCGGGGATGTATCTTCGCCGCTAACATAAAAGCGCGGCGGTTTACCCTTGCCCGGTGCGATTCCGATAATGCCGGCGTCGATATAAGCACCGCCCGCGCCCTCAATCGCCGCGSCGACCCGCTTCGACAATTCCGGCGAGATCGCGTTGCAATCCACATAGACAAGATGCGCCCCCGTCGCCTTCATCGCATCAGCGACAGCTTCCGCCTGAGACAAGGCACGCGCAGGCGGCAGGATCGACAGGATCATGTCTACGTCTGCGACCAGAGTTTTCAGATCACCGGCATCTTCCAACCCAGCCGCTTCAGACAGGCCACGGGTCCGATCAGAGCGCCCTTCCAGGCAGGTCAGAACCCGGTGACCATGTTCGCGCAAAACCCGGCCAACGGCATTGCCCATATCGCCAGGCATGAGAACAGCAAGAACCGGAAGCGTCATGATCAAATATCCAAAAAAAAAGAATTTTACGTTACTGTAAAATAATCGATTTTTCCTCGCCCGACAACCTTTCCAGGAACAAACACTTGTCCTTTTTATCTATGGACGGGAAACAATTTTTCCGATGTATATTCATTTCAACGCTGGACCTTGAATTTCAGGAATTAAAAAATGCTCAAAACCACAATCGCAGGCTCACTTCCAAAGCCGTCATGGTTGGCAGAACCGGAGACATTGTGGGCGCCGTGGCGCCTTGAAGGTGCTGAGCTTGAACAGGGCAAACGTGACGCCACCCTGATCTGGATAAAAGAACAGGAAGACGCAGGCATCGATATCGTCTCCAGCGGGGAACAGTTTCGCGACCATTTCGTCCATGGATTTCTGGAACATTGCCATGGCATCGACTGGGAAAAGAAAACCAAAATGGGCATCCGCGACAATCGCTACGTGGTCGATGTACCAACGGTGACGGGTCCGGTCAGCCGCAAATACGCCATCCATTCAGATGAAATCCGGTTTGCGCGGCCCCATGTGAAAGGCGGGTTGAAATTCACCCTGCCCGGCCCGATGACCATTTGCGATACCATCGCCAACGCCCATTACGATACCCGCGCCGACATGGCGATGGCCTTTGCCGAATTGCTCAATCAGGAAGCCAAAGAGCTTGAAGCGCTCGGCGTCGATACCATCCAGTTTGATGAGCCCGCCTTCAACGCCTTCATGAAGGAAACCGTCGAATGGGGCGTGGACGCCCTGAACGTGGCGCGCAAAGGGCTGAAATGCACCACCGCCGTTCATATTTGTTACGGCTATGGCATCCAGGCCAATATCGACTGGAAAGAAACGCTCGGCTCCGAATGGCGTCAATATGAAGAAATTTTCCCAGCGCTCAACGCATCCGATATCGATCAGATTTCGCTTGAATGTGCCAATTCAAAAGTCCCGATGGAATTGATCGGGTTGCTGAAAGACAAGGATGTGCTGGTCGGAGCCATCGACGTCGCGTCGAACGAAATCGAGACCCCGGAACAGGTCGCCGACACATTGATGAGGGCGATGGAATTCGTTGACCCGGAACGCATGCTCCCTTGCACCAATTGTGGCCTCGCCCCGCTTTCGCGTGACGTTGCGGTCGGCAAGTTGCAGGCGCTTGGTGCTGGCGCGGCTTTGGTTAGAGCAAAGCTCTAAWTYAAGCACCCATYATCTGTTCRATCCKGTGCAGGGTTTCCATGGCRGACAGRCCCTGSGCCACMGAAGCGTTYGGCTCCCGGCCTTYGCGGATCGCTGCAATAAATTCCCGRTCYGCCAATTCGATCCCGTTATTTGATACCGCCACACCAGACAAATCGATCTGGTTGTTGTTGCCATCATACAGATCATCGTAGCTCACCAGATAGGTGCCGTTATCGCAGATATAGCGGAAATTGGTGCCAAACGGTCCGTCATTATTGAACGACAGAGAAAGCGTGCAAAGCGCCCCTGACGATGCCTTCAAGCCGATGGTCATATCCATCGCGATCCCGAGTTCCGGGTGCTTTGGTCCTTGCATGCCGAGGACTTCAGCCGCCGCGCCACCACCGGTCTGGTATTGAAACAAATCGACCGTATGGCAGGCATGATGCCACAAAAGATGGTCAGTCCAGGTGCGGGGTTTTCCAAGCGCATTTGTATTGGTACGCCGAAAAAAATAGGTTTGCGCATCCATCTGCTGGAGGTTCAATTCACCTGCCGCAATTTTATTGTGGATCCATTGATGCGGCGGATTGAAGCGGCGCACATGATCGACCATGGCGACCAACCCGGTTTCTTGCTGAACCCGGACAAGTTCCTGAGAATCCGCTAAATTATCAGCCATCGGGATTTCAATCAGGACATGTTTCCCGGCTTTCATAGATTGGATCGCTTGAGCCGCATGGGCCTGTGTCGGGGTCGCCAGAATAACGGCTTCCACATCGTCCCGGGCCAGGCTTTCAGCCAAATCCTTTGTTGAATGCCCGATGTTGCGGGCCGACGCCACGGCCTCGATATCATCAGGTTCGCCACCAACAATCGAAGTAACCTCTACGCCCTCGATTTTTTCCAGCGCATCCAGATGTTTTTGTCCAAAAGCGCCAGCGGCGCCTGCCACACAAATCTTCATGACCAATCCTCCAGATTTTGGGTCAATACCAATATTCAAATATCTTTGTTTTTTGGGTCACCGGTTGAACCGAGACCTTGTAAAATGGTTTCGGCCCGGGCGGAAAAATCCATATTCTCAATGTCCGCAGCCGGTATTTCCAGATCGCCGATCGATTGTTGCCAATCAACAATCGCCCGTGCCATACCGTTATTGAGGCCCAGATCATCTATTGTGATTGCAACTTCGCGCATTTCAGCGGCGCGCCGTTTGCCATGAACGATCATCCGCTCAAACATGTATCCGGCGCGGTCTTTCCAACAAAATCCCGGATAGGTTTTTTCCAAAGATTCAAGAACCACATCATCAACGCCTGCCTTGTGCCCGGCCAAAACGCATTCTGCGACCAAAGCCTCAAGACCTTTGACCATGATCGAGCGGATCATCTTGATCGACGATGCCCGCCCAATTTCGCCTTCAACCAATGTCGCGGCCATGCCAAGTYCGTTCAATATTTCCAACCCGTCTTTGGCATGCGACCCGCTGACCAGGATCGGCGATTTATGCAATTTTGGATGAACCGGCGACATCACAGCCGCATCCACATAACGAATACCGGACTTCATCAGCAATTCGGCTGAGCGTTGCTTGGTGCCCGGCGCACAGGAATTGCAATCGAAAAAAAATGTGCTTGGTTCCAGAAATTTGGCAGCATTTCCCGCTGCCGCATAGGCCTGATCGGCSGTYACCARCGAGAAAACAAGYGAMGATYCTTCAACAGCTTCAGCAAGCGAGYTGYAYCCGRYMACYTYATNGCKKNKCATAATCGCGCCGTTTCCCGTCACGCACCGCGCTGTCTACATTGTCGGTCTTGATATCATAAGCTTTGAAAACCGTATCCGGGTTATCTTCACGCCACCCTGTAACAAATGCGGTTGCTGCTTCGCCAAATCCCAAAAGCGAAATAACGGATCGGCGATTGGTATTTGAATTTTCAGAAGCCATGCAATGTCCGCTCGGATTGGTTCGCGCTGATGGAGACAGCTATCACACTCATCATTTCAGTCGAAATTGTTTACCCGATCAAGCCATTCATTTTTTCTATAGCCACATTTCAATGATGCTCGTTCTGGCGACACTGGTTGCGGATCATATCAAGGAATTTTGATTGCGCAGGTGTCGGGCGCCAGCCTTTTCTGAATGTCAAACCAATCGATCGCATATTGTTTTCCAATTCAATAGGAAGCGCTGTGATCAACCCAAGTTCATGTTCCAGCTTCATCTGGTTGAGCGACATGATGGTTACATAATCGCCGCGCGCCAAAAGCCCCCGCACCAGCACCAAAGAACTGGTCACGATCCTGACCGGTGTCTTTGGCAATTCAGGAATGCGTAAAACTTCAAACAGATACGACCCCGACGGCGTCACCATGGGAGGCGCGATCCATGGATAATCCAAGGTATCTTCAAGCGAGACCTTGGCCCTTTTTGTTAAAGGGTGATCAGCGCCGGTTATAATCGCCAACGGGTCTTCGAACAAAGGCTCCTGCACAACGTCATCGGCAGGTTCCGGGTTGCGCAACGCGCCGATAATGAAATCAATTTCGCCAAATCGCAACGCCCGCAGCAATTCAGCATAAGGTCCATCGATGTTGACGATCTGGATACCTTTTCCACTCTCGCTCAGAAACGTATCAATCGCTCCGGGCAGAATTGAGGTGCGCGACAAGGGCAACGACCCGATCCTGATACGCGTGGAATCCTGCCCCAGATATTCAGATATTTCATAATATCCCTGCTGCAATTCTGCCGCCGCCAGCCTGATTTTATGGACCAGAAGCTCTCCGGGTCGGGTCAGGGAAATGCCGTTTTTTGTGGTTTCAAAAAACCGTATTTCAGCCAGCTTCTCCAGATCTTTAACCGTGCGATGAACGGAAGGCTGGGAGGTGCCTATATTCCGCGCTGCTTGACTGAAGTTCCCGACTTCCGACATCGCCACCAACGTGCGCAACTGCACCGCTGTCAATTTGTTGTAAAAACTACCGGGTGATTTTTGCCCGGTTCGCGGTGCTTTCCTGCGCGCCAATTCTGCGCCGGTTTTTAGATGGTTCAATGTCAACTCTACCCGGCGGGCAAAAATCTCTCCGGCTTCGGTGACGAACATGCCTTGGGGTTGCCGTTCAAACAATTCCACTTTCAGGAACTTTTCCAGTTTTGCAATTGCCTGCGTTATCGCTGGTTGGGATAGAAACACATGATTTGCCGCAATGCTGATCCGGCCATGCTTGACGACCTCGTGGAACGCAATCAGGTGACGGATATTTGGAAAACTGAACTGCATAAACAGAATGACCGCGGCTGTTGAATTGTCGTCGTTATATCAAAAAATTATACCCTGCCAAGAGAATGAATTGGGAATTCGCCTGCCGTCTGGATTAAGCTATCTACAGATATAACGATGATGGAGACATCATTTGAAAGGGTAAGTAATGACCGAGAAAAAAACGGCTTTGGTGATCAGCGCCCATGCGGCTGACTTTGTTTGGCGCGCCGCAGGCGCCATCGCACTGCATCAAAAAAAGGGTTACGAGGTAACTGTTGTCTGCCTGTCATATGGCGAGCGTGGTGAATCTGCAAAGCTATGGAAGCAAGAAGGCATGACCCTTGAAAAAGTAAAAACGGAACGGCGCAAAGAAGCCGAAGCCGCCGCCCAGGCGCTGGATGTGCATGATATTCAATTCTTTGATCTCGGCGATTACCCTCTCATCGTTGATCGCGACGCCAAATACCGCATTGTCGATGTTATTCGCGCGGTGCAGCCAAAATTCATGATGTCGCATTCGCAATATGATCCCTACAATACCGACCATATGTATACCACTGAAGTTGCCATGGAATGCCGGATGATCGCGCAGGCCTGGGGCCATAACCCCGGCGAGAAGGTTCTCGGCGCGCCCCAGCTTTACCTGTTCGAACCGCACCAGACCGAGCAGATGTTATGGAAACCCAACGTGTTCCTGGACATTACCGAAGTGTGGGACAAAAAGCGTGCAGCCATTGAATGTATGCAAGGGCAAGAGCATCTCTGGAATTATTATACCAATGTTGCGGAAAATCGCGGCAACCATTTCAGRCGCAATTCYGGCGGCATGTCAGGTGGRCRYCCCGCCCAATATGCCGAAGGKTTYCAGGCCATYTTTCCCCAGACYGTGGATGAATTGTCATGAATGTTGTTGTCCAGAATATYRARCGCGCCGACCCKGAAGTYATCAARGGYCTYGGCGMATGCGGCGTGGCAACGGTCCACGAAGCGCAGGGTCGCAAGGGGCTGTTGGCAGCCCACATGCGCCCGATTTATACTGGAGCCCGGCTTGGTGCTTCAGCAGTAACCATTTCCGCTCCTCCCTGCGATAATTGGATGCTGCATGTAGCGATTGAACAAATCAAGCCGGGCGATATTTTGGTGTTGGCACCAACCTCACCGTCCAATTCCGGTTATTTCGGTGACCTGATCGCYACCTCGGCACAGGCCCATGGTTGCGTAGGGCTGATCATCGATGCCGGTGTGCGCGATATCTGCGATTTAACCGAAATGAATTTTCCGGTCTGGTCGAAAGCAATTTTTGCCCAAGGTACCGTGAAGGAAACCATAGGTTCCGTGAATGTGCCTATTGTATGCGCCAACGAGCTTGTAAATCCGGGTGACGTGATCGTCGCCGACGATGACGGGGTTTGCGTCGTGCGCCGCGAAGAAGCAGCCGACGTGCTTGAAAAAGCTTTAGCGCGCGAAGCCAATGAAACTGAAAAACGGGCACGCCTGAAAAGCGGCGAACTGGGTCTCGATATTTACGATATGCGCCAGCGCCTGACTGACAAAGGGCTGAAATATGTCTGAAGCGCCCTGCATGTGGATGCGTGGCGGCACGTCAAAAGGCGGCTATTTTTTAGCCGCCGACTTGCCGCAAGGCATATCCGCACGAGATACTTTTCTGTTGTCTGTCATGGGCTCGCCTGACATGCGCCAAATAGACGGTATGGGCGGCGCAGACCCGCTCACCTCCAAAATAGCCGTGGTGCAAAAATCCGCCCGCGACGGGGCCGATGTGGATTATCTGTTCCTCCAGGTGGTCGTTGATCAGGCGATTGTGACTGACGCCCAGAATTGCGGAAACATTCTGGCAGGCGTTGCTCCATTTGCCATCGAACGCGGCCTTGTAGACGCCAGGGATGGCACAACACCCGTATCGATTTTCATGGAAAATACCGGACTGACAGCCACTGCCATGGTGGAAACACCCGGCGGCAAAGTATCGTATGAGGGCGACGCCCGGATCGATGGCGTACCGGGCACCTCTAGCCCTATCCCGATCGAGTTTCGCGATACCGCCGGGTCATCCTGCGGATCCTTG
>JAESRU010000055.1 GCA_016764455.1 Hyphomicrobiales bacterium | reverse complement strand
CGGAATTAATTCCGGGCGGCTTTTTCTTTTTTTTACCAATTGTCGCCAAGATGCCCGTGAACCAAGAGGTCAATGTGGCCAGAGCGGGTAGATCATGATCGAATTTGCAATTTTGCTGTTATTTCCGGCTGCCATGGCATTTGCTGCGGCAAGTGATTTTATCACCATGACAATCCCGAACCGGATTTCTATCGCGCTCGTCATTGGTTTTGTCGTGTTGGCCCCKATTACAGGTATGGCCATGACGACGGTGGGAATTCATGTCCTGACTGGTTTTTCGGTCCTTGTTGTTTGCTTCGGGCTGTTTGCTTTTGGGTATATTGGTGGCGGCGATGCCAAACTGCTTGCTGTTTGCGCCCTTTGGATGGGGTGGCCGGGTACAATGACATTCCTGATTTATACAAGTTTGTTTGGCGGCGTRCTGGCTTTGGGTCTTGTGTCGCTGCGCAAATTTCCCTTGCCCGCCGGTCTATCACGCTTTGATTTTATCGACCGTCTTCACGAGGAAGGGGGCGACGCGCCCTATGGCATCGCCATCGCAGCTGGGGCGCTAACGACTTATCCGTCGACTTTCTGGATGCAGGCGCTGGGTGCCTGAAGGCAGAAACCAATGCTTTCCGCCGCTCAGTATTTCACTACTTTCAATTAACTATAATTTGACCATTGCAACGCCATACTCACGAAAGTGTATCCGCAGAAGCGGAATTTTTGTGTGAGGTAGCGTAATGAAAATCGCGCGGGTTGTCGTTCTGGCAGTTGCTGTAGGTGCCGCAGGCGGCGCGGCCATGTTGGCAAAAGGAATACTGGTCAGGGAGCCCGAACGGCCCCAGATAGTTCAGCAGGCTCCCAGTATTGAAATGGGRCGGGTTCTGGTCGCTGCTGTGGATATTGCTCTTGGTCATGTTGTTACACGCGCCGATTTGCGCTGGCAGGATTGGCCCGAAGAGGCGGTTGCAGAAATTTTTATTACCTCAGACGGTCGCCCCAGAGCAGTGGATGACATTGCCGGGTCAATCGCGCGTACATCACTTTCGGCTGGCGAGCCGATCAATGAATTAAAATTGGTGCGTTCAGATCGTGGTGGTTTCATGTCTGCGATCCTGCCATCCGGCATGCGCGCAATCTCCACACGAATCTCGCCAGAGACTGGCGCAGGCGGGTTTATTCTCCCCAATGATCGGGTTGATGTGTTGTTGACTAAAAACACCGAACAGGATGGCCTGGGTAGCGGCGAAAATTTCACAAGCGAAACTATTCTGCGCAATGTCCGGGTATTGGCAATCGACCAGACCATCCAGGAAGAAGATGGAAATCAAGTTGTTGTGGGTAAAACAGCAACGCTCGAACTTGGTCCCAGTCAGTCTGAAATTCTGGCGCTCGCTGAACAGGTTGGTGAATTGTCATTGGCCCTTCGTAGTCTGGCAGATTCAAATACGGACGGGAACGAGCCTGAAACTGTGAGTGATCGCAGAGGGTCCGTTCGCGTGATGCGGTTTGGTGTCAGCACCCAGACAACTGCGTCACGCTAGGGTTGGAGCAAGAAAATGACTTATGATTTGAAACAGATAACCAAATCGGCCTTGCGGCGAATGGCCTCTTCGGCAAGACCGTTTGCAATGGCCTTGGCTGTGATCAGCCTGGTGCTGACCGGCCTGTCTGGTCCGGCACAAACCGCTGACTATTCGATATCTTATTCGGCTCCACTTATGGACGAGAATCTTGCCCCTGAAGTGGTATCGCTTGGCCTGAACAAGTCGATTGTTGTTGACCTGCCGCGGGCGGCGAAAGACGTTCTTGTATCCAATCCCGCCAAAGCTGATGCGATTATGCGCACGCCATATCGGGCCTATATCATTGGTCAGGAAATTGGTCAGACCAACATTTTCTTCTTTGACGAGGACGGCAACCAGATTGTCAGCCTTGAACTGATAATTGAACGCGATCTCACTGCGCTGCGTAGCATGATGAGCCGATTGCTTCCTGACGGCAATATCGTGATCGACACCATCAACGAGAATATTATTCTGACGGGAACCGTGAATTCTCAGGCCGAAGCCGGCCGTGCAGCAGACATAGCAGCCCGCTTTGCCGGTGATCCGGAAAAAGTGATGAATATGATTTCGATCGTGGGCCGCGACCAGGTTATGCTCAAGGTCACAATTGCCGAAATGGAGCGGTCTACCGCCAAGCAATTCGGTATTGATCTAGATGCAGCGATTGCAGCCGGTTCTTCGACCTTCAATTTGATAACTTCAAATCCATTCAGCGTGACAGGCGCACCACTTAACGCCACTCAATTCTCGGCGAACATTGCCAGTGGCGGGAATTCAGTCCAGGCAATTTTGCGAGCGTTGGAACAGCAGGGGCTTTTGAAAACGCTTGCTGAGCCGACTTTGACGGCCGTATCTGGTGAAACCGCATCGTTCCTTGCCGGTGGCGAATTCCCAATCCCGGTTGCCAGCGATGAAGATGGCATCACCATTGAATACAAGCCGTTTGGTGTCGGGTTGTCTTTCACGCCAGTTGTTCTGTCTGAAAATCGCATAAGTCTGCGGGTCAAGACCGAGGTAAGTGAAACCACAACTGATGGCGCATTTTCTCTTGGTAGCAGNACSTCWKSAANWRYGWCSGKKMSASGNNWTAMGRKGSGMMGMWMYKWMRSYAYTGTTGAGATGGCGAGCGGATCGTCTCTTGTGATCGCAGGACTGATCAAGGAAGAAACCCGCCAGTCCCTGAACGGCATCCCCGGCATCAAGGATTTGCCAGTGTTGGGTGGGTTGTTCCGCAGCCAGGAATTTCAGAATTCAGAAACCGAACTGGTGATCATTATCACCCCCTATTTGGTCGAGCCGGTTCATGCGAGCCAGTTGGCATTGCCCACCGATGGGATGTCTCAGCCAAGCGACACCAGTGCCATTTTGTTTGGTCGCCTGAACGAGATTTACGGGGTCGGAGGGGCAAGCCCCTCAGGCAATTATCAGGGCAGTGCAGGTTTTATTATTGATTGACCGGTAGATTTTTTTGGTCGGAGGACCTTGAGTATGAGCGTAGAAAAAACATTTAAGTCAGAACCCGATTCACCCAGCGGGACAAAGAGAAATCGTGGCCGATTTTTCAAATCAACCGCTATCATTGTGCTTACAGGGTTTGCATTGACAGCGTGCAAGTCGATGAACGAAATAAATTATACGGGTTCACCGGCTCTTACCGGAACGCAGCAATATCCGATTTCTGTAGAACGCGGAGAAGTGACCCTTTCGCTTGATGTCGCGCCCGGCATGCACCGTTTGTCATCTTCACAGCGTGCTCAGGTATCTGCTTTTATAAGCCAATATCGCAGGAGCGCCGGTGGCCAACTGCAAATCAAGGCGCCGAGCGGTACCATGAACGAAATGGCAGCGCTCAACGCCGTTGCTGATATTCGCAATGTATTGGGTGAGCATAATATTCCCTCCGGGGCTGTGAGGTTTGCCCCATATGGCAACGGAACGGCAGGCGATCCGCCAGTTGTCATTTCCTATATGGGGTTCCGCGCTGTGGCATCTGATTGTGGCAATTGGAGCGAGAATCTTGCGGTAACAACCCGCAACCGTCTGTCTCCAAATTTTGGCTGCGCCTATCAACATAATTTGGCGGCAATGGTCGCTGACCCGCGTGACTTTGAGCGTGCCCGTCCGCTGGGGCCAGCTTCAACCGAGCGTCGTGGTGTGGTGCGTGACAAATATATCCGGGGTGAAATTACCGGCGCAGATACCAACGATAGTGATCAAGGTACAGTGAGTGAGATCGGACAATGAGGCAGGCAGCACATGATCTGAATACTGATCCTCAAATCGAGGCGCCCGCACAGGAAGCCGCCGGTGATGAGCCATTTGTGCCACCGGTACCGCGCATCTCGATTCAGGCATTTTGTGAAACCGAGACTACGGCAAACATGCTGGATGTTGCCAGCCAGGACCGTCGTCTCGGACGCGCCCATGTTACGGTGCAAATGGGTGGGGTTGATGCTGCTGTAGCATTCTATGGCGACGCGCCGACGCCGAACCTGATCATCATCGAATCTGTATTGCAGGGCGACGCAATGGGCGCAGATCTTGGCCGTCTCGCCGAAGTCTGTGATGCGGGAACCAAGGTCGTCGTGATCGGTCACATCAACGACGTCTTGCTGTACCGGGAGCTTATGCGCAGCGGCGTCAGCGAATATCTGGTTGCACCGCTTGAGCCTTTGTCAGTTATAAATTCAATCGGTGGCCTGTATCAGGACCCGGATTCCGAGCCTCTTGGGCGGGTCATTGCGTTTGTTGGCGCCAAGGGCGGGGTTGGATCATCCACGATCGCCCACAATACGGCCTGGTCAATTGCTGAGGGCTATTCATCGGACGTCATCATTGCTGATTTGGATTTGCCATTTGGCACGGCAGCACTCGATTTTAATCAAGATCCACCCCAGGGAATTGCCGAAGCCGTATTGTCTCCAGAGCGCCTGGACGATGTTTTGCTGGACCGACTGCTTGCAAAATGCAGCAAACATGTAAGCTTGTTTGCGGCGCCAAGTTCGTTGGATCAAGTGTATGATATTGATCCACAGGCATTTGATTCTGTATTGAACGTGGCGCGCCAAAATGTGCCCAATATAGTATTGGATGTTCCGCATATCTGGACCGGATGGGCCCGTTCCGTTCTTCTGGCCGCTGACGATATTGTTGTGACCGCAGTTCCTGACCTTGCCAATTTGCGCAACGCCAAGAATTTGCTGGATCTTTTGAAACAGAACCGTCCCAACGACCGCAAGCCCTATATTCTGCTTAATCAGGTTGGCATGCCGAAACGGCCGGAAATTAGTGCCAAGGATTTCAGTGAGGCTCTGGACCTTGATCCAGTTGCCACCATCCAGTTTGACCCGCAGCTTTTTGGCGATGCAGCCAACAATGGACAGATGATCCAGGAAATGTCGGCAGGGTCCAAACCGGCAGAAACATTCAATCATCTGGCGGCCCTTGTCACCGGACATGAACAATCCACGGTTGCGAAAAAATCAATTCTTGGACCGATCCTTGAAAAGCTCAAGCGCAAGAAAGGCTGAGTGAACGGCAATGTTTGGAAAACGCAGTTCAGAGGATCAGGCTCCGCAGACGCCGCAGGCGCAACCACCGGTAACGTCGGCTGCGCACGCTCCGGTCGCGCCGACGCCAGCCAGCAATGCTCAACCGCAGCTTGCGCCCAAGCAAGTTCCGGTAGCAGCACCACAAGTCCGAAGCTCGGCCCCTGCGACAGCAGCCCCAAAAGTGGCACGGCCCGCTGCTGCTGCGCCTACACCTGCATCAGGCCAGGAAAAAAAATCTGAAGAATATTACGATATCAAGACCACAATTTTCGGCGCATTGATCGATACGATTGACCTTGCCCAGCTTGCCAAGCTGGATGCCGAGGGTGCCCGTGAAGAAATTCGCGATATCGTCAACGAGATCATCGCCATCAAATCGGTGGTCATGTCGATCGCCGAGCAGGAGGAATTGCTCGAAGACATTTGCAACGATGTACTGGGATATGGTCCGCTTGAACCGTTATTGGCGCGCGATGATATCTCCGACATTATGGTCAATGGCGCTGAAAGCACTTTCATTGAAGTCGAGGGCAAGGTCCAGAATACAAATATCCGGTTTCGCGACAATGCTCAGTTGATGAATATTTGCCAGCGGATTGTGAGCCAGGTTGGCCGACGGGTAGATGAATCCAGCCCGATCTGTGACGCCCGTCTGCCAGATGGTTCTCGTGTCAATGTGATMGCTCCGCCCCTGGCAATCGATGGCCCCAGCCTCACCATTCGTAAGTTCAAAAAAGACAAGCTGACMCTCGAAAAGCTTGTTGAATTTGGATCGATTTCACCGGAAGGCGCCAAGATTTTGGCAATCATCGGCAGGGTCCGCTGTAATGTCTTGATTTCCGGCGGTACTGGTTCCGGTAAAACCACACTCCTCAATTGCCTGACTGCTTTCATTGAAACTGATGAGCGGATCATCACGTGCGAAGATTCCGCSGAACTGCAGCTCCAGCAGCCTCATGTCGTGCGCCTTGAAACCCGCCCCCCCAATCTTGAGGGTGAAGGCGAAATCACCATGCGCGATCTGGTCAAGAACTGTCTTCGTATGCGCCCGGAACGTATCGTCGTTGGTGAGGTTCGTGGACCGGAAGCTTTCGATCTGCTCCAGGCAATGAATACCGGCCATGACGGATCCATGGGCACGCTTCATTCCAATAGTCCGCGCGAAGCTTTGTCGCGTCTTGAAGGAATGATCACCATGGGCGGCTTTGGCCTGCCGTCTACAACCATTCGCGAAATGATTGTCGCTTCCATTGATGTGATCGTCCAGGCAAGCCGGATGCGSGAYGGATCGCGYCGGATCACYCATATTACCGAAGTTATCGGAATGCAGGGCGATATCATCACCACCCAGGATCTGTTTCTCTACAAACTGGAAGGTGAAGACGCAGACGGGAACCTGATTGGCCGGCATATGTCTACCGGTATTGCCCGTCCGCATTTCTGGGAACGCGCCCGCTATTACAACGAAGAGAAGAACCTTGCTGCCGCGCTTGATGCTGCGGAAGTGATGGATCTTGATTCGGAGGTTTAACCGCAATGCTTAGCCCTGCCATGCTCCAGATCGCCATTTTTGGCATGGTGGCAATTGCCGCCGGCGGCGTTGCATATGTGTTTTTGTATCCAATGCTTAGCGGGCAACGCAAAACCGAGCAGCGTATGAAAGCTGTGTCACAACGCAGCGTTAGCAGGGCAAACCTCGCCAAAGCAAGCGACAACCAAAACCGACGTCGCCAGGTCCAGGATTCACTCAAAAATCTTGAAAATGAACAAAAAACCAAGAAGAAAAAATATATTCTAAGGGACCTTATCGCCCAGGCAGACGTCTCGATCAGCGTGAAGATGTTCTATATATTGTCCGCCGTCTCGGGCCTCGTGGTGGCATTGCTTTCTTTTTTCGTGAGCCAGATGCCGATTGTTATTATAGGTGCCTTTATGGCAGGCACATTTGGCCTGCCGCGCTGGGTGCTCGGGTTTTTGCGCAGCCGTCGTCAAAAGAAATTTCTGGAAGAATTTCCCAATGCAATCGATATTATCGTGCGCGGCGTCAAGGCGGGTCTACCTTTCAACGACACGATCCGGATGATCGCGTCTGAATCAGCTGAACCGGTAAGAAGTGAGTTTCGCGATGTTGTCGAGAGCCAGGCAATCGGCTTGACGATTGCCGAGGGCTTGCAGCGGGTTTACGGACGTATGCCGTTACCGGAAATGAATTTCCTCACCATCGTTATTTCGATCCAGTCACAATCGGGCGGCAACCTCGCCGATGCTCTGGGGAACTTGTCCAGGGTTTTGCGGGAACGCAAAAAAATCCAAGGAAAAATCAGGGCTATGAGCCAGGAAGCGAAATCCTCGGCCGCGATTATCGCGTCCCTGCCATTTGTCGTGATGATGCTCGTCTATATTACAACGCCGCATTATATTTCGCTCCTTTGGGAAGAACAAACCGGGCAGCTGATGATGCTTGGGAGCGCGATATGGATGAGCCTTGGTGTTTTGGTCATGAAGAAAATGATCAATTTTGATTTTTAGTCAGGTCTAAACATGATTGAAATGCTGCAAAAAGTTCTGGAACCCGAAATTGCCATGGCAATCCTCATTGCTGTTGCGGTATTTGCGTCCATTGTCACGCTGACTATGCCTCTGCTGCAGGGGAGCAATCTGGGT
Organism: Hyphomicrobiales bacterium; assembly: GCA_016764455.1. GTDB lineage: Bacteria > Pseudomonadota > Alphaproteobacteria > Rhizobiales > NORP267 > NORP267. Next base: position 3,842 of record JAESRU010000055.1, on the reverse strand, counting down.
GCCCGGATGAAGTCTCTGGACACAGAGCGCGCTGCAATCAAGACGAAGGAGCGGGCACGCCTTTTCAACGAAGGCGAAAATCGGGTTCATCTCCGTCAAAAAGAATCCAAGGCCTTCATGAAGCAGGTCGTGAATTTCTTGAATTTGCAAAAATTCCTGGATGCGGAAAGCGCCCGCGAAAAATTGCGCATGGCCGGCTATCGCAGCCAACCYGCGGTTATCACGTTCCTCTTTTTCAGGGTTGTCCTGCCGCCTGTCGTGTTTATTGCCGTGCTTGGCTATCTCTGGTTTGTGAATGACTTTGGCAAACCGCCAATGATCCGGGTCATAATTTCAATYGGTGCTGCTTATGTGGGCTTCTTTTTCCCCAATGTGATTTTGACAAACAAAATACAAAAACGCCAAACAGCATTGACCCGTTCGTTTCCAGACGCGCTTGATCTGCTGCTGATTTGTGTTGAATCGGGCATGTCCATCGAGGCGGCATTCCGCAAGGTGGCTCATGAAATTGGGACCCAGTCTGTCGAGTTGGCGGAAGAACTGTCTTTGACCACGGCAGAGCTGTCGTATCTGCAAAACCGGCGTGAGGCGTATGAAAATCTCGGCAAACGTACAGGATTGCAGGGCGTGAAAGCTGTTGCAACCGCGCTGATCCAGGCGGAAAAATATGGCACACCTGTTGGTCAGGCCCTTAGAGTGATGGCGCAGGAAAATCGTGATGAGCGCATGTCGCTTGCTGAAAAGAAAGCCGCAGGCTTGCCGCCAAAGCTCACCGTGCCGATGATCTTATTCTTCCTGCCGGTGCTGTTTGTTGTAATTCTTGGCCCAGCCGCGCTTAGAATGATGGCCGTCGACTAGGCCCAAAGTGAGGCGACAAAAATTGACGGACGCCAAAACGGGCGCCCGATCCAGCCTAATCGGCGTAGTCTCAATTGGTTTGTTGTAATTCAGTCCAGCGGTCAGGTTGGCGCCGCATATTTCTGAGATAGTCAGTATTGCTGGCAGCGGCGGAATGCGAAAGATTTCCGGTTGCCGCTACTTCTTCAGCCTCTTCATACCGCCCTTGCAAACCAAGTACCAAAGACAGATTTTCACGAACTTTGGGTGTTGCGCGGGGATGTTCCAGCGCTTGCCGCAGGGTTTGTTCGGCTTTGACCAGATCGCCTGAAAGCGCGTAACTCAATCCTAGATTGGAGAGAATGGCAGGTTCCCCTGGTGCAATTTGCAGGGCGCGTTGATACGAGCGTTGGGCATCTTCACCCCGGCCCATCTGGTCAAGCACCGCGCCCTTGGCCGAAACCAACTGCCATTCCGGGCTGGCGGTAGATGTCGCCTGTTCCAGTATGCGTAACGCGTCATCGAGCGATCCACTGGCCGCTAAAGATTTGCCAAGCTCACCCAAAACCCCTGTGTCTTGTGGGTAACGGTTTGAAAGTTGACGCATGACGCCGACCGCATCACCGGCCCGGTTTGAAGCGCGCAGGTGACGCGAGAAATTGATGCCAGCAATTTTGTCGCTTTGATCGTTTTGGTATTTTGCCTGCCAATATTGGGTCGCTTGTTCCAGCTCGCCAGCAGAACCGCTCGCAATAGCCGCATTTCCGGCAGTCGGGCTAACAGACCCGGTGGTATCGCCACGCAACGCACAACCTGAAAAAGTGATCAGCAAAAGCCCGGTTCCCGCCAACAAAATATGGCGCATTGATTTTCGATTTAACGGCATTGCCATGATATCCCCGGACACAAATATATACAGAACCCCATTCTGCTGTTTTCCGGTCAATAAACGGTTAACCATAACCTGTGGTGCTAGGAATGGTTTCTCTGTTAGTTTCTGCCATGACCGGAATCGGCCATTCATTTTTATCGGAGTTGGAATTGAACAATTTGCTGATACCTGCCGGAAGTCCCGGTGCCCGCATCCCCGTTCTTGCGGTTTCTGGAAGTGAGCTTGCGAGGGTTGTGAAAAAGCTGCCCGCGATGCAACGCGCCTGGATTCAAAATACTGGTTTTGCCGCCGGTGAAGGTGAGATGTTGCTTGTTCCTGATACCAAGGGAAAAGTTGCCCGTGTCATGTTTGGGCTTGGAAAAGGCCCGGCCGAACGACAGGTTTTCGGAAAATTGCCCATCTCGTTGCCAGATGGCGAATATGAATTGACCGGCCAGATCGATGAACCTGAATTGGCTGCCTTATCCTGGCAACTTGGCAGTTATTCCTTCGACAAATATAAAAAGAATGCAGCCCATAACGCGCGGTTGGTAATGCCGCGCGTAACGGACGCGAAGAAGATCAGCCAGATTGCTGAAGGCGTGTTTTTGACCCGCAATCTTATAAACACGCCCGCAAATGACATGGGACCAGGTGAGCTGGAAAAAGCCGTTCGCGATTTGGCAAAGCGCTTCCGCGCCACCGTCAAGGTGACAAGCGGCGACAAGCTTTTGAAAGACAATTTCCCCCTCATCCATGCGGTCGGCAGGGCCAGCATAGATGCGCCCCGGTTGGTCGATATGAAATGGGGCAAGGCCAACGCGCCCAAAATTACCTTGGTCGGCAAGGGTGTATGTTTTGATACTGGTGGTCTGGACCTGAAGCCGCCAGCGGGCATGATCACAATGAAAAAAGATATGGGCGGGGCTGCCAATGTGCTTGGTCTGGCGGCGATGATTATGGCTGCAAAATTACCGATCAGATTGCGGGTCTTGATACCAGCCGTTGAAAATTCAGTTTCCGGCAACGCCTTTCGTCCAAGCGACGTGATTAAAAGCCGCAAGGGCATGAGCGTCGAAATTGGCAATACTGACGCCGAGGGCCGCTTGGTATTGGCGGACGCGCTGACACTTGCTGATGATGAAAAGCCGGATTTGCTTGTCGATATGGCAACGCTGACGGGGGCAGCCCGGGTAGCGCTTGGACCGGACCTGCCGCCGTTTTTCACCAGCGATGATGGGTTCGCAAAAAATCTGGAAAGCCATGCTGATGCTGTGGATGACCCTTTGTGGCGGATGCCTTTATGGTCGCGATATGATAGTTTGCTCCATAGTGGAATCGCCGATGTGAATAACATTTCGCCCGGCAGTCATGCAGGCGCTATCACCGCCGCTTTGTTCCTTGCCCGGTTTGTCGAGAAAACAAAATCTTACGTTCATCTGGATACGTTTGCCTGGAACCCCAAGGCACGTCCTGGTCGGCCCGAGGGTGGCGAAGCCCAGGGCATCCGGGCATTGTTTTCTTTGCTTAGCGAAAAATATGGTGGGTGAGTGAATGGCCCCCGAGATTGAAGATACCGATGCCCTGCGCCTTTGGCACGATGTCTGTCTGGACATGGTGCATGGCACCGAACCGGAATTGAACAATCGGCAAACGGCTATTCTCCTGACCATTTATCTGGAGCCCCCGCCCCATAGCGTGCGCGGGTTGGCAAAAAAACTTGGCGTAACAAAACCTGTCATAACAAGGGCGCTCGATACCATGGGGCAAATGGGCCTGGTCTCGCGCCGCCGTGACGAAGCTGATCGCAGGGTCCTGCGCATCCAGCGCACCCTCGAAGGGTCGCTATATCTGGAAAAGCTGAGTGACGCGGTGCGCCTGCATCTTGGAGAACATGTTCATTGAGTGAAAATCTAGATCCCCGCCGCCATGTCTATCGCGACGATCTTGCCGCCATGGATTTAAAGGACAAGGTCCAGGCCTCCGAATTTGTTGATGGAGAAACGCGGCGGGTAATTGAAGGAATTGTTCCGCTGCGCCATTTGCCCGGACATGATCAACCGCTGGATACAGAGGCGCTTTTTGGCGAAACATTCACCCTGTATGATATTCGCGAAGGCTGGGCCTGGGGCCA
>JAESRU010000191.1 GCA_016764455.1 Hyphomicrobiales bacterium | reverse complement strand
CAGCCCGTCCTCACGCAGCGCAAACACACATCGTTCAGTAACATAAACCACACTACGCCCCTGTCTTCCGGCATATTTACCAGAAAATGTTACCTGCCCGACAGCTTCAACAAATTTCTTGTATTTGCCTTCCTGTTCAATGATGAGTTTTCCATTCTCGATCCGGGTTTTAAGCCCCCCGGACGAAAATGTGCCAACAAAAACAACCTTCTTGCTTCTTTGCGAGATGTTTATGAAACCACCGCATCCCGACAACCGACCAGAAAATCGACTGGCATTGATGTTGCCCTCACCGTCGCATTCTGCAAATCCGAGACAGGCAAAATCAAGTCCACCTCCRTCGATGAAATCGAACTGGGTCGCATGATCAATTGAAGCGGAATAATTGAGGGCGGCACCAAAACCAAGGCCCGAGAGTGGTACGCCGCCAAATATCCCGGGGTCCACGGTCAGCATGATTTGATCAGAAATCTTTTCTTCATTGGCGATATTGCCAACACCTGCCGCGAGGCCGACGCCAAGGTTGACGACCGCATGTGGTGTCAGTTCCATTGCCGCTCTGCGTAATACAACCTTTTTGTCATCAAGTGGCAGCGGATGCAGCAATTCCAGTGGTACTTTTATTTCACCAGACAGGCTCGGATTATATTGCTCCTCAAAATTTTGCATGTGAAATTCCGGTTCGGCGACAACAACGCAGTCGATCAGAATGCTCGGAATACGCACATACCTGGCATCGATCGAATTTTGCTGGGCCACTCTTTCAACCTGACAAATTACGATGCCGCCGGAATTGCGTGCTGCAATTGCCAATGACAGGTTTTCCAGGTTCAAAGATTCTTTTTCCAGCGAGACATTGCCGTCCAAGTCAGCTGTTGTTCCGCGTATAAAGGCAATATCAATTGGAAAACCCGTAAAATGGAGAATYTCTTCWCCGTTCAACGAGAGCAATTCSACAAGGTCTTCTGTCGCCGCCTCGTTTACCTTTGCGCCTTCCARACGTGGGTCTACGAAAGTTTCCAACCCAATTTTTGAAAGAGCACCMGTTCTTCCGGCACCAATATTTCGGTAAAGATGGGTGATGACCCCTTCGGGGAAATTATATGCCGCGATGAGATTGTCCACGGCCAGTTTTTCGATTTTTGGGATCAAGCCATAATGTCCGCCAATTACCCTTTTTAGCAGACCTTGATGACCTATCCGGTTTAAACCTCGTTCTCCGCCGTCTCCAATTCCACCTGCAAACATGAGGGTTAAGTCGCGAGGTTCGCTGGTATCGGTAAAACGTGTTTCCAGTGATGCGAGCAGTTTTTCCGGCACCCCATTCGTTCCATACCCTGAAACTGCGAGGACATCTTCATCTTGAATAAGTGCGATGGCGTCGTCGGCACTGATAATCTTGCTCACCTGATTTCTCCCGGCCAAAGGCGCCATGTTGAAGAAAATGGATGAACTTCAATCGTGAGGCTGCTCTGAATTCCWAGCTTCACCTTAGGTCAAGAAGCGGCCAAATGATAGGCGCACCGTCATGCCTTAAGACAGTGCCGGGGTTAGATTTGTATAATCGGGTATTCGAGATAAGTAAATCTAGCGAATTTGAGAACCTGATATCCCAAATTGCCCCATCGCCACGAATGACCGCCATTCAAAGCGGGAGCCAAAAATCTTCCAGTGATTTCGTTCGCTCTAAGTAGGTTGGAGTTCGTAAAGGGTATTGTTTCTGTTGAGCTTCAAAAATTTATAGCCTCTTTGACGGAAGGCCTTTTGACATTCTGGGTGGTCGAATTCGGATTGCTCTTCAATTACGATGCGCTTTGGCAGCATCTGCTCGCTGCAACTCATGAGAAACGGCGCAAGCGCCTTGTCCTCATATCCCTCAACATCAATTTTGAGGGAATCAATCTGCTTTACACCTGCCTCCTGCAAGATGTTTTCCAAAGTTTTGACCAATACACTCCCGGCCTCACTTTCCTTCACGGAGACGATCGCTAGATCATCATTGCGGATRTGGAGATCTGCYTTGCCTGTTGTGTCCCCCACGGCGCATTCAAAGACGCTAACCTTATCCATGCTGCTCGCATCAATATTAAACCGCAATTGCTTTATCATCATTGGATTTGGATCAATCGAGACAACATGTGCGCCCGTCGTTGCCAATTGCAAAGTGTAAAGGCCGATGTTGCAACCAATATCCACCGCGACACTGGTCGAATTGAGGTGTTCCCTCAAAAACGCCAATTCGACCCCATTGTAATCTTTGCGCAGCAGCAGCCCGTAATCGATAAGGTTGTTATCAAGATAAAGTCGAAAATTGCCGCCTTCGCGGGTAACATCTATCGGTTTCCCCAAACGAGCGACTAGATTGGATAACCATTGTCGCATCCAGCCGCGACCAAAGACGGTCCCGTAGAATAATTTTATAATCAGGTTCTGGAACAGATTGGGYTTGTAATGACCAAATGGTTCGGTCTTGCACAGATCGGGGTTYTGCTCGTCTGGACGTGCGGGTCGAAAAGTATATTTATCCACCACAAGCATCCTTTTGGTTGGCTCGTTATACATAATCTAGAATTTTTGGGACCACAAGTTGAGATACGGCAAAGGGCAGATGCGTTGGGTTAAAAATAAGTTTGCTTCCGACCATACGCGCCTCCGTCGCCCGAAAGCGGCCATTGGTGTACCTGCAGAACGGCAATTTTTGTCCGCATCTGCCTTGAGGTTACTTCAAATCCTGATCAATGCTGAATGACCGTTTTGTCGGGGAATGCGACCCACTTCCTACTGGCTCGCCCAAAGGATCCTTGCGATCCAGGCTATTTCTGACATCTCAAAAACCCGATTGTCATGGTCGGGGTTGAGGGAATGCAGCTCGATGGATTTGGGTGTGCGTTTATAAAGGATCTTGGCCATCACCTCGCCGTCATGGGTTTTTAGCACCATCCGGTCGCCGCGTCTGGTCTCTGTATTTGGCGAGATGATGATCACATCGCCGCTGCGGTAAAGCGGCAGCATGCTGTCGCCGCTAATCTCAAGCGCATACAGGTTGTTGTCGCAGGTGGCTGGAAATTTTATCTCGTCCCAGCTGGCCCCGACCGGAAATCCGCCATCGTCGAAATAGCCACCGGTCCCGGCTTTGGCTAATCCAAGCAGGGGGATCGCGCGTYGCGGATTTTCAGAATTGCCAACATCGTTGATGAGTTCCATAAATTCTTCAAGCGTCGCGCCGGTCGCGTCCAGAATTTTGGAGAGGCTTTCGGTGTTCGGCCAGCGCTTACGACCATCCACTGCTTCCCGCTTCGATTTGTTGAAGGTGGTAGAATCCAGCCCGGCCCGTTTGGCCAGCCCGGACGGGGTTACCCCGTAGCGTTCGGCAAGGGCATCAACGGCCCTCCATATTTGTCTGTGGGTCAGCATATCTCTGTGATATCCACACTCATGGAGCGAGTGTTCGTCCATGGCGTGTGTATTCAGTTGAAAACAGGAATTATCACCTATTCTCGCATCCTGTCCAGACGGCGGCGTATCGTTCGCCACACGCAAAGAACCAGCAAGAGGATGTCCAGCTTTGTCATCAAACTCGGACAACAACCCCACCGTCTACAAGATATGCCATAAGAGAATGTGGGAAGATGCAGAGAATGAAGGTGTTTTCACAGGCGCACCGGTYGATCTGGCGGATGGSTTCATYCATCTGTCCACGGMRGATCAGRTGGGCGAGACYGCCGCYCGGCATTTTGCMGGCMAGGATGATCTGGTGYTGATCGCGATYGATGTGCAAAATATTTCCRATRATCTTCGCTGGGAAAMATCRCGCGGKGGYGATTTGTTCCCGCATCTTTATGGCGATYTGCCCGTGAAAATRATTCKCTGGAAAAARCCGTTGCCGCTCGGCCYGGACGGGRCGCATCTRTTYCCGGAGCTTGATCAATGAGCGGACTTTATTCTCTGGCGCGGCCGTTTGTGATGCGGCTTGATCCGGAAAAAGCCCACCGGCTCGCGATCACCGCCTATGCCAACGGCCTGTATCCGCGCTCACGTGAACCCGATCCAGCGGCATTGAAAACCACACTATGGGGTCTGGATTTTCCAAACCCGGTCGGCATGGCAGCGGGCTTTGATAAAAACGGCGAGGTGCCCGATCAAATCATCAATTCGGGTTTCGGATTTGCTGAAATCGGAAGCGTGACCCCGCGCCCCCAATTGGGCAACCCGCAGCCGCGCGTGTTTAGGCTTCAGAAAGACCGTGCCGTTATCAACCGGCTTGGGTTCAATAATGAAGGCCACGAGGCGCTTGCAACGCGCCTTGTCGCCCGCGCCGATAGGGGCGGCATCGTCGGGGTCAATGTGGGGGCCAACAAAGACAGCAAAGACCGCCATCAAGATTATGCGCTGGGGATCAAACGCTTCGCGCCATATGCCAGCTATCTGACAGTCAATGTGTCGTCGCCAAACACGCCAGGCCTGCGCGATTTGCAGGCCCGTGACGAGCTCGATAAATTGCTCGTGGTTATTTTGGACGCCCGCCAGCAGACAATTGATTCCGGGATTCCATCCCGCCCGGTCCTCCTGAAAATTGCCCCCGATATCGGCGCTGACGGCTTGAAAGACATCGCCGAAATCGTCTTGAAACGCGGCATCGACGGCGTGATTGTTTCCAACACAACGCTGTCACGTGGAAACCTGAATTCAACAAAAGCCAATGAGACCGGTGGATTGTCCGGGCGACCGTTATTTGATCTCTCCACCCATATTTTAGCAAAATTCTACTTAGCTACCGGTGGCGAATTACCTCTTGTCGGGGTCGGCGGGATCGAAGATGGGCGCACGGCATACGAGAAAATCCGCGCCGGTGCTTCGCTGGTGCAATTCTATACAGCGATGGTTTTTGAGGGCCCGGAACTGGTCGCCGAGATCAAACGCGACCTGCTGGGCCATCTTGCCAAAGACGGCCATGACTTGATATCGAATGCCACAGGAACAGGTGCTGCAGACTGGGCGGCGAAAGATTTTGCTGAAAAGCCAAGAGATTACTGAAAAGGWAGATACAGCATGAGCGTTACAATTTATCACAATCCAAGATGCTCGAAATCACGCGCTGCAATGGCGTTGCTGGAAGAGCGCGGCGTTGAGGCGGATGTGATTGAATATCTCAAAACCCCACCGTCAGCCGACGAGCTGCGCGACGTGCTTGCCAAACTTGGCATCACCGCCCGCGAGGTTATGCGCAAGGGCGAAGTAATTTACAAGGAACTGGGCCTTGGTGATGATGGCAAAAGCGAAGATGACCTGATCAATGCCATTGTCGCCAACCCAATTTTGCTGGAACGCCCGATTGTGGTGYCCGGCGGCAAGGCGGTCATTGGCCGCCCGACGGAAAATATCCTRAAACTTATTTGAGYKCCGGTTGAAACGTCTGGTTGATGCGGAATTTCAACCGCCACGCAAGCGTAAATCCGCGCACGCTCAAAAAAATCATGAGCGCCAGCCAGAGGCCGTGATTACCGATCAGGGGATAGAATATCCACCACGCCGCGACAAAGGCAATGAGGGATGCCAGCATCATGTTGCGCATGTCCCGCGACCAGGTTGCGCCGATATAAATGCCGTCCATTTCAAACGCCAAAACCCCGGCCAATGGCGTTATTGTCGCCCAAATCAGATATTCGTTCGCCATCCGGCGTACGTCTTCAGCGTTCGTCATGAAGGCGATCAGATCGGCGCCGAACAAAACGTAGATACCGGTCAGGGCGCCGGCCAGGCCAAAGCCCCAAAACAATGTCAGTTTCACCGCCCGCTCAAATGCGGCGCGCTGGCGGGCGCCAATAGCGACACCGGCAAGTTGCTCCGCGGCGGTGGCAAAGCCATCCAGAAAAAATCCGCTGAACAGAAAGAAATTCATCAACAAGGCGTTTGCAGCCAGCGTCACATCTCCTGCCTGCGCGCTAATCGCGGTAAACATGGAAAAAGCAAAAATCAACGCAAACGAGCGGATCATGATGTCCCGGTTGAGCGACAGCATGAGCTTCAATTTTGCCCGGTCAAAAACCCGGCCAATCCGGGGCACAAGATTTGGACCCAGAATAAAGGCGACAATGATCAACCCGGTGACAAGGCCGATCACTTCAGCAATCACCGTGCTCCATGCGGCCCCCGAAATGCCCCAACCAAGAGACAATACAAACCAGGCACTGAGCGCCATGTTGACGCCGTTCAAGACAGTTTGAATAAATAATCCAAGTGTGGCGCGTCCAAGCCCGAGCAACCAGCCAAGGATCGCATAATTGGCAAGCGATACCGGTGCCGCCAAAACCCGGATGAAGAAATATTGCCGGGTCGCTTCATGCACGGTTTCGCTGGCCGCGATGAAATACATGGCCACCATGAAAATAGGCACCTGCAATAGCAAAATGGCCAGGCCTGAAAAGGTGCCGAGGCCAAGTGCCCGCCAGACAATGTGGTTCAATTCAGGCCGGTCATTGGCACCAAGTGCTTGCGCTGTGAGACCGGTTGTGCCGCTGCGCAAAAAATTGAATGTGGTGAAGACCAGATCAAAAATAATCGCGCCAACCGCAATGCCGCCAAGCAAAGCCGCATCCCCCAATTGCCCGATCACGGTCATATCCACAATGCCCACCAGGGGCGTTGTGAGATAGGCCAGCGTCATGGGGATCGCGATCCCCAATACCCGTTTATGGGTAACCGGATTGACGCCGGTGCGTGCCGTTACCTTGTCCACGGAAGAAATGTCCGGGAAGGGGCAATATCAGGAATCACGAGGGCTCGTCGGACCGGAGCCGCGCCGCCGGGTGGTCTTGATTGTCCGCATGATAAACCAGACCGGGAACACGACCAATGCGCCGAGAATGAAATATGAGAAGGCTTTTTCGATCGCTTCAAACCCAAGATCCCAAATCTGCATAATCGCGCGCTTCAACGTATCGACCAAATCATAGGGATGGATGCCAAGGGCTGAAAATATCAGCCCGATCACAACGGACAACAAAGCTAGTCTGAGGATAACCCATCCGGGGTGTCCGCCGAAAAACCGGGTAAGTGCAGAAGTAGCCACGCTGTAATTCCTTGAATTTCTATTGCGCCAAAAACCGACGCTTTGTCACATGTAGGGGGAACATCGTGCCGGCGCAACTCACACGTCAGTCGCGCTTGAACATGACACTTGCCAGCCAACCCGACAGGACAGCCATAATGACCGCCAAAATGCCGTATAACAGAGGTTGCTGGGTTGCCAGCGAATAGGTCAATTGCTCAAATCCGGTCTTGCGTACTTCCAGGCTGACCTGCTGCCGGTTCAAAAGAGCGCCGTCGCCAAACAGCAATATTTCTGCTTCAAATTCACCAACCGGCACATATGCCGGCACGGCGATACGCGCTGTAAAAAGTGCGCTGCTTAAGAATTCAACACCTGCTTCATTTTGAATAWACAATTCTCTCGATTGCATTTGCCGGAGCAAGGCGTTGGAGAATTCCAGCCGGGTAGCGGTGCTGAAGGTTGCATTGCCGTTGCTGAATTCAAAATCCTGGCGGGTCARACCAATGGCAAATTCGTCCAGGGTATTTTCACTGGCAATATCCTCAAGCGGGCGGTTGCTGAGAATGGCCAGAAATCCAAAAGCGTCATCAAAGGTCCATGATTGGCGATTGATCCATATCCCGGCAATCGATTCTTTCCGGCGTACGGTCAAGGCGTGTTGTGGGCCGCGTACAATGACGACAATGTCATAACCCTGTCGCCGGGAAATTGTCTGTGCATCCCGCTCAACRGTGCCAAACAATACCAGTTCGGCCCCGGTGAAATTTGATGAAATCGCAATYGTATTGTCGGAAATKCCWGYTACCAGMGWTTCYSCRCGTRYMGRRCCRGCCCAATTGARMARGAKCAATCCAAGGGCSATCGAGAAGCAAATACCGCTTCGTTGAAATTGCCTGATGGTTCCAGCCCAGGTCATCAATGAGCCTCGGCTGCAAACGAAATGCTGAACAGGTCTTCAGGCTGCACCACAAGATTATAGGCAAGTCTGGAACAAACCAGCAGCACCATGATCGCCAGTAAGGCGCGCAAATGCTCGGCTTTCAATCCTTGCCCGGCGCGGGCGCCAAATTGCGCGCCAATTACGCCCCCCGTCATCAGCAACAATGCCAGCACCACATCAACCGTCTGGTTGCTGGTGGCATGAAGGATTGTAACCAATGCAGTCACAACCAAAATCTGGAAAAGGGATGTTCCGATCACAACATTGGTTGGCACCCGCAACAAATAGATCATGGCCGGCACCATAATGAACCCACCGCCAACCCCCATGATTGCGGCAAGAATGCCCACCAAAGCGCCAATTGCAACAATCGGGATCGCGCTCACATAAAGCTTGGAGCGGTGAAATCGCATTTTGAAAGGCAAGCCGTGGATCCAGGTATGTTGCCCCGGCCGCCGGATCGGGATGACTTTGCCACCTCGCGACCGAAACATCAGGCGCAGGCTTTCAAACAGCATCAGACCGCCAATAATCCCGAGGAAAACCACATAAGATAGCGAAATAATAAGATCGACCTGGCCGAGCGCGCGCAGTTCTTTGAATAGCCAGACCCCGATAACTGATCCAATCACGCCGCCTGCAAGCAAGACAAGCCCGAGCTTGAAATCAACCCCGCGTCGCCGCCAATGCACAATCGCGCCAGACACCGAAGATGCAACAATCTGGTTGGCTTCGGTAGCAACAGCAACTGCAGGCGGAATGCCGTAAAAAATCAGCAACGGCGTCATCAGAAATCCGCCACCCACGCCGAACAAGCCCGATAGAAAACCCACGCCTCCGCCCATCGCCAGGACGAGAAAAAAATTCACCGGTAATTCGGCTATGGGCAAGTATATCTGCATGGCTGTACCGGCAGAGAAATGAGTGTTTGGCTCGGCGGTATAAAGTTCACTAAGCCGACATGGTTTTGAAAGAATGCTGTGATAAATCCAGTGCCACAGTGTCCCCGTGAATGCTTAAACGCCGGGAGCGCCAGCCTGTCAATGCCATTTTCCTAATATTCAAATCAAGAAAACGTTTGTCCCAAATCTGAGAGTCCGGATTGAACGATCGCGTGGCGTGCCGTTAGCTGCTGACTTGCTGCAGATTGCGAAGCAATGCAGGGGTCAGTCTGCCGGTTTCAGCAAGCTGGTTCTGACCCTGGAACGCGGCAATTGCGCGCTCGGTATTTGGGCCCCAAACACCGTCCGCGATTCCGGGTGTGAAACCCAGGCCAGACAACAATTTCTGGGCATTGCGAATGATATCAGCGCCAGGCAGGGGCGCGTCGCCGGTGTTGCTGGTGTCGGCCATKGCCGTCGCCCAGCCATCAACCGGGAGCTCAACCACATTGGCGCTTTGGCGAAGCGGTGTTGCCCGCCATGTCTGTGCCGCAAGTCGCGCAGCAACGAGGCTCTGCTCATCAATATCGTTGGCAATCACATCGCGGCGACTGCCTGCGTCAGCGTCACCATTGTCGGCCGCGATCGAAAGCCATTTATAGGCTTCAGACATGTTTTGCGGAACGCCTACGCCACGCGCGTAAAGAACGCCAAGATTAAATTGGCTGTCGTTGAGGCCGTAATCGGCTGCCTTGCGAAACCATTGTGCAGCTGCTTCAAGATCGGGTTCTCCGGCAATGCCATCGGCATAAAGTACGGCCAGGTTGTGCATTGCTTTGCGGTTGCCCTGTTCGGCGGCGCGCAAATACCACATCTGCGCGGTGTTTTTATCGGCTGTCACGCCAAGCCCTTTGTCATACATCGACCCGAGCCGGTATTGTGCAGGAGCAAGACCCTGGGCAGCCGCCATTTGATACCAGGCAATTGCCGCTGCAGGTTCAGCTTCGGTTCCCCGGCCTTCCACCAATCTGGAAGCAATTTCAAACTGGGCAACAACGTCGCCGCTGGCGGCAGCGTTGCGAATGGCCGCTGGTAATGTGCCCGACGGCGGCACGCTACCGCGTGCTTCGGTGACGGGAGCCGTGAGAGGTTGTGATTCAATTGTATCAGAGCCCGGGGCAGCGTTGGTTGTCATTCCCGGGGCAGCATTGAGGGCCATTGTTGCAGGCAGCGAACCTGTAATATCTTCGTTGTCGCCATCAACAATGGTCGCCTGGCCAGGCGCCGGGATGATCCGCACCGTGGCGGCCTGATCTAAATTTATACCTGTCGGCGGCTCATCGTCGCTTGCCAGAGATTGTTGCATTGATTGCCGGCTATCCAACGCGGGGCTCTCACCCATAATATTTGCCCCATCGGGGCGCGCCCTGCTCTGGATGTCCGGAGTTTCTTGAGAGGTCAAAGGCGCGCGCGGCGCTGAAACCGATCGGTCGTCACGTTTGTTGAGCATGTCGTAAACCTGGATAGAGCCTACGAAAAGGAGAATGGCAGCCGAGGCCAGGACCAAAGATTTTCTGACAATGCCACCGCCATTGGCAGCGTCTTTGGGCGGGGTGATTTCAGCTGGGCCATTATTGGTCTGGTTTGCTTCATGAGCGGCGGCGCGTTCACGTCTGAAATTCGAAGTTCGTTCTGCAATACGACTGCGCAATCCAGGCTTTTTTCGTTCATTTTTGCCAACAGGATTACTGTTCGATGCAGCGCGTGCGGCGCGTCGGGCTGCTGCCAGCAATTCTTCATTTGTGGTGGCAGATTTTAGCGATTGACCGGTAGGATTTGGTCTTGATGCTTCAATCGGCGCTGGTGAATTTACATTCACAGCTGGCGCGCCCCGTTGTGCCGGGATTGTGGTTTCAACCGCTACTTTTTGCGCGGTATCTGGGCGACCGGAGCCCGGGGCACGCGGGCGCGACGAATGAGCTTTGTTCACAGGCGCCGATGCGCCCGGTGCAATGGCWGGCGGCGCGGTATCAGGGGAGGCTGGTGCCGTATCAATGATTTGCGCCGCGGTAAGCTCCAGGTTTCCCTCTTCAGGATCAGAATGATGTGGTGTGGATGCAATAGCTTGGACGGGTTGCGCTAACGGGGCGGACGGGGCGTGAGCCGTATGTGGCGCGACCAAAGGTGCCGTTTGCTGACTTTCATTGTCGTCCAGTTGCTTTTGGATCGCTCTTAGCGAAGTTTGCACCTTATCGAACATATGCAAGCTGCGCTCGTCAGTAAGGCTGATATCTGCCCGTAAATCCTTCAAATTGTCTTCAAGACCCTGCACAAGGGCGGATTCGTTTCCGGCAATGCCAGCCGGGAGCTGCTGGGCAACTTGCTCGGCTGCGGTTTGCATGGCGGCCTGATTAACGTCGCGCGCCATCTGTTCCCTGGCATGTTGCGCGGTGATCTCGTTTGAATTTTCAATCGTTTGCCGGGTTTGTTCCAGGCGATCGAAAAGCATGGAAACCTTGCGATCCAGATCCCCCAGATTTGTCATGCCGACCGTGGCATCTTCAAACTGACGGGAAATCAGATTGATCTGGTGTTGCAGCTTGGCAAATTCTTCGTCATGTGCGCTCTGGTGGCTGGATTCTACAAATTGTTCTGAGAGTGACCGGATTTCATCTCTGATATCGCTCATCCCGGAATGGGTTGCATCATGATTGGCCTGTTTTTCGACCAGGGAATCCTGAACCGACTGGGCCAGGGTCAATAGCGATTCCATGTCAGCATTGCTGGCCGCCGGGACTTGCGGCACCGGTGCCGGTTGTGCAGGCTGGGTTAAGGGGGCGTCATTGCTGAAATCTTC
>JAESRU010000190.1 GCA_016764455.1 Hyphomicrobiales bacterium | reverse complement strand
CGCACCCGGCCCTATACCGAAATTACCATGAAGATAGGCATGACCAAGGACGGGAAATTGACCGCGACATATTGTAACGCGGTGCAGCTTGGTGGTGCCTATGCCGGCTATGGCATCGTGACCATCCTTTATGCTGGTGCACTGTTGCAAGGCATCTACGATATTCCGGCGATCAAATATGACGGCATCCGGGTCAACGCCAATGTGCCACCAAGCGGCGCCATGCGCGGCCACGGGACGGTTGATTCACGCCACGCCTTTGAATGCCTGCTTGATGAAATGGCTGAGGAACTTGGCATCGACCCACTCGAAGTGCGGCGCAGGAACATGCTCACGGTGCCGACCGACACCATGAGCGGCATCAAGATCATGTCGTACGGGCTGGATGAATGTGTCGACAAGGTAGAACTAGAATCCGGATGGAAAGATAAAGTCGGCCAATTGGGTCCGGGACGCGGCATGGGCTTTGCCTGTTCGCAATATATTTCTGGCGCCGCCAAGCCGGTCAACTGGACCGGTGA
Organism: Hyphomicrobiales bacterium; assembly: GCA_016764455.1. GTDB lineage: Bacteria > Pseudomonadota > Alphaproteobacteria > Rhizobiales > NORP267 > NORP267. The sequence goes on along the minus strand of JAESRU010000190.1, from coordinate 11,215 downwards.
ACCCCACGCCGTGGTCAATCTGAAACTGGATTTTGACGGCAGCATCACGGCACTTACTGGTGCCGCCGATATCGGCCAGGGGTCTTCAACGATTGTGGCACAGACGGTGGCTGAAATTTGCGGACTTGATATCCGCAAAATCAGGATCATCGCCAATGACAGCGCCATTACGCCAAAGGATAACGGGTCATATTCGTCCCGCGTCACCATGATGGTGGGCAACGCAACCATCGATGCCGCCAACCATCTTCGTGATATTTTGTTGGTGGCAGCGTCAGCGAAACTCGATGCCCGGCCCCAGGATATCGAGATCGTCAATGAAATGTTCCGGGTATCCGGCGGCCAGGACGAAGGCTTACCGTTCCAGGAAGTGGTTGAAGCGGCGCTTGTTGATACCGGCACGATTACGGTCAAAGGCACCTTCACCTGCCCACCTGAATTTCAGGGNGGCAAACATCGCGGCGGCGCGGTCGGATCCACAATGGGCTTTTCTTATTCGGCGCAAGCGGTTGAGGTTTCAGTTGATCCAGATACCGGACAGGTCAAGGTTGAAAATGTATGGGTGGCACATGATTGTGGCTATGCTATCAACCCGCTCGCGGTYGARGGACAAATCCAGGGCTCGGTCTGGATGGGCATGGGCCAGGCGCTCAGCGAAGAAACCAGATACCATAAAAACGGCATGCCGATGTTCACCAATATGCTGGACTACAAGGTGCCATCGATTGTGGAATCGCCGCCGATCCATACGTACATTGTTGAAAGCATCGACCCGAACGGCCCGTTTGGTGCCAAGGAAGCTGGCGAATGTTCGCTTTCAAGTTTCATCCCGGCTTTGGTCAACGCGATCTATGATGCGACCGGATTGCGCTATACAGAATTGCCAGTAACGCCCGACCGGTTGGTTGAAGCAATGGCGAAAAAACAGCACCGGGACCGGGTTGCTGCAGCCCGCGCGGCTGAAGCAACAGGAGCTGCAGAATGACCGAACTACTCCCCTCCTTTTCCCTGCGCCAYCCRACAAGCAYYGAAGAAGCGATTGCDATCCATGGCAGYRCGCCTGATGCGCGTTATGTTGCTGGCGGCACAGATCTGATTGTAAATTTGCGCCGTGGCATTGGCGAACCGGAAACGCTTGTTTCACTCAACCGGATTGAAGGTTTTCAAACCATCGYCGACGGCAAGGATGGCGGATTGGWGATCGGTGCCGGTGTGACGATTGCTAATCTTGCAAACAACGAGACCATCCTAACGCGCTACCCGGCGTTAGCCGTCGCGGCAAATGAGATTGCCGGCCCCGGCCACCGGGAAACCGGGACGRTTGGCGGCAATYTMTGCCTCGATACGCGCTGYGTCTTTTACAACCAGAGCCWATGGTGGCGGGAGGCCAATRATTTCTGCCTGAAATAYCAGGGYGAKATTTGCCATGTGGCCCCCAAGGGYGATTTTTGYCAYGCGGCTTTTTCMGGCGAYCTGGCCCCGGTATTTCTGGTGCTTGATGCTGAAATCGAAATTACGGGTCCAGATGGCTCCAGACGCGAACCCTTGTCGGCGCTTTATACCGGCGATGGCATGGACCATCTCACCCTGAAAGCTGGCGAATTGCTGACAGGCGTCCATGTGCCAGCGGATGTGCCCCCTGCGGCGTATGAAAAACATCGGGTGCGCGGTGCGATTGATTTCCCGCTTGCCGGAATAGCCGTCGCACTCACCAAAGATGGTAACAAAGTCAAAACCCTGAAAATCGCCGTCACCGGCACCAACACCAGCCCGTTTCTGGTTGAAGGTCTCGAAGCCTTTACCGGTTCAACACTTGGTGAAGACGACCAGGCCAAGCTTGCCGATATCGTGCAAAAACAGGTATCACCGATGAAGACAACTTTGGTGCAACCTTTTGGCCGACGCCGCATCGCCGGTGCCATGGCACGGAGACAGGCGGTCAGCCTTTTAGCTGGGGGATAAATCCTCGATGAACTTTACCGAAATCCGCGCTCGAGCCGCCGACCGCAAGGGCGGTGATGCTATTCTCATGGCATTGATGCCAGAGGCGATTGAGATTACCGCTGATTATTCCGATGACCGGGCACTATCACAAATGGCGCGGTGCATTTTTCGCGCTGGATTTGTGTGGCGCGTGGTGGAACAAAAATGGCCAGGATTTGAAGACGCTTTTCTTGGGTTTGACCCCAATGCATTGCTGTTTCAGCCAGACGAATTCTGGGACGAATTGGGCCGCAACAAAGCGATTGTGCGCCACCATGCCAAAATCCTTGCCATGCGCGACAATGCCAGCTTTGTCAAAGAGATCGTGACAGAGCATGGCAGCTTCCGCAATTTTCTCCAAAACTGGCCAGATGACGATATTACTGGTCTATGGGCATTGCTTGCAAAACGGGGCAAGCGCCTTGGCGGCATGACGGGTAAATATTTTGTCCGCTTTTCCGGCAAAGATTGTTTCCTGCCCTCCAAAGATGTTGTCGCATGCCTGCGCGATGCCGGGCTTGACGTTGCCGCCAACCCCACCTCCAAAGGCGACTTTAAAAGAATCGAAGACCAGTTCAATATCTGGGCCGACGAGACTAGGCTTAGCCGGGTTCATTTATCGCGAATTTGCGCCATGTCGGTCGGGGAGAATTATGACCCCGAGATCATTGAAGAAAATGCCGCTGCATATCAGGAATAAACTGCTTCAAAACGGTTGCTGTACGTTGGCAATCGGCTAAGTTGATGCGGCTGCGAATGCGGTAATAAATCAAAAATTTCTGGAGCAGATCATGACGCGCACAGCCTATGTCAACGGCGACTATCTCCCGATTGAGGACGCCAAAATATCGATCCTTGACCGCGCCTTTCTGTTTGGCGACGGGATTTATGAAGTCACCGCCGTGCTCGACCGGCGGTTGCTTGATATATCCGGGCATCTGGCGCGTTTGCGCCGCTCGCTGCGCGAGATGAAAATTGATTTCCCAATGAGTGACGAAGCGCTAGTCGATATCCATCTGGAATTGGGACGGCGGAACGGGCTTGAAGAAGGCCTGATCTATCTCCAGATCACGCGCGGCGCTGCAGATAGGGATTTCCCGTTTCCCGAAAATATCAAGCCGACCATGGTCTTGTTTACCCAGGAAAAGAAATTCGGCGATTCACCATTATCGCGTACCGGGGCCAAAGTGGTCTCAACACCAGATATCCGCTGGCAGCGCCGGGACATTAAAAGCACCGCTTTGCTGGCCCAGGTATTTGCCAAACAGGTAGCGTCTGATGCCGGGTGCTACGAAGCCTGGATGACCGAAGACGGCTTTGTGACCGAAGGGTCATCATCCAGTGCCTTCATCATCACGCCGGAACGGGCCATTGTAGCGCGCCCGATCAACAACCAGATTTTGGCAGGCATCACCCGGCAATCGGTTTTGAAACTGGCTGCTGAACAGGGATTAAAAGTCGAAGATCGGCGCTTCACCCTTGAAGAAGCCTATCAGGCGTCTGAAGCGTTTTTGACGTCTGCGTCCTCGCTGGTGATGCCGATTGTGCAAATCGATGACAAAATTATTGGCGACGGCAAACCGGGCCCCTTGTCGTTGCGCCTCAGGGAGTTGTATCTAGAGCTTGCACAAACGGAAGAACCCAGAATTTAGGAGATATGCTGCCTTGCGGATCAAAATCTCTCATGCCAGCAAAGAGTGAGTGAAATGAAGATTGGTGACCAATCATGATTTGCCAGACAAGAGCCATCGACATTACGGATTTCTCCAACCGGGATGGATTTACTGGCGCGACCTCAAATCTGGGGTGCGCCTTTGGTTGATGAAAGCGGGGTAATTTTACCCGTTAGCCTGATTTAGCAATTTTATTCTAGTCGCTGATCATTACAGGGTTTTTCTGGATTTCACTGGGACGTTTATCAAGATATTTCACCGCCTCCAGCACTGGATCCGAGTAAAGATAAACCTATCTTACCACCTTGAAATTTCACTTCATAAAATTACATATTTTACTTGTATAGCGTCACTGATTGTTATATCTCAAAAAATTATATATCGAACCAGCATATGCTTTTCGAACATTGAATTCAAACAGGCTATTTCATGAATATTCGTACATTGTGCCTTGGCATTCTAAATTTCGGCGATGCAACGGGCTATGAAATCAAGAAGCTCTCGTCCGAAGGGCGCTTCAGCTATTATATCGATGCCAGTTTTGGGGCCATTTATCCGGCCCTGACCCGTCTGCATGAAGACGGTTTGATCAACCTCCGCGAAGAAATTCAGGAAGGCAAACCGACCCGAAAAATCTATTCAATTTCCGCAGCCGGGCGGCGCGACTTTATCGATAGTCTCGACGACGAACCTGCKCCGGRCAAGTTCAAATCGCAATTCCTGTTTCTCATGATGTGCGCCGAATGTCTGGACAAGTCCCAGATCACCAAATTTATCGATGACCGGATCACCTACCTGGAAGACAAATGCCAGCATATGGATGAAGTTTGCGAACATTGCGACCATACAGGTACCCAATTTGTTGTTGGCTATGGCAAGGCAATGTTCCAGGCCTCACTGAACTATCTCAAAGACAATCGTGCAATTGCTGAGCAGCTCGGCAAAGACAAAAATTTAGAGGCAGCCGAGTAAAATAATGAAGATCAAGGGATCATATATCTGGGCCATCTTAATCACCGCTATCGTCGGTGGTTGGCTCTATTCAGGTGAATTGATAATTGGCGGGCAATCAAACTCAGGAGATAATTCTGACGATGCGACCGCTGATACGCCTGTTGAACAGCCGTTGGTCCAGGTTCGCGTTACGCCGTTCCAATCTGAACTACGCACCACCCTGCTTGCCATTCGCGGCCGCACCCAAACCGATGCGCGTGTCAGCGTCAAAGCTGAGACAGGCGGCCTGGTTGAAGAAATTCCAGTGGCGCGCGGCGACCGGGTGACAGCGGGCCAATTGGTGTGCCGCATTGAGCCGGGTGCAAGAAACGCCAATGTGCTTGAAGCCAACGCCCGCGTCGAGCAGGCCGAGCTAGATCATGAGGCTGTTGCAAAGCTGGTGGAGCTTGGCCACACAGCGGAAACCCGCCTTCGCGCATCTAAGGCGGAACTTGACGCAGCGCAGGCCGCGCTGACCCGTGCTGAACTGGATTTGGCGCGTACCGAATTGCACGCACCGTTTGCAGGCATTGTTGAACATGAAAACGCCGAAATTGGCGATTTCCTCAATGTGGGCAGCACCTGCGTCACTATTATATCGCTCGACCCGATGCTTGTTGTCGGGCAGGTTTCCGAGCGCGTTGTTGCCAGTTTAAGCGAAGGCATGGACGGCAACATCAAGCTGATTACCGGAGAAGAAATCCCCGGACAGATCAGTTTTATTTCGCCGTCCGCTGATTCCCAAACCCGGACCTTTCGCGTCGAACTGGAAATTGACAACCCAGATTATTCTATCCGCGACAATGTCACCGCCGATATCGAAATCGAGATGACGCCGAGACTGGCTCATCGCTTCACTGCTGCCATCTTGTCCCTCGACGATACCGGCCGGATTGGTGTCAAAGCGGTTGGCCTGGACAATGTCGTTCAATTTATGCCTATCACCATCCTTGCCGATACACGCGAAGGTGTATGGGTTGCAGGTTTGCCGAAAAATGTGACGCTGGTCACAGTTGGTCAGGAATATGTGGTTGATGGGCAGGAGATTGTGCCTATCCAGGATRYCKCWKCCCAGAATAGCGGGAGCAACGGCCAATGATCAGCGCGCTTGAAGGAATATTATCACGTCCAAGGAGTGTGATGACGATCATGCTGGCCATGTTTATGGCTGGCGTCATGGTCTACATTACAGTTCCCAAGGAAGCCAATCCGGACATTGATGTACCGATATTTTATATCTCGATCTCCCAGCAAGGTATTTCACCTGAGGATTCCGAGCGCTTGCTTGTGCGCCCCATGGAGACAAAATTGCGCGGGCTGGACGGTTTGAAAGAAATTTCAGCGATCGCCAGCGAAGGCCATGCGGGTATCATTCTCGAATTCGACATCAGTTTTGATAAAGACGCAGCACTTGCTGATATCCGCGACAAGGTAGATGAGGCGCAGGCTGATCTACCGGCTGACGCCGAAGAACCGCAAATTCTGGAATCAAATTTTAGTCTCGTGCCCACAATGGTGGCGGTTCTCTCAGGCGAAGTTCCTGAACGTCTGCTGTATCAACATGCCCGGCAGCTAAAAGACCAGATCGAAGCCTTGCCGACCGTACTGGAAGCCAATCTGACCGGCCATCGGGAAGAAATGCTTGAAGTTATCATCGATACGCTAAAGCTCGAATCCTACGATATTTCGCAGGAYGASCTYATTCAGGCCGTGGTGCGCAAYAAYCARCTGATCCCTGCTGGYGCTCTGGAYGATGGTCTTGGGCGCTTCAACGTCAAGGTKCCYGGATTGTTTGARWCYGCSAATGAYGTGTATTCCYTGCCGATCAAGGTCAATGGCGACGGGATCGTCACRCTYGGYGAYATCGCCACCATYCGSCGCACCTTCAARGATGCCACAAGTTTCACCCGGTTCAACGGACAACCCGCAATCGCCATCCAGATTGTGAAGCGGCTCGGGACCAACATCATCGAGAATAACGCCCGCGTCCAGGAAATCGTGGCTGAATTTACCGCCGACTGGCCCGAAGCCATTGATGTTGATTTCACACTCGATCAGTCGCGCAATATTTTCGAAGTGATCAGGTCATTGCAATCTGCGATCCTGACTGCAATCGCTCTGGTCATGATCATCGTGATTGCGGCGTTGGGATTTCGCTCAGCCCTGCTGGTTGGTTTCGCTATTCCAACCTCTTTCATGGTCGGGTTCTTGTTCGTTGGACTGCTCGGCATGACCATCAATATCATGGTGATGTTCGGCATGGTCCTGACCGTTGGTATGCTGGTCGATGGTGCCATTGTGATTGTGGAATATGCTGATCGGAAAATGGCCGAAGGGTTGCACCGTCGAGACGCCTATATTCTGGCCGCCAAGCGGATGTTCTGGCCGATTTTTTCTTCAACTGCCACCACACTGGCGGCGTTTTTGCCCATGTTGTTCTGGCCCGGCGTATCTGGTGAATTCATGAGCTTCCTGCCGTTGATGGTTATCATCGTACTATCGGCATCGCTTCTAACTGCGATGGTATTCCTGCCGGTTCTCGGCGGGTTGATAGGCAAAACCACAGCGACCAAACATGAAATTGAAACCGCAGAAAAACTCTCCGGGGCGCAGGAAATWGATTATTCCGAAATTCGYGGTCTCACCGGCATGTATATCCGMACGCTCGGGTTCCTGGTAAAACGACCAATCTCTGTATTTGCCGTATCGATCGCTTTGTTGGCGTACATTTTTGTCTCTTTCTCGGAGAATAATAACGGCGTCGAATTCTTTGTGAATGAAGAACCGGAAAACGCCATTGTCCTGGTTACCGGTCGCGGCAATCTGTCTGCGGTAGAAATACGTGATCTTGTTATCCAGGTTGAACATGTAGTTTTGGCGATTGACGGCATCCAGGGCGTCTTGATGAATACCGGTGCGGCCAGTGGCGCGCCGCAGATCGGCGCCGGGCCAGATCAACCGGTCGACCAGATTGGCATTTTAACTCTTGAGCTGGAAGATTTTTCACAGCGCCGCCGGGCCGAAGAAATTTTTGCCGAAATCAGGGCGCGGACAGCATCGCTGGCCGGTATCCATGTTGAAGTAAAGAAAATCGAAGGTGGACCCCCGACCGGCAAGGATATCCGGCTCGAAATTACCGCCAACGATTATGAAACCGTCCAAAACATTACCGGCATTGTCCGCAGTTTTGTCGATACCATGGATGGCTTGCGCGACGTCGAAGACGGACGCCCCCTGCCCGGCATCGAATGGCAGCTTGAAGTAGACCGGGTGGAAGCTGGACGGTACGGAACAGATATTTTAGCGGTTGGCAGCATGATCCAGATGGTCACCAACGGCCTTCTGATCGCRACTTACCGACCRGACGATTCCGAGGATGAAATTGATATCCGGCTCCGGTTGCCCGAAAGCGAACGCTCGCTCGACCGGCTGGATGAATTGCGGATTCCGACCGACCAGGGCCTGGTGCCGATTGGCAACTTGGTCACCCGTACAGCCCAACCCAGCGTATCCGCGATTAATCGCCAGAATGGCCGCAACTCGATGATGGTCAAAGCCAATGTGCTTGATGATGTTTCAGCGGACGAGAAAGTGCGCGAACTTGATGCTTGGGTTCAGGCCCAGAATTGGCCAAACGGTGTCCAGTTCCGTTTCCGTGGGGCGGATGAAGAACAAAGAGAAGCCGGCGCATTTCTAGGCAAGGCCATGGCGGCGTCTCTATTCTTGATGTTCATCATTCTGGTGACCCAGTTTAACAGTTTCTACCAGACCTTCCTCACCCTCTCGACGGTAGTGATGTCTGTTTTTGGCGTACTGCTTGGCATGATGGCGACAGGGCAAACCTTCTCGATCATCATGACCGGAACCGGGGTCATCGCGCTTGCCGGGATCGTCGTCAACAATGCGATTGTGTTGATTGATACCTATAACCGAATGGTCAGCCTTGGTCTTAATCCCGTGGATGCCGTGTTGCGCGCCTGCGCCCAGCGTATGCGCCCGGTCATGCTCACCACCATCACCACCGTGCTTGGCCTGATCCCTATGGCGTTGCAAATTACCATCGATTTCTTTGACCGTTCAATTCTGGTTGGCGGCATCACATCGATCTGGTGGGTTCAACTTTCCACAGCAATTATTTTCGGGTTGAGTTTCTCGACAATGCTGACCCTGATCCTGATCCCGACCATGCTGGCGGCGCCGTCCATCTTGAAAGCGCGTTTCCAGAAACTGTTTCATAGGATCGGGAGTTTCAGGAAAGGTTCAGACGTTGCACCGCCTGTTGCCGCATCTGAGCCGGGCCTTATAGCGCCAAAGAAAAAGCGGACCCGCAAAGCCAAAACCGCTCGTCCAAGACTGGCTGAAGCTGCGGAATAGTGCGATCTAATGAAGCTGGTTGGGCCGGTTCGGTGATTTATTGTCATCCGAGGACTGGTCCTCGTCAGACGGGCCATTGCTATCAGCGCTTTGGCTCTTTCCGGTGGCTTTAGTTGATTTCCGACGTTTCCCCTCAGACGAAGCTGGCAATCGTTCTTTTTCGTCCTTGGCGATATCGCGTTCTTTCTGCCGATAAAATCGGAAAAAACTAACCGGTATGGACAACAAATAGCCAAGTGTCACCAAACTCATGGTGAGCCACGGGAAGGAGATCAGAAACGCCGCCGCCAGTACAAAGAAAAAGAAAAGCGGCACCACCAATTCCAGTGAAATCCTGCCTCCAATTGCTTTTCCTGAGAATGTCGGAATTTGGCTTACCATCATGAAAGCGACCGCAATGCTGAAAACCATAACGGGGACAGGATGTTCGCGGATACCGATAATATCGAGTTGGTGGATATAGAGCGGCAACAATANCRAWAASSYRCYGGYRGKYKCASSCNATGYSSRSRRWRTRRNTNCTTTGCCAGGCCGGTTTATCATCTTCAAGTGCCACGTTGAAACGCGCCAGGCGCAACACGCAGCAAATGGCAAATGCAAGCACCGCCATCCAGCCCACCGACTTTAACTGGACCAGCGACCAGCTATAAAGAATGACCGCCGGGGCGACGCCGAAATTGACAAAATCGGCCAATGAATCTAATTCCGCGCCAAACCGGGACGTGGCTTTCAACAACCGCGCGACGCGGCCATCCAGCATATCCAGGAAGGCAGCAGCAGCGATTGCAGCAATAGCCAAYTCAAAGCGGCCCTCGATTGCCATCCGCACAGCTGTAAGCCCCATACAGATTGCCAACAGAGTGATGACGTTTGGGATTAGCCTGCGGATAGGAATCGTGCGGAATTTTCTGCGCCCGCGACGCTCCGGATCAAAAGGTTGAAAGGGCCAATCCATACTCAATACTCGCTTTGTTAGAGAGCCGTTATATCAGATTATGCGGCGCGGGTCGCCCGCTCGGGTTCTTCATTCGCCATATCAGCAAGAATGGTCTCCCCGGCAATGGCCCGCTGGCCTTCGCTGATCAGGGCTTTTTGTCCAGGCGGCAAATACACATCAAGCCGCGAGCCAAATCGGATCAGGCCAAATCGTTCACCTGCACCAAGAGGCTCGGTTTCTTTCACCCAACAAACGATACGGCGCGCGACCAGACCGGCAATCTGGACGACGCCCAATTTTTCGCCATTGTCCATTTCAAGCACAAGCGCATTCCGCTCATTGTCTTCGCTCGCCTTGTCCAGTTCGGCGTTGACGAACAAACCGGGGGTATAATGGATCAGGGAAATTCTGCCAGCGACCGGCGCGCGGTTTACGTGGCAATCAAACACATTCATGAAAATTGAAATCCGGGTGCGCAATTCCACACCCAAATTCATTTCAGCCGGTGGCACCACTTCGACAATTGCTGAAACTCGGCCATCCGCCGGGCTGACAACCAATCCGTCGCGGACCTGGGTAATGCGTTCCGGGTCGCGGAAGAAATAGGCGCACCATGCGGTCAGGATTATGCCGATCCACCCGAGCGGTTGTGCCACCCAGAATAAAACCAGAGTAAGAACCGCAAAAATTGCGATGAACCGATAACCTTCCCGATGGATCGGGGTCAGGGTTGATAGAATAGAATCGATCACGGTGGAATAAAGCCTTTCAAATCATCTAAGCTTGTGGCGCAGATTTCAGGGGACTATACCGACAAATTAAAGAAGCAGCTACTTGGACTTTTGCGGAAGACGCTCGGCTTCCGGCAACATCCGGTCTTCAACATTGGCAACCGTATTGACCAGATTTGCTTGCGCTTTTTGAGCTTCTTTCTGCCGGTTCCACATTTCTGCGTAGAGACCTGGGTTTTTCAACAATTGGCGATGACGCCCGCGCTCGATAATCCGCCCGGCGTCGATGACAATAATCTCGTCGGCATCCACCACTGTAGAAAGCCGATGGGCGATTACAAGCGTGGTGCGGTTTTCTGCAACCTTCGATAACGCCGACTGGATATCCCGTTCGGTATTCACATCAAGCGCCGACGTGGCCTCATCGAGCATAAGGATCGGCGGGCCTTTGAGGATGGTGCGGGCGATGGCGACACGTTGTTTTTCACCGCCGGATAGTTTGAGACCGCGCTCGCCGACTTCTG
>JAESRU010000189.1 GCA_016764455.1 Hyphomicrobiales bacterium | reverse complement strand
TATTGCCGTGAATTTCAGCGCCAAATGGTGGGTAGGTCCAGGCGGCTTCGTCACCAACCGGCACCACGTCTGTATGCCCGGCATAGACAAGGTTCGGTCCCGTATGGCCGATCCGCGCATAGAGGTTTTCAACGTCCGGTGTGTTGTCGTCCGAGAAGGTTACGCGATGACATTCAAACCCAAGCGCCGCGATCCGTTCGCCAAGCAAAGACAATGCGCCGCCCTCAACAGGCGTCACGCTCTGGCAACGGATCAGGTCTTGCGCAAGGGCCACAACATCCAGGGTTTGATCGGCATCCGGCATAGCGGCATTAATCCCGCAGCAATTCGTTGATCGAGGTTTTTGAGCGCGTGCGCTCATCCACGGTTTTCACAATCACGGCGCAGTAAAGATTTGGATTGGGCTGGCCTTCATTAACCGGCTGACTGCCGGGCATGCTGCCAGGCACAACAACCGAATAGGGCGGTACCTTGCCGTAATGAATTTCGCCGCTGGCCCGGTCAACGATTTTTGTGGAGGCACCGATAAAGACCCCCATCGAGAGCACCGCGCCTTCGCCCACAATCACCCCTTCGGCAACTTCGGAACGAGCACCAATGAAGCAATTGTCTTCGATAATAACGGGCCCGGCCTGCAACGGCTCCAGCACACCGCCGATCCCGGCACCACCTGAAATATGTACGTTTTTGCCGATCTGGGCACACGACCCAACCGTTGCCCAAGTATCGATCATCGCGCCACTATCCACATAGGCACCAAGATTGACAAAGGATGGCATCAAAACGGCGCCTGGCGCGATATAGGCGGAATGGCGAACGATGCAGTTTGGTACTGCACGAAATCCAGCCTTGCTGAAACGGGCTTCGTCCCAGCCGTCAAACTTTGATTTGACCTTGTCCCACCAGACGGCTTCGCCCGGTCCATTACCAATGAGCGACATGTTGTTCAGGCGAAACGAGAGCAAAACCGCTTTCTTCAGCCATTGATTGACATGCCATTCGCCGTCAATTTTTTCCGCAACCCGCTCCTGACCGCTATCCAGCAGATCAAGGGCGGTGTCTACCGCCTCGCGGGCGACACCGSCGGTTTCGGGSGTAATTTCGGCACGGGTCTCAAAGGCCGCATCGATGATTTGTTCAAGATTTGCATTGCTCATGAAATATCTCCTGCGCYGCCATTTGTAGGCAGCCAAATTGTTTGCCGGAGAGTATGCGCGCCCGGCCAAGTGTCAACCACGCATCCGCTAATCGGAAACTATATCACGTAAAAAACCGGCCAGATCGCTGGTGACATGATGAACGTGGTCACCACCTTCGTCAGGCTGGACCCAGCCGTCGCGCGCRTCTGGATGGTCACCCTCGCTGGGGGTCACCAAAATGGTGGCAATACCAAGGTCTGCGGGCACCGCCAGATTGCGCGACAGGTCTTCAAACATCGCCGCCCGYGACGGGTCAATTCCAAAGGCATCCACAAACATATGGTAAGCCTCSGCTTGTGGCTTTGGAATATAATTTGCGGCCGCGATGTCAAAGATATTCTCGAAATGCTCGAGAATACCGATTTGCCTGGCAACGTCTTCCGCGTGCTGACGGCTACCATTGGTGAAAATCAGTTTGCGACCGGGCAGGGCGGCGATGGCATCGCCAAGGTCGTGATCAAGCGGCAGGCCCGAATGATCAATATTGTGCACGTGGGCTAGGAAATCATCAGGATTGATCCCGTGTTCCTGCATCAGGCCGCGCAAAGTGGTGCCATAATTCCGGTAATAGGTTTTCTGGATTTTGCGSGCTTCAACCCGGTCGATATCAAAAAGYYGYGARATAAATTCWCCCATGCGYTGRTCAACCTGCGCGAAYAAATCRCATTCMGGCGGATARAGMGTRTTRTCSAGATCAAAKATCCAGATATCRCGATWTTCCAAATTTCCAGGAWTGTYACTCATTCGCTATTCCAAACCGGATRATRCGACCCGTYCGCTCGCCAATWTCYTCGCTTGTRAAGCCATTCRSRTTRAGCCCCTGGGCGCGGCAATTYTCATGGTYRYTGGTCTCRAACCGKGTTGCCTTGGTGCACAATTCGGTRTCGCCRCCCCATTGCAACGGCGTGCCATTGTGAATGACGGGAAAACCGTTGCCGTCATGGGCCTGGGCAAAAACGTGCAGCTTGTCGCCGTCAAGCGCATCGCGGATCGCCCGGTTGCAAGCACCGGGAGCCAGTTCGAACCAACCTTCGGCGCGTGTAGTACCTTCAGAACTGATGCCCACAGCAGCAAAAATGGTCCATTCTGTATCGTTGCAATAGGTCAGTCCGACGCTTCGTACTTTTTCAACCGCGGCACCCAGCAATGCTTCAAACAGAATAGCATCGCTCTCTCGCTCGGAAATATTATTGCGGCGACGAAATTCGGCCAAAGCCAGACTGGTTTGTTCTCCCTGATTGCCGTCAACGACGCCCGGATCAAAGCCTGCCTTGACTAAAAGCCGTTGCAGCCCGGCAATGCGGGCCTGTTCCTGGTCGAAACTACTTTCTCCTGTCAGGATGGTCTGGCCAACGAGGCTCTTGGTATCGGCCGTAACTTCCGAGAATGATACCATGCTGTTATTTGGGTCTGCACATTGCCACGCGCCCGGGATGAGGAAATTTTCTTGCGCAATGCAGATCATGTTTGAGGCCGAATTTGGTAACGGCGCTGTATCATACGCATCGGGCGTGCGGGCATAGACAAAATAGCGTTCGGTGTCTTCGGTGCGTGACAGGATCACTTCGCAACCGCCGGGATATACCCGGAACCAGCCTTGCGAGGCAGTTGTTTGGCGAACCTGGACCGCAAGTGCTGCGTCCAGCACATAACTGGTCTGATTACAGAGCTGGTATTCAGCAGCCCTGGCGGTCGCGGGTGCAAAGCCTGGCGCGGTGCCGGTCAAGCCCGCCAGCAAAAACATGCCCCCCGCAAGACAGTGTCTCGTCTTCATTGGTGGATCATGGTCCCTGAGCCATGTTCGGTAAACAATTCCAGCAAAACCGCGTGTGGTACCTTGCCGTCAAGAATGAMGACACCTTTGACCCCTTGTTCGAGGGTATGGATACAGGTTTCCACTTTAGGGATCATGCCGCCATTGATGGTGCCATCGGAAATCATCTGTTGGCATTTGGAAACAGAAAGCGTCTTCATGAAGGTGTTTGTTTTATCAAGAACGCCCGGTACATCGGTCAGCAGCAGCAGCCGGTCGGCACCAAGTGTGCCGGCAATGGCGCCCGCGAACGTGTCTGCATTCACATTGTATGTGTCGCCTTCAACAGATGTCGCCAAGGGCGCGATCACCGGAATAAGGTCCGAGGCGGTCAGGATATCCAGCACTTCGCGGTTGATGGTTTCAGGTTCGCCGACAAACCCAAGATCGATAATTTTTTCAATATTAGAATCCGGATCGACAATGGTCCGGGTAACTTTTTTGACAGTCATCAATCCGGCATCCTTGCCGGATATGCCAATCGCCCGTCCGCCAACCTTGTTGATGGCGGCAACGATCTGCTTGTTGATGGACCCGGCCAGAACCATTTCAACAATCTCAACTGTCTGTTGGTCAGTAATCCGCAATCCGGCGGCAAATTCGCTTTTGATATTGAGTCGGTCCAGCATGGCGCCGATTTGAGGGCCACCACCATGGACTATGATCGGCCGCACGCCCGATTGCCGCAACATAACAACATCTCTGGCAAAGCTTTCCGCCAGGCTTTCGTCACCCATGGCGTGGCCGCCATATTTGATGACAACCGTCCGACCCGCATAAAGCTGCATAAAGGGCAGGGCCTCTGCGAGAATTCTGGCTTTGTCTTGAGACTTGTCGTTGGTCACGCCTAAAGCTCCGGGGGCAAATGAACTACACCGTTACATAACCGATTTATGCCGCCCGGCTCAACGGTCCATTACGAGACTGGCAATTTCAGCGCGTAATTCTTCAATCCCACGCATCTTTGCCGAAGATGTCATTATGATCGACGGGTGGGCAGCAGGGCGTTTTGCAATCTGGCCGGTAAGTTTGGCGAGAACTCCGTGAAGATCTCCACCCTTCGGCTTGTCGCTCTTGGTCAGGATGCATTGATAAACAACGGCGGTCTTGTCGAGAAGGTCCATCACTTCGCTGTCGCTGTCTTTGAGGCCGTGGCGCGAATCGATCAACAGGAACACCCGTACCAGCGATGCCCGCCCTGCCAGAAAATCTTTCGAGAGAATGGTCCAGTCGCGCACCTTTTCTTTCGGTGCCTTGGCAAACCCGTAGCCCGGCATATCAACAAGGTTGATGGCTCCGCCGAGAGAAAAGTAATTCAACATCTGGGTGCGCCCCGGCGTATTTGAGGTGCGCGCCAGGTTTTTCCGGTTGGTGAGCGCATTCAGCAGGCTCGATTTGCCCACATTCGAGCGCCCGGCAAAAGCCACTTCCGGCGGGCCGGGCTCGGGCAATTGCTTCATGTCGGCTACCGAGAGAACAAAGTCGCACGGCCCGGCAAATAAAAGCCGACCTGTCTCCAATTGCTCCGCAGAGAAGGTACCTGTTTCTGTCGCTTGGTTCATATTAAGAATCCCGTGAACCGGTTCAGCAGGCGTGGGTCAGTCGGTCCCGCTTGTATCCGGTTTGATCCCGAACGCCGCCTTGATGTTGTTCCACATATCGATCTTCACACCCTGGCGCTGCATGATGTATGCCTGCTGGAGGATCGAGAGCGAATTGTTCCAGGCCCAATAGATCACCAGACCAGCTGGGAAGGATGCCAGCAGGAACATGAATACCAACGGCATCCAGGTAAAGATCATTGCCTGAACCGGATCCGGCGGTGGCGGGTTGAGCCGCATTTGCAGGAACATCGTAATCCCCATCAACAGCGGCCAAATGCCGAGCATCAGGAATTGCGGTGGATCCCAGGGGATCAGGCCAAACAGATTGAAAAGCGAGGTTGGGTCCGGCGCCGCCAGATCTTGAATCCAGCCAAAAAACGGTGCTTGCCGCATTTCAATGGTTACGAACAGCACTTTGTAGAGCGAGAAAAAGACCGGTATCTGCAACATGATTGGCAGACACCCTGCCATCGGGTTGATCTTTTCCTTCTTGTATAATTCCATCGTCGCTTTTTGCTGGGCTGCTTTATCATCCCCAAAGCGCTCGCGGATTTTCGCCATTTCCGGCTGCACAAGTTTCATCCGGCTCATTGAGACGTAGGATTTGTTGGCAAGCGGGAAGAATACAAGCTTGATCAGGACGGTAACCGCCAAAATTGCGACCCCGAAATTGCCCACCTGATTGAACAGCCAGTCGATCAGGTAATAAAGCGGCTTGGTAAGGAAATAGAACCAGCCCCAGTCGATCAGCAATTCAAAATTGGTAACGCCTTCGCTGTCCTGATAGCTGTCAATCAGGCTSGTGACCTTGGCGCCGGCAAACAATCTGCCGGTGACACTGGTCTCGCTATTGGGGGCAATTTCACGACCCTCCAGCAGATAATCGGTCTGGTACACGGTCCGCGAGCCYTGCTGAAAAGCAGTCATGCGGGCGGTATAGGGAAGCGTTTGATCCGGGATCAGTACGGCCGCCCAATATTTGTCGGTAATCCCGATCCACCCACTTGTGTTCTCATAGGTTTGTAGTTTCTCTTCAGCCAGATCAGCATAATCAACCTCTTCCAGCCCATCTTCGCCGAAATAGCCGATCAGACCTTCATGGAGAATGAAAAACCCCTGAATTTGCGGCGTGCCATGGCGCGAGATCAGTGCATAGGGAAACAGGGAAACGGCGCTGGCGCCGGTGTTGCGCACAGTTTGGCGCAAGGTCACCATATAATCGTCATCGATCGCGTATTCGCGCTCAAAAATCAGCCCGGCACCATTGTCCCAAGAAATCGTAACGGGGTGCTCCGGCGTTAGTGAATTGCTGTTGGYGGCTTGCCAAACCGTATTTGCRTCAGGAATGGCAGTGTCGRCGCCRGCTCCTGCGGCCCARCCAAATTCAGCGTAATAGGGGTTTTCGCTACCRGATGGTGAGAACAGAACAACCTCCGGGCTGTCTGGGTCTWCCGTCTCGTTGTAAAGTTTCAGCGTAATATCATCGATCCGGCCACCGGTCAGATTAATCGAACYGTGTACGCTGGGCGTATCGATCTGAATTCTGTTGGTGCTGGCCAGCATACTTGTGCGATCAACCGGACCACCGGGGGCCACACCACCGGGGGCTTGTGCGCCGGGATTGGTCGTTGGGGCCACACCGCCGACGCCAGCTGGCGTGGGGGCAGACCCTGGAACTGTGCCGCCTTGGGGTGCCACTTGTCCTGGTTGCGGTATTGGCTGTTGTTGGGTTTGCTGGGCTTCCTGCAACTGGCGCTGGCGTTCAGCTTCCGGYGCGCCSACAAAKAMYTGCCAAAGRACMAGAATWAYRATCGACAGGCCAACCGCCAGAATTGTGTTTCTGTTATCACTCATGGTCGCCGATCCGCTTCCCTAATTGTGGATTTTACGAATTGCTCTGGCAAGGTCGGATTTAAGTTCGGAAAAATCTGCTGTCTCCGCACTTGCCCGGGCAATCAATACATAATCGTGTCCAGCTTTGGCGCGCGCCCCGGTATCGATCCGCACCAGCTCTCTGAGCCGCCGCCGAATCCGGTTCCGCACCACCGCGTTGCCTGCCTTTTTGGTCACCGTATATCCAAACCGGCTAACACCGTCCGGACACTCGTTTTCTCTATGCGCCCGCATCTGCATCAAAAAATGCCGGGTTCCGACCCGGCATCCCTTAGCGGCTGCCTTAAAGTCTGCCCGGCGTTTGATGCGCGCGATACTAGGTGTCTGAGCCATGGAAAATCCCGGCTACGTCAAATTGGTCAGGCAGACAGACGCTTACGCCCGCGTGCGCGTCTCAACGCGAGCACATTACGCCCGCCCTTGGTCGCCATGCGTGATCTGAATCCGTGACGCCTTGCGCGCACCAGTCTACTCGGTTGGAATGTACGTTTCACTTTAGGTCTCCGCCTGTTTCAGGCCGATTAAATTGTTTCAATAGAGCGGGACGTTCGCCCGCCACAAAGTTTGTAGATGAAGGGGCCGGATGGTTCAACCACCAGCTTTTCACAAAGTCGCATGGCTTATAATAAGCTGACCCATCCAAGTCAATCAAAGTAACAGAGGAATAAGGACAGAATTTCAAACAAATCCGTACACGTCAAATCTATTGACGTCTGATCACATTGGCTTGAGAACCATGGTTTGGATGTTTCCGGCCCCTTATTTTCGTGTCATCAGAGATAACCCGTGGGGATGGGCGCAGTTTGAAAGGCAGTTTTTTGCCGGTTTTCGGGCAAATTGTCTTTCAGGGAGAAGAAAATGGCCGAACAAAGAGACGCCGGCCCAGCGCCAGAAAAAGGCAAGAACCTAATTCGAAARTTTTTGCCCCTGATCATTCTGGCAGCATTCATGGCGCTGATCCTGTCCCAGGGCTGGCACAAATATTTGTCATTTGAACAATTGGCACTGCATCGCGATTTGCTGAAGGAAGCGGTGGTGGAGCATTGGTTCCTGGCACTTTGCTGCTTTATGGCTCTCTATGTGGCGATTGTAGCGCTCTCGCTACCGGGCGGTGCCTTGCTGACCCTTGCAGGCGGGTTTTTGTTTGGCTGGGTCGCGGGCGGTATTTCTGTGGTGATCGCAGCTACCATTGGTGCCGGAATTGTTTTCACCATTGCGCGCTCCTCTCTTGGCGAAGCGCTGGCAGCGCGGGCCGGGCCGTGGATTGAGAAATTGTCCACAGGGTTTCGCGAAGACGCCTTCAACTATCTTTTGTTTCTGCGCCTCGTACCAGCCTTTCCGTTCTGGTTGGTCAATCTGGCGCCTGCATTATTGGGAATGAACCTGCGAACATTTCTGGTGGCCACCTTTGTTGGTATTATTCCAGGCACTTTTGCGTTCTCTTTTTTGGGGACAGGTCTCGACAGCATCTTTGAAGCACAACAACAGGCTAACCAGAATTGCGTTGCTGAAGATTGTGCCTTTGAATTCAGCTTGAGTGCTCTGGTTACGCCGGAGATTCTAATCGCCCTCGCGGCGCTTGGAATAGTGGCGCTGATTCCGGTTGCACTAAAGCGTTGGCGCAATCGCCAGGGCAACTAGTCCCGAAACTTGCAAACCTGTGATATTAATTTTGGACGCAGCAGAGGAGCCTCTGCCGCACCTTTAGAGGAACCAGTTATGAGTGAGACCCTGACACCCGATATTTGCGTCATTGGCGCAGGCTCCGGCGGCCTGTCGGTCGCATCCGTTGCAGCCGCGTTCGGCGTTTCAGTCGTACTGATTGAAAAAGGCGAGATGGGCGGCGATTGTCTGAATTATGGCTGTGTCCCGTCCAAAGCCCTGATCGCTGCTGGGAAACTGGCGGCGGTYTCGRCAAAATCATCCGCYTTTGGCGTTGAATWTGAACCSSCRAAAGTGAATTTCAGAAARGTCAGCGCCCATGTGAARAGYGTCATCGCGGCGATCGCACCCAATGATTCTGAAGAACGCTTCACAGGCATGGGCGTAAAAGTGATCCGCGCTGCAGCCAAATTCAAAGACGCCAGGACCGTGGTTGCGGGGGAGTATGAGATCAAGGCCAGGCGGTTCGTTGTCGCCACCGGGTCGTCACCTTTTGTGCCGCCAATTCCAGGCCTCGACAAAGTGCCATATTTCACCAACGAGACGATTTTCGACAATACCCGCCAAATCAATCATTTGATTGTGATTGGTGGCGGGCCGATCGGGATGGAATTGGCACAAGCCCACCGGCGGCTCGGGCCTGAAGTGTCCGTAATAGAAATGTTCGTGCCGCTCGGCAAGGATGACCCGGAGGCGACAGCAATTGTTCTCAATAGAATTGAGAAAGAGGGCGTCAACATCCATGCTGGCGTCAAGGTAGTGGGCGTTGCCGGGCGGGCGGGCAATATCCGCGTCACAATTGAAAATTCCGACGGCAACCAGTCTGAAGTCCAGGGTAGCCATTTGCTGGTCGCTGCTGGCCGGGCGGCAAATATCACCGACCTCGGACTTGAAGCGGCGGGCATAGAGTTTGATCGCCGTGGGGTCATCGTYAACAAGGGGATGAAATCGTCGAACCGCAAGGTTTATGCAATCGGTGATGTGGCCCGCAGCCTGCAATTCACCCATGTGGCAAATTATCATGCTGGATTGGTGATCCGGAACGCCTTGTTCCGCTTGCCGGTAAAAGAAGATATCAGCGCCATTCCGTGGGTGACCTATACCGATCCGGAATTGGCCCATGTGGGGTTTGATGAAACCGCAGCGCGGGAGAAAAACCGCGATATTCGCATCTTGCGCTGGCCCTATGTTGAGAATGACCGGGCCCAGACGGAACGCAATACCGAAGGCTTCATCAAGGTGATTACCACCAAAAAAGGAAAAATTCTTGGGGCAACAATTGTTGGCCAAAGTGCAGGTGAAATGATCCAGATATGGGCATTGGCCATTGGTCAGGGATTGAATATCAAGGCGATGACATCATTTGTATCTCCGTACCCGACTTTGTCGGAGATTTCCAAACGGGCAGCGGTCACCTATTATGCTTCAAGTCTTTCAAACCCCTGGATACAAAGAACCATCAGGTTTTTGCGCATATTTGGGTAGGAAAAAAGCGTGAGTGAACAAACCGACAAGGTACCCGCCACGGCCTCTGACCGGCCAGCCGACAATGCGACCGGTGTTCGGCGCGGCCTTGGCCTGTCGGCCAAATTGTTGTTGCTCACCATCCTGTTTGTGATGTTGGCGGAAATTTTGATATTCGTCCCGTCAATCGCCAATTTCCGCATGACCTGGTTGCGCGAACGCCTGCCGTCTGCCCAGATCGCGGCGATGGTGCTGGAAGCCGCCCCCGACGGCATGATCCCGAAATCCCTGGAGCAGGAATTACTGGACAATACCGGCGCTCTGGCGATCGCCTTGAGCCGCAATGGCACCCGGCAATTATTGATGTTCGACAATTCTCCGCCAAGTATCGATCTCCATGTGGATGTTCGTGATGGCGGCGTCTATCTGGCATTGATGGATGCTTTTGGCACTCTGATGGCGGCTGATGGTCGGATCATCAATATCCGGGGGCCGGTCCCGTCCAACTCTCTGGAGGGCGATGCGAATGGTGATTTTATCGAAGTGGTGATGGATGAAACCCCGTTGCGCGCCGCGATGATTACGTTCGCGTTCAATATCCTCACCCTGTCAATTTTGATTTCATGCATCACCGCGGCGTTGGTCTATCTGTCGCTGATCATGTTGCTGGTGCGCCCAATGCGGCGCATCACGGAAAATATGGTCGCCTTCAGCCAAAACCCTGAAGACCTCAGCCGAATCATTCATCCAGGCAACAGGCGCGATGAAATAGGCGTTGCCGAACGTGAACTGGCTGCAATGCAGGTGCAATTATCTGGAACCCTGCAGCAAAAGGGCCATCTGGCCGCGCTCGGATTGGCGGTCAGTAAAATCAATCATGATTTGCGCAACATGCTCTCAAATTCGCATTTGATTTCGGATCGCCTTGCAAGTGTGCCGGACCCGACGGTCCAGCGTTTTGTCCCAAAATTGATTGCATCGCTGGACCGCGCCGTAGCGCTCTGTACCAACACCATCAAATACGGCCAGGCCGGAGAACAACCCCCAAGCCGAAGCCGCCTTGCATTATACAAGCTCGTTGAGGATGCCGCCGACAGTTTGGAATTGTGCACCGATTCCCCGATAAATTGGCGCAACAATGTACCAGCAGATATGGAAGTTGATGCCGATCCAGATCAGCTCTACCGGGTGCTGCACAATCTTGTGCGCAATTCGGTCCAGGCTCTGGAAGCAGTCCGAGCATCGTTGGCGGTTCACCCTGAAATCAGCGTCGAGGCTAGTCGTGAAGGTGCTGTTGTCACCATCCTTGTCAGCGACAACGGACCCGGCGTGCCAGCGATGGCGCGCGACCGCGTGTTCGAAGCATTTCAAAGCACGGCCAAACCAGGGGGAACCGGCCTGGGGCTCGCTATCTCGACTGAATTGATCCAGGCCCATGGTGGCAGCATCACCCTGGAAGACACTGAATCCGGCGCAACATTCCGCATCATTCTACCAGATTCCATATTAGCGATCAGCCCCGCCCGCGCCGCGCTACAGGCGAGCCAAGGGTAGAAAATTCAGCGTCTCTCAATGTTGCGATTGTCTTCAGGCCGCCAGCATGGAGAGGCCTTTCATCACAATTTTCTGAATTCTCTTGCAAACATCAAAAGTCATGCTTGCCTTTGATCCAATGATAGCTTACCTCTGGCCCGCTCGCTTCAGATATACTAGAACGGGAAGCAGCACTCAAAGGCGCCGGTAGCTCAGCTGGATAGAGCACCAGACTACGAATCTGGGGGTCGGGAGTTCGAATCTTCCCCGGCGCGCCAATAAAAAAATCAAAAATAAAACGACCGGGATGTTTGACCCTTCCATCAGGACATTGACCCAAATTAGCGGTCAATTTCAAAGCTGCCGTTCGTGATCTGCGCAGCGAAGGTCTCAAAAATGCCCTTAGGTACCCCCAATTAGACTTCGCTATTGGGATTGAAGAGCGGTGCTTATTGGGTGTTGACATTACATTTCTATTATATAACCATATGTTTATGGAACAAATTGGTTATATATCAAGTCACGTAAATCTAGATGCAGTTTTTCATGCGCTGGCAGATGGCACACGAAGGGCCATTCTGTCGCGACTCGTTGAGGGCGAGGCATCCGTCAAAGAGATATCTGAACCCTTCGACATAAGCCAACCCGCTGTATCAAAACATTTGAAAGTACTTGAGCGTGCGGGTTTGATCGAGAGAGGAATCGATGAACAACGCCGCCCCGCTAAGCTGAAGGCTGAGAACATGATTGCCGCTGTCAATTGGCTAGCCGATTTCAGGCCAAAGTGGGGGACAAGCTTCAGGCAGTTGGATGACCTCCTGATCGAAAT
>JAESRU010000188.1 GCA_016764455.1 Hyphomicrobiales bacterium | reverse complement strand
GGGGCCGCAATTATGAGTGTATCGGCATTTACCCTGGCGATTTATGCCATATATCGTTCCCGATCGGCATCCACCCGGCGGGCCAGATTTGGGCGCGGAGCGCGCATCATGCGGGCGTTGGCATGAATTGGGTCGGGGCTGGAAATTCGGTTCCCTCGCGCATCCAGCTTGACCTGATCCAGAGCCTGAAACCAACGGTGCTGGTCTCGATGCCAGGCTTTGCCATCCATCTGGCAAATCTGGCTGAAAATGAAGGCATCGACCTGACCAAAAGCAGCATCCGTAAAATTGTTTGTTCTGCAGAATCCTTGTCGGCATCAAAACGCGAAAAACTGACCCGGATGTGGGGCGCGGAAATTTATGATGTTTTCGGGATGTCGGAAGCAGGCCTGATGGGTGCGGAAAGCGAAGCTCATGACGGCATCCATATCTGGAGCGATATGTATTTTGTCGAGGTGGTTGACCCGGACACGGGGAAACAATTGCCCGAAGGTGAAGCCGGAACATTTTGTGTCACACCGCTGGTGACCAGCAATGCGACGCCATTTCTGCGCTGGAATTCAGGCGACGTGGTTCGGTATTTCGAACACGGCAAATCGAAAAATATCCACGGCGAACTTTTCCCGATCATCCAGCACGCCCATCGCACAACCGGGTTTTTCAAATTAAAGGGCGTCAATATAAATCACACGGATTTCGAAGATTTTGTCTTCGCCAATCCCGACATCACAGATTTTCAGGGTGTTATGTCGACGGCACAATCCGGCATCGAGCAATTCACTGTCCGGATTGAAATCAGACGGGGAAGTGACGCCAAGGCGGTCACTGAAAATTTCAGGACCGCGATCAAAAACACGTTCGAAATCAATGTCGATATTGAGGTTCTGGCTACCGGCACGCTGGCCAAGGATTTTGAAAAATTCCTGAAAGCCGTGCGCTTCGTCGATAACCGCGAATGAACATGACGCCTGAAATTCTGCCAGTTCAGCTTAGCGACATCCGCCCCGGCGTTCCCACCCAATGATCGCATCAACCTGACGCTGATCGGCGTTACCAAGCCTCCCATAAGGCGCGAAACATCCGGTCCCGAAAGCCGCGATGCCGCGATTCGAGCGAAAACAATGGCCGTTGCGGGCMAAAATTCCATTGCGGGCGGTCCACAATTGATTGCAGGTCATAGCGGCGTAATTCGCCCCCTGGGGCTGAGCTGGCTGGGTATTTCCAGACTGGCCACCGGGCTGGCAACGCATGTTGCGTTCCTGACGCTGCAAGGCATCGACACGCCATTGTTCGTTGCGCGACAATTGGCCATAGGGCGGAAAGCAAGCTGCCCCGAATGCGGACTGGGCGCGCTGACTGCGGAAACAAAAGCCCTTGTTGGCGAAAATTGAGTTTCGCTCGAACCACAAATCATAACAAGTCATACCCTGCATGGATTGCGCTTGGGCGGTGCTAAAACCCGACCCTGCGGAAATGAGTGACGCCATAAAAACGAGCGCCGATATTGCAGCCAAAGTCGYCAATTTATGGAGTGTGATTGAAAAACGACCCGCGCCCAAGGGATATGAAATATGCATGATATTCTCCCATTTTTGGTTTTGAGACCTTGGGAGGGTTATAGGCCTGATTGTTGATTTTGGCCTTGATGGGAATCAAGTTACCGCCAAATATTTGAACCCGAAAATTAGGGCGTGACGGTTAGCCATCCCGTTCTTTTTGGTGGGCCTCAACAAGCTCTGCCATGCTGTTATAGACGAAATCATATTTCGGAATTTCGCCGGGATTCATGGTGGCACCAAAACCTTGTTTGTTGTGCCGTCGGTAAATCCAGCAATTGGCGAGGCCAAATTTATTGGCCGGTGCATGGTCATGAAACATGCTCTCGGCGGTGTGTAAAATCTGCTCTTTGGCAACACCGATGCGGGCCAGGTTTTCGATCATATAGTCGAAATTTCGAAAGTCCGGTTTGTACGAGCCTATATCTTCCGCCGTATAGGCTGCGTCAAATTCCATCTGCAATTTTTTGTTGCTGTGGGCAAAGCTCTCATTGTCGATGTTCGACAGAACCACAAGTTTGAAATGTTGTTTCAGATATTGCAGCGACGCAGCACTGTCTTCAAAGGCTGGCCAATGCTCTACCGAGCGGCCATAGGCTAAACATTCATCCCAATCGACGGCAATATTCCATTCTTCCGCCAAGCGTTTGTAGACGACAGGCAGAATCCGGGAATAGATTTTCTGCGGGGTTTGGGCCTGGGTCGAAGACTCGTAAATTGCGTGGGCTTGCAGGATTTCATCGCGCGACAAATCGGTTCCCAACTTGTCGGTCAGGGGCTTCAAACCGGCAATCATGCCGCTTTCCCAATCAATCAAGGTGCCGTAGACGTCGAATGTCAACGCCTTGAAATCAGACAATTTCATCCTGTATCTCGCTTTTTTTGTCAGCCCGCTTATCCGATATGTTGACCGAATAAATCCATTGACCGGGCCCAGGCTTTTTTCGCTGCTGCTGGATCATAGCTGCCACGGACATCGCAATTGAAACCGTGGCCGGCGCCTTCATAGACATAAATATCGCATTCCGGACGCTTGGCGCGGACTTCATCCACATTGCTCATGGGGATACCCTGGTCCAGTTCACCGTAATGTAGTTGAACCGGACAATGGGGTTTTTCGTCGGCAAATGCCGGGATACGGGCGCCATAAAATCCTGATGCCGCCGAAAAACCTTCATACCGGGCGGCTGCAAGAAACGCCACCGCGCCGCCGAGGCAAAATCCGATAATGCCTACTTTGCCAGCTTCCGCCGCCACCGCGCGCGCTGCGTCGGTATCATTCATATAGCCGTCCCAATCAGGGTTGGCCATAAAAGTGCGGGCATGCTCAACTTCTTTGGACGAATAGCCGGACTGAAAGTTTGGCTCAACGCGATCAAACAGGGCCGGTGCAATAGCAACATACCCGGCTTCAGCCAACCGGTCGCAAACCGAACGGATATGGGAATTAACGCCAAAAATTTCCTGGATGACGACAATGCCGCCGCGCGGGGTGCCCGATGGGTCAGCGCGGTAAGCGCCAAGAATATGGCCGTCAGCGGCTGTCAGGGTAAGGTCTGTCATGGCTTTACTGTCTCTTTTTCTTGAAAAATTTTATTGCTATATTGTTTAAACGCCTACCCAAGCCTTGGCTTGAGAGCAGATAGATCATGACCAGCTTCGCCGGCTTTTTCAATTCGTTCGTCAGCCGACAGAGAGCCGTTGTTGGACAATGCCCACAGCACCGAAACGCGTTTCCCGGAGCCACAATGAGCCAAAATAGGGCGCGGCAATTCAGCCAACACCTTTCCAAAATCAGCAACATTCTGGTCTGAAATTTGATCCGGAACAACCGGAATATGGCAATAATTCACGCCGTGTTCGCTAGCGATGTCACTGGCTTCCCGGGCCGTCATATAATCACCTTCCTGTTCGCCATCAGGGCGCACATTGATGATGGTCTTGATGCCCTTTTTCGCCGCTGATTTGATATCATCCTGGGTAATTTGCCCGGAAATATGCAGATCAGTATCTAGCTCGGTGGTTTTCATTGAATTGTGGTCCCTGTAAAATTTGCGTTTAAGCTATTGGTTGTGGGTTAGAACCCGCGAGCACTAACTGGCGATAGATTTGAGCGCCACTTCTTCATCACGGCAATAAAAATTGTAAAGGACGTTCATGATGACGCGGGCTTTATCGCTRTCGAGAGAATAGTAAATCGACTGGGCCGCGCGGCGGGTTACAACAAGTTGCTCACGGCGAAGGATCGCAAGATGTTGCGATAAGGCTGACTGGCTAAGCCCGATCAGTTTTTCGAGCTCGTGAACGGGTAATTCTGTTTGTGACAGATGGCACAGGATCAACAAGCGCCACTTGTTGGACATCGTCCGGAGAAGCATGCTGGCCTTGGTGACATTTTCCTGCAACAGGGCGATATCCATGAATTATCCTCTAAATCCAGAAACATTAATGCCCGCTCTGGCGACGCAAAGCAATTGTCAGCGCCTAATATTCGCAACCGGCGAAACCACCCACTACCTATTCACTGGCAAAACCCGAGAAGACCAGAGAAAATTTGTACCCTGTCCGGTTTCCCGATAAATTGCAGTATTGAGGAATGCAAGACTSGCAATCTTGGATAATCTGTTTATCTGATCCTGGAGCGCCAAATTTCCAGATCAATATGWGAGGCTAAAATGTCAGGACATTTTCTCGATACAACGGGATTGCTTTGCCCTCTCCCAATTTTTAAAGCCAAAAAAGCACTGGCAAGCATCCCTGAAGGCGAAATTCTTGAAGTCCATKCGACAGACCCTGGGTCAATGCCTGATTTTGAATCTTTTTGCCGCCAAACCGGCAACGAATTGGTAGAAACCTCCCAAGAGGGCGATGTTTATAAATTCAAAATCAAACGTGGCGCCAAGCGTTGACGCCTTTTGGTATTTTCACTCGCCCAGTGGATGTTAGGAAATTTTGATGGACAATTGGATCGACCAATATCCCGGTCTTGGGCAACTGGATGATGCCAGCCGGAAAATTTTGATGGAACGCRGCCGGATCATTGAGGCGCCRGCGGGCACCGTTATTTTTGGCCCGGGCAAAGCCCCGGAAGACCTTTTGCTATTGCTTGGCGGGGTGGTGCGGGTGCAACAGGTGTCTGAGAATGGCCGGGAGATTGTTTTATACCGGGTCCATGCCGGGGAAAGCTGTGTGCTTACAACSGCATGTTTGCTGGCRTATGAAAAYTAYAAWGCGGACGGRATTGCGGAAACCGATATCMGGGCTGCCGCYYTGCCGCGYGSGGTCTTTGATGACCTTRTCGCCATGTCCGCMCCSTTTCGCCAATTTGTRTTYACGGCCTATTCGAAACGCATCACMGGGTTGTTTGCCATCATTGAAGATGTSGCYTTYGGGCGGATYGAYATTCGATTGGCRCAGAAACTGACCGARCTYGGCGATGCGACAGACCATGTACACCAGACCCACCAACAATTGGCGGTGGAGGTTGGTACGGCGCGGGAAGTCATTTCGCGACAATTGCAGGAATTTCAGCGGCGCGGATGGATCAATGCCGCGCGTGGTGATGTGCAGCTAACAAACCTCCCGGCTCTTCAGGCTTTTGCAAAATCCGGATAGTTATTTTCAGCATTGGTGACTTGGTCACCGACAATGCCGCTCTTTGAGTGTCTGATACAGTCATCGATTATTTCAAGGAGACACGTCATGACAGCCAATGTTGGGTCCATGGACCGCATTATTCGTTTCATTATCGGCGCCGCACTGATCGTCCTGCCATACATTACAGAGATGGCGATTTGGGCAAACCCGATGATCACATATGGCGCCAATGCAGTCGGTGCCATTCTTATCCTCACCGGACTATTCCGCTTTTGCCCCCTCTTCAAAATTCTGGGCATCAATACCTGTCGGGCTTGAACTCGCAGGCAGATATACAGGCTCTGGATCAGGTCCGGGGTCTGTATAATTTTTGACCAATCCTCGTGTTAATTGAACAGCTAGAGGTGACAGATCACCGGTGTCGCAGTACATTCAATTTCGCTTGTATGATCGAAAAGGGATATGCTTCATGACCGGATATCGCGTGGATATGAATGTCACTCCGGAGGTGAAAAGTTTTTTTGATCCGGCAACGAATACGATCAGCTATGTGGTCAAGGATCCGGGATCACAATCCTGCGCGGTGATCGATACCGTGATGGATATGGATTATGCCGCCGGGCGTATCACTCACGAACATGCCGATGAAATCATTGCCTTTATCAAGGACAATAAGCTTGATCTGGAATGGTTGATCGAAACCCATGTTCATGCCGATCATTTGTCCGCCGCGCCCTATATTCAGGAAAAAATCGGCGGCAAAATCGGCATCAGCAAAAATATCACCATCATCCAGGATACTTTCGGCAAAGTGTTCAATGAGGGGACCGAGTTTCGCCGCGACGGCAGCCAGTTCGATAAATTGTTTGATGATGGCGACGAATATATGATCGGCACGATGGCGGTATTTGTGATCCACACGCCTGGCCATACCCCCGCTTGCATGACCCATGTGATCGGCGACGCCACCTTTGTCGGCGACACCCTGTTCATGCCCGATGGTGGCAGTGCGCGGGCTGATTTTCCCGGTGGAGATGCCGGTGAACTTTATGATTCGATCCAGAAAATCCTCACGCTGCCAGACCAGATGCGGCTGTTTATCTGTCACGATTATGGCCCCAACGGGCGCGACATACGTTGGGAAACCAATGTTGCCGATGAAAGAGCAAACAATATCCATATTGGCGGCGGGACAAGCCGCGAAGATTTTATCGCGATGCGCACCGCGCGGGACGACACGCTTAATATGCCAACACTGATTATCCCGTCATTGCAGGTCAATATGCGAGGCGGTAAAATGCCACCGGAAGACGACGACGGCAATACGTTTCTCAAAGTCCCGGTCAACGGTCTTTGAGGTTGGATTAGCCTGCCATTCGCAACAATTCGATTGTCAATAAAGCTAGCGAAAACGCGGCACCCGCAAGACCCAGATACCGCCAGCGCTTCAGGATCGGCGCGGCATCTGTACGACGGCCGATGAGCCAAAGCGCTAAATTGACCAGGATGAACACGAGCAAAGTGACGATGCTCGTTGCCTGCGCCAATTGCAGCAGCGGCAGGGTCAAGGCGAGCGCCAAAATGATGCCGGTTATCAGCAAAATTGCCCGGCTCGGGGTGCGTCTTTTTCGATTCAGGACCGCGAACCATCCAGGGATCAGCCGTTCCCGCGACATGCCGTAGAGAACCCGGCTGGCCATTACGATCTGCACCAATATACCGTTGATCATGGCGATTGTTGCCAACACCGCGACCGAGGTTCCGGAAAATCCAGTTAGTTCATGAAACAAAAATGCAAGCGGYGCRGGGCTTTCCACCATCGCGGCCCGGTYSGGCAAGGCTGACGCGATCATCGAGATTGAGACATAAATGACMATCGTGATGCCGAGRGTAAGAATGATTGCCAATGACAAATTCCGGTGCGGGTTGATTGTCTCTTCCGCCATATTTACGATATCTTCAAACCCGATAAACGCAAAAAACGCGACAAGGCTGGCAGCAAATACCGCCGACCAGCCAAAGTCACCGCTGGGCAGGGTCACAATCCATGACCACGCTTTCGCGTCCCCCAACAGGGGCGCGCCGGCAATGGCGATAATGATCAATGTTCCCACTTCCAGAACGGTAATGACGGCRGCGAAAATAACRCTTTCGCGCACCCCRAGCCAGGCTATGCCACCGAGAACAAGCACCACCGAGACAATTGCYAACGCTTGCGGGATCGCCACCACAGCACCCAGATATCCGGAAAAGGCGACCGCGATGACCGCACTTGAAATGATGGCTGTTATAACGACGCCGATGCCGGCAAAACGGCCCATGGCCCGGCCCATTCCTGTTGTGACAAAAAAGGCCTCCCCCGCGGCTCTTGGGTAGACACTAACAAGGCAGGCGTAAGAAAGGCCGGTCAAACCGGCAATGGACCCGGCCAGCAGGAAAGCCAACGGGGCATGGTCTCCAGCAAGCCCCGTAATTTCGCCAATGAGCGCAAAAATGCCGGCACCGATGGTGACCCCGAGGCCATAAAAAACCAGCAGGGGCAGACCTAGTACCCGGCGCAAGGAAGGTTGTTGTTCCGGCATGGTTGCAAGCATTCCACGAATTTTTGTCGAGCCCCTAAATCTGGAACCGACTTCATATCAGGGATAAGTATATGCCGTGGGGCCAGGATCAACACCTTGATCTTGATCAGGTGGATGGCATCTTTATCTTCTGACAAGGCCCATGTTACCAAGGTTGACGTAATCGGCCTGTTCAGGCTGCAAAAATTCTCTGTGCACGCACAATCCAGGATATATTTTTGACCCAGACTGCCGATCAAATCCTCCATGATGTTTTTGGCTTTTCCGCGTTCCGGCCCGGCCAGGAGGAAATTGTAGACCTGCTCGTTGCTGGCAAGAATGCGCTGGTTGTGATGCCAACCGGGGCGGGCAAATCCCTTTGCTACCAAATCCCGGCTCTGCTGATGGATCGCCTCACGATTGTGGTGTCGCCTCTGGTGGCGTTGATGGATGATCAGGTTGCGGGTTTGCGGGCCAACGGGGTGGCTGCGGCCTGTGTCCATTCCGGGCTAACGCGCGAAGAACAAGTGGCCAATTGGCGGTCTGTTGCAAGCGGCGAGTGCCGGTTGCTTTATCTCTCCCCGGAACGGCTCATGACGACGCGCATGCTGGACGCAATAGCGCGACTGGATCCCGCCTTGTTTGTTGTCGACGAAGCCCATTGTGTTTCCAAATGGGGGGTCAGTTTTCGCCCGGAATATGAGCAGCTTTCAGCGCTCCAGGAGCGGTTTCCAAGTGCAGCAATAGCCGCTTTCACTGCCACGGCKGATMGGGCGACCCGGGATGATATCGCTGAAAAACTCTATGGCTCAAATGGCCGCACCATCGTGCACGGCTTCGACCGGCCAAACCTGACGCTAGCGGTCTCTCCCAAAACCGAATGGAAACGCCAGCTATTGGCCTTCCTTGAAAATAAAGAAAATGACGCAGGCATTATCTATTGTTTGTCGCGAAAATTCACTGGCGAAGTTACAGAATTTCTCTGCGCGGAAGGGTTCACGGCCATCGCCTATCATGCAGGCCAGGAGGCGCAAATTCGCCGCGCCAACCAGAACCGGTTCATGAGCGAACAAGCGGTTATCATGGTGGCAACAATCGCCTTTGGCATGGGCATCGACAAACCTGATATCCGCTTTGTCTGTCACTTGAATTTACCCGGCAGCATGGAGGCCTATTATCAGGAAATCGGACGCGCCGGGCGCGACGGTCAGCCAGCCGAMACCATGTTGTTTTACGGTATGGCGGATATGGCCCTGCGMCGCCGCTTCATTGAAGATGACGGCGAAGACGGCAATCATAAAATGCGCGAACATAAACGCCTCGACGCCCTGCTYGCCTATTGCGAAGCSCCGGGATGCAGGCGTGCKGCRTTGCTGGCCTATTTYGAYGAARMCCATCMRGCMTGTGGYAATTGCGACAATTGCCTGAACCCGCCGACMCTTRTCGAYGGSACCARYCATGCYTTRAARYTRTTTKCYGCGATCAAGGATAGCGGGCAAATGTTTGGTGGCGCGCATATCATTGATATTTTGCGCGGTGCCGCGACCCAAAAAATTCTGTCCCGCGGCCATGACCAATTGGACGCCCATGGGGCTGGTGCCGACCAGCCAAAAGAGTTTTGGCAGGCCTTTATTCGCCAAGCGGTGGCGGGCAATTATTTGACCATCAACATCCAGAAATACGGCGCTTTGCAAA
This sequence comes from Hyphomicrobiales bacterium, assembly GCA_016764455.1. GTDB lineage: Bacteria > Pseudomonadota > Alphaproteobacteria > Rhizobiales > NORP267 > NORP267. The sequence goes on along the minus strand of JAESRU010000188.1, from coordinate 2,725 downwards.
TTACCGCGCGTGGCAGCGAAGTTGCATCTGGAGCAGAAGGGTTTGAATTCCGGGAAATCGAACTTCGGAAAAAATCTAAAAAAACTAAAGCGCCCAGACCTGGCCAACCAGCAATTTCGGATCAAGACCAAGATCTTCTGGCCGTCCTCAAAACACTGCGACTCGAATTTGCCAAAGCCCGCAATGTTCCGGCATACGTGATTTTCCATGATGCAACGCTGATGGAAATGGCCGCGATGAAACCAACCTCACCCTCTCAATTGGCAGAGATTAACGGCATCGGTCCGCGCAAGCTGGAAGATTATGGCGACGATTTCCTCAAAACCATCGCAGCGCATGCGTGAATCCTGATTGAGAGATCGACCTTGCGACTTTGCTGTCTGGATTTGCGCCGTGCTACCAATGGTTCATGCGAATCATCTTACTTTTAGCCACTTTGGTTTTCACAATATTCACCGCCGCCGCGGCGCAGGATCGGGCTCCGGTGGAGCGGGCATTTCAATCCTGGCTTGCGGCCGAGCTTTGGCCATTGGCCCAACAAAACGGCATTTCACGAAACGTCTTCGACACAAGCCTTGCTGGCGTCACCCTTAAATGGACGCTGCCTGATCTGCGCCCGCCGGGATTTCCGCCTCCTGTAAGCGAGCCGCAATCGCAAGCTGAATTTCGCAGCCCCGCCCGCTATTTCAGGGAAGCGCGGATTGGCGGACAGGCTGTGATCGGGCGGCGGCTTTATCTGGAATGGCGCGAAACGCTTGATCGTATCGAGGCGCGCTTCGGGGTTCCAGGCCATATTCTGATCGCGATCTGGGGGGGAGAATCTGATTTTGGTGCTGCCAGCCTGCCCCATTCTGCGATCCGGGTATTGGCGACGAAAGCCTTCATGTCGACGCGGCGCGATTTGTTCCAGGGCGAATTGCTGGCAGCTTTGGAAATTATTGAACGCGGTGATATTGGTGCCAACGCCATGATGGGATCATGGGCGGGGGCGCTCGGACAACCGCAATTCATGCCAACCAGCTTTCTGGAATTTGCCGTCGATATGGACGGCGACGGGCGGCGTGATATCTGGCATTCKGTYCCCGATACGCTGGCTTCAATCGCCAATTATCTTATGCAGAAAGGCTGGCAACGCGGGCGCGACTGGGGATTTGAAGCGGTTATTCCCGGCAATATTTCCTGCGCCCAGGAAGGCCCGGACCAAGCGCGACCCATCAGCAATTGGGTGGTGGACGGGATTATCCGTATTTCGGGGCGGCCTTTCCCGGCGCATGAATTAGCAGGAGACGGCATGATGCTGGTTCCCGCCGGCCGGCAAGGGCCGCATTTCATTGTGACGCCGAATTTCTATGTGCTGAAGGCTTATAATAATTCTGATCTTTACGCGCTCTATATGGGCAATCTTGGCGACCGCATCGCTTATGGCGGCCGCGCATTTCAAGCCCCTTGGGCGACGCAACCGCGGATGCTCCGGTCAGATATCGCAGCCATGCAACGGGGCCTCGAAGCCCTTGGCCATGATGTAGGCGGGGCCGACGGATTACCCGGCTTCAAAACCCGGCGCTCGATTGGGACGTGGCAATTGCAACAGGGATTGGCGCAAACATGTTTTCCCGATCCAGCAATTATTCGGGCATTGAGATAAACCTCACGCCAGCAGGATGCCACCCGCCGCACGCGCGAAGGTGCACTGAGTGTCTGAGGCACTGCATGCCTGAGATACCGAGTGTCCGAGGCGATGCTTTCAGCATCGGTTCACGTGATTTGAAGTGCTTGCTTGAGCGGTGCCAGATACTGTTCGTAATGTTGCCACGCACCGGCCGATCCTTTGTAAATCGGTTGACGGGCCTGCCAGACGCTTGCGGTTGTAACAGCGCGGTCTGATTTGAAAAATTCAAGACAGGCCGGATCCCATTCAAGCCCCAGATGGGCAATGAGGGCCCGGCTTTCCTGCTCCACATTTCCAACCATATCTTCATAAACCAATTCATGAATTTCAATCGGCAGAACCGATTTCCAATGATCCATCAGACGCTGATAGCCTTGGTAATAATGCCCCAACGCGGCGAGGTCATTTGTGAAGGGCAGGATTTCAGAAAAATTCTGGAAATAGCAAGATAGGCACGTATCCAGCGGATCGCGGCGACAATGGATGATGTGGGCGTTGGGAAACATCATCGCAATCAAACCGAGATTGAGAAAATTTCCCGGCATCTTGTCGGTGATCCGCGTTGTCTGCCCGGCATTGGCCTCGATTGCGCCTAGATAATTCGCGGTGAAATCCTGCACGATCCCGGCGTCAAGCTGGTCAGGTGCCTTGTCACCAACTTCGTTGCGCACGAACCGGACAATCTCTGAACGCTCCCCTGCACCATAAGCTTGCGTGTGGCTGGCAATGATCTGCTCCACAAGGGTCGTGCCGGAACGCGGCATGCCGATGATAAAGACCGGGCGAGCATCGGTATTGGCCCAGGATTTTTCCATAAAATTTGCATCAGAAAAAATCTCGATCTGGCGATCAATTTTTTTGTTGTAAGCACGGATATCAAAGGGATGGGCGGCGGCACGAATTTCATTGGCTCTTTGATAATGGGCGAAAGCCTGATCATAGATTTTTTCTTTTGCCTGAAGGCGGGCGACAGAAAAATGCAGAACGGCGCGGGCAGGATCATCGCTTTGGTGCGATTCCAACGCAGATTCGATCGTTTCAATTCCAACGGCAACG
>JAESRU010000187.1 GCA_016764455.1 Hyphomicrobiales bacterium | reverse complement strand
CTGTTTTTATTGTTATTTTTTATCGAATCAGGCGCAACACGTTCTGGTCTGCCTGAGATGCGAGTGACAGAGCCACTGACGAGAGCTGCTGACGGGTCTGGAGGGCCAACAGGTTGGCGCCTTCAAGGTTCGTATCAGCCAGCGTCAGGTCTCCAGCGCCTGCTTCGAGGGTATTGATCAGGCCTTTGGTGAAGTCTTCACGAACTTCAACAACCGAAAGRTTCGAACCAAAGGTCGAAGCCTGCGAACGCAGGGTGCYGATTGCCGWATCCAACTCAGCCAGRGMCGCTGTAATGTTGGCGTCTGTCTGGAARCCGTCACCGGAYGGGGCKGWAATRCCAAGACCGGCAGMATCAAAAGTTACACCAGTGATGCTCAGGGAGCTTGAACCRTCTTCATTGAAGATAACMKTGAGGTTGTCGCCCTGAAGCAGGTTGTTGCCGTTAAAGCTGGCATCSCCYGCRAKCTGRTYRATCTGGGTGAGGAGWGAATTATACTCTGCTTCCAGATTGGTCCGCTCGGTTGAAGCCGCGGTWACRGTTGTWWSCGSWKYRATWGCAGTCGTTGTCAGGTCRGTACCAAACGTGGTGAGCGCGGCGGTGCCACCCAGCGYGATTGAATCKGYMGTRTTGSCWGCGGTWACRGTMARRTTRCCSGAACCGTCAATCGAAGCCGTGCCACCTGTGATGCCACTGAGTGCCGTGGAAAGTTCAGCAGATGTAGAAACCTGACCAGCGCCATTACCAAAGGTGATGGTGTTGGCGTTGGCGCCGACGCCAATCGTCAGCGTTTCACCAGCAGAAATACCCTGAGACAGCAGGTTGACTGCAGCCGTGCTTGTTGTCGTATCCAGGCCAACAGCAGCCAGATCAGTGCCGGCAAGAGTAAGCGCGGTGTCGGCGTCGCCCGCATTGATGGTAATGTTCGTGCCATCATTGCTTGCAGTAATACCAGCAGCTGTCAGGTTTGCATTGCCGTCGATCAAGGCTTCTACGTCTGCGAGTGTGTCGTTTTGTGCAAACGTAATGGTTTCGCCGTTGACTGTGAATGAGCCGCCTGCGCCTGAAGTGTCGAAGGTACCTGTACCGACTTCACTTGCGTTGGCATCAGCTGAGATGCTGGCGCCCGTAGCGGTTACTGTTGCAGCAGCAGTCGTTGAGGTTGCTCCAGTGGCCTGTTGAGCCTGACGGGCGGTAGCCTGAGCAGTTTCAACCAGGGTTGTCAGAGCCTGAATGCCTTCATCAGCTGCTTTAATTGTCTGAACAGACAAGCCAACGGAATCCAGCAACCGGTTCAGGTCGCTTGAACGGGCGTTCAGGGCCGAAGCGGTAAAGAATGCATTTGGATCATCGAGGGCGCTGTTGACCTTGAGGCCAGTAGCCAGACGCTCTTGCGTCTTGCTGAGCAGGTCAGCAGTCCCCTGAAGTGAGAGCAGGYTGTTACGCACTGCACTTGATAATGTTACATCAGCCATTCTAATTCCCTTTCTAGGAATAATTTTTTGTTCTTGCCCTTTCAAGCAAGTGGCGAGTATCGGTTTTGGATCAGAATCAACCGTGAAGGAACGTGGTTAACCAATTTTAGGGTTAACGAAACCTTGAATCCTGCCAACGCTCTGGTCGCATCCGGGTCCAGGTAAAGGCCGCGCTTTTCTTGTCATATTGTTTGGGGGGAGGGGACCGGACAGGCGATGAAATCACCGACCCGCTCTTTACGCGCGGCCTTTGCGATACGGGTACTGCTTTAGGGGGTCCTGGAATTGCAGCAGGCTGATAATTGGTGGCAACTTGTTTAATTGGAACCAAAGCGGCGTATTTTCGAATAAACGAAAATGCTTCAAGGCTGGACATTGGTCGTTCCGCCACATGCTTGAAGCCAAGCATATGGAATATGAAGCCGCCGGTTGTTGGCGAAAAATTTGATTTAACTGAATTTGACATCTTTATATGCAGATCCGTGACATTAACAGATTTGATGCGGCKGCGGGAAAACCCGGCCGTTAGGTGTGATGTCTGTTTTTATGGCAGCGTATTTGATGTTGTGAGACGCGCTTGCCCCTTGGTCCGCTCATCAGCCCGATGCTGCGTGCCAGATTTGGACGAAGTGCAAATGTTCGCYSTATGSCSGGGACATTGTCCTGGCWGGAGACGCTTTTCAGRTYAGCTTTAAACCCWGGAAGGGTATTGAKAGCCGTTTGTGTATTCATTGGTGYCTCCGCACATATCACCCTGCCCTTTGGGTTCATCTACCGAGGTATGGGGGGACCATGACGTGGAGCCATTGAGATAACATGCTCGAATTCCAAGCAATTTTAGGCAAATTTTATTCGTGGTGGGTGGCGCTTGAATTCAGAGCTGGCGGTCACACGCGACCGCTGCAATCCCGGCGCCAATGCCTGAGCTGGCTTTCGCTGCTGGATTGTAAGTTTTGGGCCTTGATGCTTCACCAACACGGGTCGCGGTACGACGGATCAGGGTTTCTGATACTTCCCGCAATGTACCAAGCACACGCTCATTCTCAGCGATGGCTTTGCGCAAATCCTGATGCTTGCGCTGCAAAGATTCAACTGAGGACGGAGATTGTTGTTTGATTGCTGCAGTGTTCGCCTTGAAAATTTTCAAGTCTTTTAGATAGTCCCGCGACAGGGTGGATTTTTGATCGTGGATTTTTCCAACTTCTGCCAATTCCATTTTGCGCAAATGTCCGGTTTCCTTTTCCAGAATGCGGCGCAGAGAATCCAGGGTTTTATAGAGCCGCCCACATAACAGCTCGGCCGCCGCCGATGTTTGAATAACCGGAATGCCGACAGCATCCATGTCGATGGTCTGCAAATGAAGCATTTCTATATTTCCTGTTGTGCGAGAATTTCGCGATAAATCTGGTCGCTAAGTCCAATGCCGCCATTGGCTGCCATTGCTTGCGCATATTCGTCGGCCATCATGCCGCGAAACATTTCTTCACCAAATCCGCCGGTGAAATCGCCTTCGGTTTCAATGCCGGAAAACATTTCCTTGACCATCATGGACAGGAATACGCCCTCAAATTCAACCGCTTTCTCACGCGCCCGAATCTCGAACGGCGTCGGTGGGTTGGCGGGCGTGGCTTGTTGGCTTGCGGGTGAAATCGTGACCATTACATCACCTCGATGGCGGCTTGCAGAGCGCCGGCAGCTTTGATCGATTGGAGAATGGCGATCATGTCGCGGGGGCCAATGCCAAGTGCGTTCAAGCCGTCCACTAATTCCTGGAGACTGATGCCTTCATGGATAACCGCCAATCGACGATCCCGTTCGTCATCCACAAGCAAGTCTGTGCGGGGAACAACAACGGTGACACCTTGTGAAAAAAGTTCAGGCTGGCTGACTTCAGGGGTTTCTGTAATCAGGACTGTCAGATTGCCCTGCGCCACAGCCACGGTGCTGACCCTGACGTCGCGTCCCATAACGATAATGCCGGATTGCTCATCCACGACGACCTTTGCCGGGAGATCAGGTTGAACCCGCAATTGTTCCACGTCAGCCAGCAAGGTGATCATGTCACCGGCAAAATCAGGTGGCAGGGAAATCACCACTGTTGCTGGGTCGGGGACGGTTGCCAGATGGATGCCGACAAATTCGTTGATGGCGCGGGACATGCGCCGGGCTGTTGTCAGGTCCGGGTTGCGCAATGCCAGGCGCAGGGAGCGCATATCTTTCATGTCGAAATCAATCTCGCGCTCGATAATGGCACCCGATGCAATACGCCCGACCGTCGGGACACCCCGAGTGATCGTGGAGGCGTTGCCCTGGGCCAGGAAACCGGCGATGGCGATGGATCCTTGCGCTACCGCATAGACTTCACTGTTGGCACCAAGCAGAGGGGTCACTAATAATGTGCCGCCCTGAAGACTGGTTGCGTCACCAAGGGCGCTGACAACAATGTCCATCCGTGTCCCTTGTGTTGCAAATGGGCGCAGGTTGCCGGTGACCATGACTGCGGCCACATTTTTGGTGCGGAGATTGGCACCCCTGGTGTTGACGCCAAGACGTTCCAGCATGGCGACCAGGCTTTGTCTGGTGAAGGGGGCGTTGTTCAGGGAATCGCCGGTTCCATTCAAACCAACCACGAGGCCGTACCCGACCAATTGGTTGTCGCGGATACCTTCGATTTCGGCAATATCCTTGATCCGGGATGTGGCGGCGCTTGGACCAGCGAGAAAACACAGGATTACGAAACAGCCGGCAAGGGCAAAAATATTGCGCGCAATGAGTGATGTGCGAATGATCATAAAAAGTCCCCAGACATTGTCCGCCGACCGCTTTCTGGGTCGGCTACATTAATTCGTTGCGAAAAACATGCCAAGTTCTTCAAAGCGCCGAAATTTTTCTATCGCTTTGATAAATAAAGATTTTTCGGTTTTTTAAGTTATCTCAAATATTTAGTGCTGGCGCAGTTGCTGCCGCTATACCGGCAAATTTTGCCTGCCTTTACCTTTCATTAACCATCGCGGCCTGAAGGTGTGGCACACTTAGATTTACAACTTTCCAGGGAATTGGACGGGCATGCGAATTGGCAACACCCAGTCGGCAAACAGGCTTCGCAATAGCGGAAATGTGCGACGCGCCAGTGCTGGCAGTGGTAGTTTTCAGGCGCAAAGCACGGCCAAGCCGGAAAGCGCACAAAATTCAGCCCCGGCGCCGACGATCGCCGGGATCGATGCATTGTTGGCGCTGCAAAGTGTTGGTCCCCGAGGCGGACGTCGCGCCAAAGCAATGGAGCGCGGGCATTCCATGCTCGATGTACTTGAAGATATGCGGTTGGATTTATTGGCAGGGACATTGTCTGGGCCGAAACTGCAGAATTTGTTGAAATTGGTAAAGCAGCGTGGGGATGGTCCGATTGGGGAGCCGGGACTTGAAAATTTACTCGAAGAAATTGAGCTTCGCGCTCGTGTTGAATTGGCAAAACGCGGACTAGCAGACCACTAAATATTTAGTCCCGTTTTCAGTCCAGGGACGGTCTTTAATACGATCTGTTCACTTATTAAGTTGTGCCTCGTATTGTCATACCTAATTGCTATCGTTATATAGCGGCCAAGTGACCTTGAATCACAAGGGTTTGACAGATGGCGAAGCTTAAGAACGGTAGCTATAAACCTACCTTGAAAGAAGCGTTCATGAATGAGCGCCAACGGCAATATTTCCGCGACAAATTAATGACGTGGCGCAGTGATATCCTTATTGAAACCAAGGGGACGCTGCAAAACCTTCAAATTGACAATGAGACGCAGGCTGATGCCGCAGACAGGGCATCTTCTGAAACGGATCGTGCGATTGAATTGCGTGCCCGTGACCGTCAGCGCAAGTTGGTGTCAAAAATTGATGCCGCGTTGAAAAGGATTGAATCCGGGAATTACGGGTATTGCGAAGAAACCGGCGACCCGATCGGATTAAAGCGGCTTGATGCCCGTCCTATCGCCACGCTCAGCGTTGAAGCGCAGGAGCGCCACGAGCGCCGGGAACGGGTTTTCCGCGACGATTGATTCGGTCATCCCGGATTTGCTCTCGTAAAAAGTAAAAGCGTGCCGCCTATTCTGGGCAGCACGCTTTTGCCGTTCGATAACTGGGGGAGCATCAGAACGGTAAGAGGATATCCAGCACTTGTTGGCCATAACGTGGTTGCTGAACTTCAGCGATAAGGCCGCGGCCACCATACGAGATACGGGCTTCGGCGATTTTCTCCGATGAAATCGTATTGTCATTGGAAATGTCTTCGGGCCGCACGATGCCGGCGATGATCATTTCGCGGATTTCATAATTGACGCGAATTTCCTGACGTCCTTCGATGACCATATAGCCGTTCGGCAAAATCTGGACGACCACCGCCGCGATGTTGGCGGTAAGTTCTTCTTCGCGACTGATCGAGCCGGAGCCTTGGGAATTGGTGCTGCTGTCAACATCGATCAATGCTGCAGCAGACGCACCGTCTGGTAGCAGATCGAGCAATGTTCCTTCTAGTCCTGCGATGGCATCCAGTCCCATATTTTCAGAATTTGTCCGGGTTCGCGTTGTTGAATTATCAAATTCGGCTTTGTCGGTAATGCGGACCTGGACGGTCAATATATCACCGACTTTGCTGGCGCGTTGATCGCGGAAGAATGCGCGGGAGCCGGATTGCCACAATGAGTTGGATGCATAAATTGCAGGCTCCGGGATCGGCATCGGCATTTGAATGGGCCGGTACCCAACTTGAGTATTGGGATTGCTGATTGCCGACAAAGGCGGGGTTTGCCCGACGCCTTGAAGCCTGTCCACCGTTGAGCAGGCGGACATGGTCACTCCTGCCACGATCAACATTAAGGCACGCCAACATGTCGTAGCCATGCGGTGATGTTCTTGTCTGGTTTGGTACGTGAAAATTCTCATGGCACCGGGCCTTTCTATCTGTCTTGCTTTATTGGTTTGTGGCTGCGGCGACGCGGGTTGATCCGGCATTTCCTGCAGTCAGAATTCGTGAMGCGTTATTGGGGGCCATTGCGACGGTGCCGTTGGACATGACMACACCTTCCACAATGCGGTTTGAACGTATGTTGATCAGCCGGACGGTTTCGCCCATGGCGGCATCGTCGAGGGCGCGTCCCTGGGCGGTCAGTGTCATGCCGGGGGTTGTAAAGGTAATCGTGACCAAAGAATTTCGGTGAACGAGTTTCGGCTCTTCAATATCGTTTGCGCTTACGGTGCGGCCCGCCATCAGGGTGCGGCGTGCTGCTTTGCCGGTCATCGCATTGATGGTCCGGAGAATATCGCCGGATATCCGTTGACGCGGAATTTCATTCATCTCGATATCTGAGTCTGTGATGACATCACCGCGCCGGACATCGCGGGACAATACAGGTATCAAGATGGTTTCAATCGCCTGGCCGCGTATGGCTATAATGGGCAGCGTGCTGGTCTCGTCTCTGGTGGCGATTTCAACACGGAATTGTCCGTTTGCTGCGCGGAATTCAAGCCGGGTCACAATTACGTCTCCGACAAAATTGATCGGTAAGTGAATGGGCGCAAGGTTGCGTTGAAGCGTGATCCCAATCGTTGCAGACGGCGACAGGTTTAAACGATCGCGCAGAGATATTTCAATAACGCGGGTCATTTCTTCAATGCTGAGGATGATGCTGGCCCGGGCAATCCTGACCACGCCAACCTGGCCGTTATTTTGCCAAAACATGCCAATATCGCGGGCGGCCTCCGCCACCCGGTCGGCCCGGATCGTGCCGCTCCGACCTGGAGCAGGAGACTGAAACACAGCGCGGTTTGCATATGCTCCGGCATTTTCAAACAGATCGCCGAGCGTAACAAAGCGATCCTCCACAGTGATATCGGTGCGGAGCTGAGGGTTAGTTTGTGCGACCGCTGCAACCGACAGGGCGGTGAGCGTCAAAATGGCCGCTGCAAACTGAATGATAATCCTGGTCATGACTTTAGCTCCGGAGATTGGCTTGCTTAGATGTTTGAAGTGGCTGACATCATTTCATCAGCGGCTCGAATAACGCGGGCATTCATCTCGTAGGCGCGCTGCGCCGCGATCAGATCGGAAATTTCTGAAACAGCGTTTACATTGGCCTGCTCCAGATGCTGTTGGAGCAAGTTACCGTAGCCTGCTGCGCCCGGGACGCCGACTTGCTCGGTGCCACTGGCACCGGTCTCCACATAGAGATTGTCACCGATTGATTCGAGGCCAGATTGATTGACAAACCGCGCCAGTTGAAGCTGCCCCAATTGTTGCGGGGTGGTGGCATTGTCCAGCAGGGCTTGGACTTGGCCACTACCATCGATGGTAATGCTGCGGGCGTTTTGCGGGATCGTGATGCCGGGCTGCACCGTGTAGCCGTCGATAGTGACCAGGGTGCCGTTCGGGTCAATTTCAAACGAGCCGTCGCGGGTATAGGCTGAGCGGCCATCGGGCAAATCGATTTTGAAAAAGCCTTCACCGCGAATTGCCACATCGAGTTCTTTCTCGGTTTGCAACACTGTGCCCTGGCTCATGACCCGGTAAGTGGCACCGGTTTTAACGCCAGACCCGATCTGGATCCCGGAGGGGCTCACAGTCCCTGAATCGGACGTGGTTGATCCGGGGCGGCGGATATTTTGGTAAAGCAGATCCTGGAATTCAGCGCGTTGGCGCTTGAACCCTGTTGTTCGCATATTGGCGATATTATTGGAGATGACCTCAACGTTGAGTTCCTGGGCCATCATTCCGGTAGCTGCGATTAGCAAAGCTTGCATTATTTTGTTCCTTGGTTTCCTGAAATCCAGATCAGGCAGGTGTTTCGGACAATTGCCGGATGGCGTTGCGGCGCGCTTCCGAGAGTTGTTCGAGCATTTTGGCGTTGGACACGTAGGCGCGGGTCACTTCGATCATGCGCGCGGTTTCCACCACCGCGCGGACATTGGAGCGTTCAATCGCGCCTTGAGTGATTGTAAAATTTTGCGCATCGCGCGGTGCGGCATCGGTGCTGTAGAGGCTGTCGCCTTCTTTTTGCATACTGCCCTGGTTTTCAAACTCAACCACCCGCAGGCTGCCCTTCAGACCTTCTGAAGAGGAAATTGCGCCGTCGCCGGAAATKACGATGTCGGTTTCGTCWGGSGAGAATAAAATTGGCCCGGCGTCTCCCAGAACCCGGAGGCCCTGGTTGGTAACAAGTTCGCCGTCTGAATTGAGGGTCAGTTCGCCATTGCGGGTATAGCGCTCACCGGCAGGTGTCTCGACAACAAGCCAGCCATTGCCAGAGATTGCCACATCAAAATCATTGCCGGTCATTTCGATCGGACCATTTGTGAAATCCCGTGCCAGACCAGAATCGATCACGTATGACAAATGCCGGTCCAGGCCCGTCAGGTCGTTGATCGCCGCGGTCGGCATCAGGAATTCTTCAAAGATCGGATTCTCGGCTTTGTAACCAGCCGTCCGCGAATTTGCGAGGTTGTTTGCGATGATGTCGAGTTTTCTCGTCAGTGTAACTTGACGTGATAGCCCGATCAGGAGGGTGTTCTCCATATCTTGCCGTCCTTGTTCTGCTCCCCGGTATCATCGACCCTGACTTCTGCAGGTCCGACGAACCGCTTTATCCCTTGCACGGCCCGTGCCAGAAATAAAATCGTTTAATTTCAATGGTTTAAATATTTTACCTTTGCGATCACCCGGCAAAACCGACTCTCAGACCGGCAAAAAATTCCTAGCAGACAGGGCAATCGAAACCTTTCGTTAACCAAACAGTCATTAAATYATAYGTGCGTGTGTAGKCGGCCRGWTTGGSAAGSGTRCAGGCGCGGAAATTCGTGATCCCGTGGGCAATTTGGGCGAGGCCGATGAGCGAAGATACTGCAAGCGACATTGCCGAGGGCGAAGGCGCTGAAGATGATGGCGAAGAGGGTGGGGCTAAAAAAGGCCTGTTCACCCAAAAGAAAATTTTCATGCTTGTGGGAATTTTGGCCCTGCTTGCAGGCGGTGGCGGTGTCTGGTTCATGGGGTATTTTGATGAACCGGTTGAGATGTCAGAGGCTGAGATGGACGTCCCGGCTGTCCCGCCCGTTTTTCACGAATTAGATGAGATGACGGTCAATATCGCAGGTAACGAAGGGCGCGCACAATTTTTGCGCCTGGAGATTTCACTGGAAGTGGTTGACCAGGAAACGCTGGACCTCATTAAGCCCGTTTTGCCGCGGGTTGTTGATACGTTCCAGACCTATTTGCGCGAACTAAGAAAAGCAGACCTCGAAGGGTCTGCTGGAATCTACCGGCTGAAGGAAGAATTGCTGCGCCGGATCAATCTTGCGGTTTATCCGGCAAGCGTTGACGATGTACTTTTTCGTCAACTCCTCCTTCAATAGCGATATTTAAAACATGGCAGAAGACGAAGTTGATCAGGACGAAATGGCCGCCGAGTGGGGCCTTGAAGCGGAAGATTCTGACGACAAATCCGAAAATGGCGGCGGCGAAGATCAGGACGATATAGCGGCCGAATGGGCTGCCATGATCGACGAACCGGAAGTCGAAAGCCTTGATGAGCAGGGCCGCGGTGGAAAAGACCGTATCTTAAATCAGAGTGAGATCGATAATCTCCTCGGGTTTGACCCAAATATGGGCGGGATGCGAGATACGAGCGGCATCCGCGCAATTATCGATTCCGGTCTGGTCTCATATGAACGTCTGCCGATGCTTGAAATTGTTTTCGACCGGCTGGTTCGGTTGATGACAACGTCCTTGCGCACCTTCACGTCTGACAATGTGGAAGTGTCGCTCGACAATATTACGTCCGTCAGATTTGGTGACTATCTGAATTCCATCCCGTTGCCAGCGGTACTTTCCGTTTTCAAGGCGGTGGAATGGGACAATTTCGGCTTGTTCGCGATTGATTCCAGCCTGATCTATTCCATCGTCGACGTGCTGCTTGGTGGGCGGCGCAGTGTTTCGCCCATACGTATTGAAGGGCGTCCTTATACAACGATCGAGATGAACCTTGTTCGGCGGATGGTCGAGATCGTTCTGGAAGATATTCAAAAAGCCTTTGAGCCCCTTACACCGGTGACGTTCGAGCTGGACCGGCTTGAAACAAACCCCCGGTTTGCCGCTATTTCACGCCCTGCAAATGCTGCCATTTTGGTCAATCTCCGTATCGATATGGAAGACCGGGGCGGGCGCATTCAGTTGGTTCTTCCTTACGCTACAATTGAGCCGATCCGTGATTTGCTGCTGCAAATGTTCATGGGTGAAAAATTTGGCAGGGACGGGGTTTGGGAAGGACATTTGGCAACCGAGATCTGGAGTGCCGAATTGGAAATTGATGCGGTTTTGGCAGAGATGGAAGTGCCATTGTCGGAGATAATGAAATTAACCGTCGGAGAGACGCTGATGCTTGATGTGCGCCCGCGTGACAAGGTCAAGTTGAGCTGCGGTGAGGTGATGTTGACCGAGGGGACGATGGGGCGCACTGGCGACAATATCGCGATCAACCTCACACGAAATCTTATCAAACCAAATATGACGCTGGCAGCGTTTGAAAAGGCTGATCAAATGGAAGCGGAGGCAAATTAGTCATGGCGATGAATATTGGAATTTTGGTCGACGGGCTTGTTTCCGGACTGCTTATTTTGACCATTGGGTATTGTATTGCCCTGAACAGGCGCCTGAAAATGTTGCGGGCAGATGAAGCTACCTTGAAGCAGACAATTGGAGAATTGATCAGAGCTGCCGCGCGGGCTGAAAACGCTATTTCTGGATTACGCGCCGCTGCAGGAGAGACCGAATCGGCGCTTACCGATCAAACCAGAGAGGCAAATCTCTTAAGCCAACGCCTTGCKGAACATGTTGTTGCTGGCGAAGGGATTATGACACGACTGGCTGCAATTGTGCGGGTCGCAGAGCCTGAAACCAGTATTAAAACCCCGACGCCGGTCGAGCGGGTTGATGCGACTGAACGGGTTGCTTCGTTGCAAGCCAGACGTGCGGCTGGAGGGCGCGCAGCATGAACCAGATTAGATTGTTACCCCTATTGATGATCGCCATTGCGAGTTTATTGACGTTGAAACTTGCCGGTATGTGGTTTGGCGAAGGCCAAGAATTCCAAGGTGTCGTTTCAGCCTATGCGCAATCCGAAGACGCTGGATCTGATACGGAACAAGCTGCGGCCAATGCAGAAAATGGCGCGGCGGAAATTGTTGCTGGAGAAGATGCAGAGCAATCTCTCGAAACCCACCCCGACCAGATTGGGGAGCATGTAGGTGCGGGCCAGCGCATATCTCCTGCAAGAGAAGCCATTTTGGCGCGCCTTGGACAACGGCGTGAAGCGCTTGATGCGTATCAACGTGAACTTGAGTTGCGGGAAAGCTTGCTGAAAGCCACCGAATCCCGGCTTCAAGAGAAGCTTGAGGAACTAAAGGCGGTTGAAGCTCGTATCCAGAATGCTATTGGAGAACGGGAAGAAGAGCAGCAAGCCCAATTGGCCGGGCTGGTTGTGATGTATGAAAATATGAAAGCCAAAGACGCTGCTGCCCTGTTTGAGGAAATGGCACCAAATTTTGCCGCCGGTTTCCTGGCCCGGATGCGTCCGGACACCGCCGCCTCTGTTCTTGCCGGGTTGCGGCCGACAACCGCCTATTCAATCTCGGTAATTCT
>JAESRU010000186.1 GCA_016764455.1 Hyphomicrobiales bacterium | reverse complement strand
GCCGGTGGCGCCCGCGATTTTTCCGGTGTCGGCGCTTGGACGTGACGTTCAGGTCGTCCCAACTGGCATATTTCTTCAGATCAATTTCCGGGGCCGCTTGTGGCCCGGGGAGATTGTATGCCTGATCATTCAGGAAGGGTGCGATTGTCGCATCTTCACGTACTTTCCGGAGGATAAGGAGGTCGATATCCGGTTGGGCTAAAAATGTTTTCCAGGCTTCCACGATCCAGGTGTCCCGGGCCGGATCATCGGCAACGACGATATCGCCGTATTGCGTAAGTGGTTCTCCTAACCAGCGTGCCGCGCGTAATTTCAATGTGCTAGGACCGGTCAGGGCCATCGGCCAGACAAGAACCAGTTTATYGTGTTTCCATCCRGTTAGAATTCTRATGGACCRGGGYGAATYCKGRTYGCTTTCGATGCTYRCGCAACAATTCCAGCACCAATTGAAAGATTGAAACAGGTTGATCGGGCGTGATGCCGTCTTTTCCAGCACTCGCCATTCAGGCTCAACAATTGTCAAATCTTCGACGGAGCGAAGCATGCGAAATTGGAGCAGAGACATTCCGCTGCCGGTAGGCATATTTGAGTCAATTTCGGTTATGGGCATGCTGGGCCAACCTGAAATTTCGACGTAAATTCTGAAGGTATAAGCAAAATCTTAATATTCGCCAAAAAAATTAGAAAAAATTTTAAACTGGTTCAGGATTTGGACATGATTTGTTCATAGTTCGTACGGAATTAATCAGCATACGTATTACTAATTGCAAGATTGAAATTGAACGTGATTTGAATTGAATGAAATTCAACGTACGAGATTTCGCATGGCGTTATCCAGACCTTCTATTGTCAGCGGATACATCCGGTCTTGAAATATCTGACCGATCATCTGGATTGTCGGGGTATATTGCCAGAATTTTTCAGGCACCGGGTTCAACCAGGCGCAGTTTTCGTAAATCTCGGTGACCCGTTGCAGCCAGAGCGCACCGGGCTCCTGATTCATATGTTCTACCGCGCCGCCGGGGACCGTTATTTCATAGGGGCTCATCGAGGCGTCGCCGACGAATATCACCTTATAGTCAGACCCGTAAGAATGCAGCACGTCCCAGGTGTCTGTGGTTTCTGTCCAGCGCCGCCGATTGTCTTTCCATACGCCTTCATAGAGGCAATTGTGGAAATAGAAATATTCCATGTTTTTAAATTCGGTACGGGCGGCGGAAAACAATTCTTCGCAAACCTTGATATGGCCGTCCATGGAACCGCCCACATCAAAAAAGATGAGAACTTTGATTGCGTTGCGGCGTTCGGGCCGAAACTGAAGATCAAGATATCCGTGTTCAGCGGTTTGTTTGATCGTGGTGTCGAGATCGAGTTCTTCCAATGCGCCGTGGCGGGCAAATTTGCGCAGGCGACGCAGGGCGACCTTGATGTTCCGGGTGCCAAGCTCAACGCTGTCATCCAGGTCTTTATAATCGCGCTTGTCCCAAACTTTTACAGCCCTGCCGTGGCGCCCCTGTTCCTGACCAATGCGGACACCTTCTGGATTATAGCCGTTGGCACCAAATGGCGAGCGACCCGCTGTGCCGATCCATTTGTTGCCGCCTTGATGGCGTTTTTCTTGTTCTTCAAGGCGTTTTTTGAGGGTTTCCATGAGCTTGTCCCAACCCATGGCTTCAAGCTCTGCTTTTTCCTCATCGGACAAATACAGCTCCGCCATTTTGCGCAGCCATTCTTCAGGAATATCGGCGGACAGGTCTTCGGGCATCAGATCAAGGCCCTTGAAGACATGACCAAACACCTTGTCGAACCGGTCGAGGTTGCGCTCGTCTTTTACAAGGGCGGCGCGGGACAGGTAATAAAACCCCTCCACCTGATGCCCGACCACATCTTTATCAAGCGCTTCCATCAAGGTCAGATATTCCCGTAGGGATACGGGGAGACCGGCATCTTTTAATTCTAGGAAAAATTCTACAAACATGGCGCGACCTTAACCGGATTTGCGGCTTGGTGAGAAGGTTTTTTTACGGCCCGGGTTTGATCACTTCACTCATCAAATCCTTGATCGCAGGCGATGGTAAATATGTGAACGGCAGGGGGCGGCAGACTTCGAGCGCGGCGAGGCCGATGCGCGAAGTGAACAGCCCGTTTAAGACCCCTTCGCCGAGGCGGGCGGACAGGCGTGCTGCCACGCCATGGCCAAATATTTGCTGCAAAAAACTATCGCCAAGAGCGATGCCGCCGGTAAGGGTTAGATGGGTCAGGACCATTCGCGCCAGTTTCAACATGCCAAACGTGCCGGGGCGGCCGCCATAAAGGGCGGCGAGTTTTCGCATCAGGGACAAATTGGCGACCAGCACAAAGCCGATATCTATAAGGGCGGCGGGGCTGACGGCTGTTACAACTGATACCCGTTTTGCGGTTTGCGCGATTTCTGCTTTGGCGCGATCATCGAGATCTTTCATGAGGATGCGTTCTGAAATTTTCATAAGATCTGCGGCATCAAAAATATCAGGCGCGGCGTCTGCCAGACGCGCCAATTGCCACGAGCAATCCGGGCGTCCGCGATACAATTGTTTCAGTTTCGCAATGACCATTCGGGCGTCGCGCTCAGAACCATTTTTGCTTGCACGCGCCGCTTCATCGCGAATTCGTCCCAATTTTCGTAACCGGGCAAGGGAGGTGATTTCGCGAACGATTATGGCGATCAGGGCAAACGCGGCGAGGGCTGCAAAACCGACCGCGACCCATCCAAGCCATTCGGCGCGGGCAAACAGGCTTTCAACCAGTTCGGTTGCCGCCAACCCGGCCGCCAAACCGACAAGAGCCCCCAGACTTGTAAGCAACACACCACCCCATCGGCTGAAGCGGGCTGTGAGGCGTACAGTTGAAGCAACTTGCGTTGGTTCGACTTGCGTTGGTTTGGCTTCCTGCGAGGTTGTTTCCCCTATTGGCGATTTTTTGGTTTGAGATTTCTCTTTCTGTGCCGCAGGGCGGATATCAATTTCCAGTTCTGGTGCCGAAATTCGGTCAGCCACGCGCACAGAAGGATCATCAAGGTCAAAACTTGCCGGTTGACGGGTATTGCTGCGTGCCATGATCTAATCTCTGCTTATTGAAGTTTGTCACTGATCAGGAAATCAAGTGCCCGGTCGAGCCGTATGTGGGGCAATATTGCTTGCCCGCCCGGTCCGGTTTCAGGGGCCGGTGGACGAAACCGAACGAAGCGCACTTTCTCCGGCGTTTTCTTTTTGCCGGATGCTTCAAACAGATGATCTGGATCCTCCGGCAAATCCCCGGGGAATAATGCCGTTTCCTTGGCACCATCAAAAATCTTGCGGCCAATTCTTTGCCCATCAACCGGGGTGCCGGCAACAAGTCCGAGATCTTCGCCATTCTGTTTGACGCTGGCTTCACGAGTGGCGCGGACGGCGGATAGTGCCAAAGCTTCAACTTGAGCGCCGGCAAGAGACGCGCGTTCCATGGCCTTGACGGTCATGCGTTTGGCGATTGCCTCAAGGCGATCATGATCGTCGTGATGCAGATGATCAGCTTTTGTCGCTGCGACAAGTATGCGGTCCACCCGGCGYGCAAGAATTGACGAGAGCCAGGAATTTTTACCGGGGCGGAAACATTTCAAAATATCCGTCAGCGCAGTTTCCAGATCCTGTACAGCATCTGGGCCAGCATTCAGGGCGGCGAGGGCATCAACCAAAATGATTTGCCGGTCAAGCCGGGCAAAATGATTTAGGAAAAATGGTTTTACCACTACAGATTTATAGCTCTCATAGCGCCGTTCCATCATGGCATACAGAGACTTTCGATTTTGTGGCTGTCCGTCTTCTACCGATAGAGGGGTGAACGTGAGAGCCGGTGATCCTTCCAGATCGCCTGGCATCAAAAAACGCCCCGGCGGCAGGGCGCTCAGGGAATGTTTTTCGCTTCTGCATTGTCTCAGATAGTCCGTGAAATGCGCCGCGCATTGGCGAGCCTGACCTTCGTCTGCAAGAGCAGATGGATCAATTGTTTTCAGCAATTTATGCCAGGGTTTGGCGATTTGTTTCCGAGCGCCTTGCTGGCTTGCGACAATCGTTTGTTTTGACCATTGCGCATAGGAAAGGGTTAGCAGGGGCAAATCCAGAAGCCATTCGCCGGGATAATCAATGATGTCGAGGTTCAGCTTTCCGCCTCTGACATTGCGGCCCCAAAATCCGACCGGYTCGAATTCCAGYGTGAGRCGTAAYTGGCTGATRCGYTTTGTGCCTTCGGGCCAGATGCGGTTTTCAACAATATCYTTGATATGGCGCTCGTAATCGAACCGCGGCACATTGTCGTCTGGTTGCGGGCGCAGATAAGCGCGGCGCAGCCTGCCTTCGGCGACAGCATCCAACAACGGCAACTTGCCGCCTGACACAAGGTTGTGGATGAGGGACGTGATGAATACGGTTTTGCCTGCGCCGGACARCCCCGTAACCCCGAGCCGGAATGTTGGCTCCAGGGCTTCCCCGGCATAGGCGGCGATACCATCAAGGGCCAAGCGGGTTTCATCCCAGATATTGGTAAGTTTCAAGGGCATATCTCCGTCCCCTAATTTGGGCGACGGCAGGGATAATGCAAGTCGTTTGTCTCGCCCCCAACAAAAGAGGGCCCGGGACTAATGTCCCGAGCCCTGAAATTTTATCCGGTTAGAGGTTGTTTGTGAACCGGAGGATTGGAGGGCATCCCTCTATGGGGGCGCCGGTTTGTGAGGTGATCAGATCACGGTCGGTGATCGGGGTCATGGACTGTGTGCCGGTCCCGGCCAGTGCTGGCGCGGTGAGCGCCAGCAGGGCCAGAAAGGCGAGGACGGTCTTGTTCATTTTGTCCTCCTTTTGGGAACGTTTGGGCCTAGAAATTGTGACCGTCATTGACTTCAAAGGTGACGCCGGCAGCAGATGCTGATGTTGYWACCTGGCTCTGTGCGCCAACATTTTCATAAGCGTTGAAGCCRGTTTCGGCCTGGGCCGAGATGATGCCAGTGCTAAGSGCTGCGATGGCTGTCAGTGCGATAAGGGTCTTTTTCATGTCTGTCTCCTGGTGCCCGTTGAGAGCGTTTTGTTATTTTGCGCACCGGTTCGGTCCGCGTCTGAACAACAGATAGGGAGATGTTTTGAAATGAAAAGGCTGGTCCAGCGCTTGTGAAAGGGTGTGAAAAACCTGTGATAGTGCGCGACTTGAAACGGCAATTAGAGAGCTAAATTGTGATCTCGACCGTGCAAACCCACAGCTTTCCGCCAATCCCAAATCACACAAGATCACGAACCTCGTGAACAACTCCGTGAACGGAGGAAAACGGGGTAGGGWTTGCTTRGATAATGATYAGGGTCGAGGTGCCGYGCGCAAGCATTTGGCYYGTTTTYAATTGCTTAYAGTCTCGAATTTTTGGGACTGGCGAGGCGTATGGGTTCAATTGGATTTGATTTTTTCAGCCGGGCACGAAGATCAAATTGCCGCGATTTATCCCTGAACGGCACTTCAATCCATTTGTAGGTGAAATGGGCGACCAGTAATATCGAAGCCAATGTTGCAATCCAGGCAATCAGACAGATGGCCAAAAATGAAACAGAAAATGTATCACCTATTATCGGCGAAGCTGTCCAATCCTGCCCAACGATATAGCGGACAAATTGGGAGAAAATATAAATGACGGCAAAATGCACCATGTAAACCGAATAGGATACGCGTCCCAGCCAGCGAAACGTTTTTTTGTCAAACAGTTTTGATAAAGACGTATCCGGGAAAAGTGTCAGCAGTAAAATCAGAATGGTGCTGATCACAGGGAAGGCGAAATCCCACATACCTCCTGGCTTGTAAGTCAGGAACGCGATGAGAAACATGATCGTGAACAAGGGGGCCATCCGCGCGAGCGTGGTTTCACCAAACGAGGCGATTAGCGATGATGCGCGTAATCTGGCATATAGCAAGTAGGTGAGTGTCCCCAGGAAGAAGCCCGCAACGCAGCGATATATGCCGTAATCATAGGTGACATCAAGATCGCCCACACCTAAGACGACTAGTTTGCTCGCGCTGAATAAAACCAGCAGGCTTGCGAGAAAGATATATGTGTTTTGTGTGCGCCCGAAATAAATGACGCCAGCGAAAACAAGATATGTATAGAATTCGACGCTGATGCTCCAGCTTGGATAGTTGAATGACAGGAAATCATGCAAACCCATGCCGTGCGCCAAAAACAACCCGGAGATGAAAGTCGCGGTATTGTTTTGCAAAAATGGCGGCACACTCGGTTCAATTCCGAAATTTTCCCTTGAATAAAATTTTATGAACTCGAATGCGAGAAAAACCAAAAGAAACGCCAGATGCAAAGGAAATAACCGCCAAAAGCGCAACCACATAAATTGCGCGATATCTGAACCTGTATTGAGTTTTTTAGCGTAACTGTGAAAAATCACAAATCCCGACAGGACGAAGAAAAAATCGACCATCAAATATGCGGAATCCATGAAAGCAATGCTTCTGGCCGGGTTCCACCAGGGAATGTGAAAGCCAGCAATCAGCAATGCGGCGATGCCGCGTAAACTTTCGAGCGAACCAAAATAATGATTTGATGAAACAACCGGATGGGTTTTGTTTCTTTCCATCCTCGCAATTTCTCATAATTTGATCTCYAAATATTTAAAGAGGACATTCAAWTTTATCTATTTGCTTTGAGATTAGCGCAAATATAATCGGTAATTGGAAATGTGGGTACAGGCGTTCAATTTCTAGATAATGATCAGGGTCGAGGTGCCGTGCGCCAAAATTTTTCCGGTTTTCTTTGAAGTGATACGAGCTTGGGTCGTAACAATGCGCCGTCCATTGGTGATAACATCGGCGCGGGCTTCCACCAGGCCGGTATCTGGCATAATGGGTCTTGAGAAATTTCCCTTGGTCTCGACAGTTGTGAACATCTTCCCGGCTGGTAGCAGCGATTGACAGGCGCACCCTGTCACGCTGTCGATCAGGGTCAAGGCCCACCCGCCATGGACGGTGCCGACCGGGTTCAATAAATGCGGACCGGGGTCACCTTCAAAAATAACATAGCCTTTGCCAACTTCTGTAATCCAGAAAGAAAGCTCCTTGGCAATTGTCGGACCAGGAATATCGCCAGCGATSWKSYYYKRYRGAAAWWCWWRYYCKSWMWWGYYKGMRWWRSTTWMYSRRTSAAKGAMMMSSWRWYKSWKKTYWCTMYTKKKMRYRWWAWGSWYCTAGYTKYYKAKWKWSKWAAAATCAGGTTTTCTCTTTTCCATGAAAGCGGAAAAGGCTTCGCGGGCTTCTGGTGACGCCAATTGTTGTCCGAACAGCCGGCTTTCTTCCACAATTGCGGCATCGACCTTGGCTTGCTCGCCTTTGAGTAGTTTTTTGGTCAGGCGCAGGGCCTGTGGCGGCTTGGCGGCAATTTTTTCAGCAACCTTTATGGCTTCAGACATCAGATCGGCCGCATCCACAGTGCGGCTGGCTATTCCCAATTCAACGGCTTTGGTGCCTGAAAATTCTTCCGCCAGCAAAGTCAGTTCGGCTGCTTTGGTGTAACCCAGATGGCGAGGTAGCAAATATGTAGAACCTGCTTCAGGCAGAAGCGCCAGATTGACAAAGGGGAATTGCAAGCGGGCGTCGGGGGTTGTCAGAACATAATCACAATGGAGCAGCATGGTTGAGCCAACGCCAATCGCAACGCCTTCGATGGCCGCAATCACTGGAACATGGGTGCGTGCAATCGTGGATATGAAGCGCAGGGCAGGGGCGGATTCATCCCTTGGCGGATTGGCAAGGAAATCACCAATATCGTTGCCGGAGGTAAATGTGCCGCCAGCGCCATGGAGCAGAATGACGCGGACATCCARATCATCTTCGGCGGCCTCGAAAGCGCTGGTGATTTCCCTATACATATCCAGCTTCAGGGCGTTTTTCTTGGCCGGGCGGTTGAACTGGATATCCAGAATGTGGCCGTTGCGTGAAATAATCAATTCGTCAGACATAGTTGGTCCCCTTAAAAACCCGGCTCATTGGCCCAAAGATTTTGGTGTTGTGAATTCAATCAAGCGGCCATCTCCCTGACCGATATCTGCCCAATCGGGGTTGGTAAAGCGAATAACCGCCAGCCCGCATGTGGGATATTTCAGTGATAATTGCATAATGTCGCTGGGTGGCCCATCTCCGGCCAGCTCCAGCGCCAATTGGTGGATCGTCGGGTTGTGGCCGATCAGCATGGCTTTTTGACWATGAWCCGGCAATTCCCGAACCAGGTTGAAATAGGTCTGTGCGCCGCCACTATAAATTCGATCCGAAAAGATGGTCTCAACAGGCTGTTGCCAATTCTTTGTGACCAGATCCAGAGTTTGCCGGGTTCTAGCTGCGTCGGAACACAGAATCATATCAGGGAGATAGAAGGATCGGCTCATATAGTCGCCGATCTCGCCTGCATTCGCGATGCCGCGCTCCGCCAGAATGCGATCCTTGTCGCCGCGACCAGGTACGGTCCAGTCGGATTTGGCGTGGCGCAAAAGATACAGATCAAGCATAGAGATTATTTGCTTTTGTCGGTCCCGATCAAATCGAGATTGAACGGGGTTGATTGATACATTTCGTTGATCCAGTTGCCGAAAAACAAATGGGCCTGGCTGCGCCACCGGTTGACGGGCGTCGCGCCTGAATCGTCATCGGGGAAATAGTTGGCGGGCATCTGAACAGGGTTCTTGTTGCCCTGATCACGCAAGAATTCTTCGCCCAGCGTGTTGCTGTCATATTCAATGTGATTGAACATATAGAGRTAGCGCCGTGCCGGATCGCTYACCAGGCAMAGCCCGGCWTCATCGGATTCCATCAAAACCTCCAGGCCCTGATCTTTCGGCAAGTCCTTGCGGATCACCTCGGTCCAGCGTGAAACGGGGATCGAGAAATTATCACTGAACCCGCGTAAGTATGGCGAAGCGGGGTTTCTGTTGCGATGGCGGAAAACACCGAATGATTTCTGTGGCAGGGTGTATTTTGGTACGCCGTGAAAATGATGGATCGCTGCTTGCGCACCCCAGCAAATGCTCATGGTCGTATGAACATTGCTTTGGGTCCAATCTAGAATCCGGGTCATTTCATCCCAATAGGTGACCTCTTTGAAATCATACAATTCCACCGGCGCGCCGGTAATGATCAGCCCGTCAAATTTTTCGTCTTGGATATCTTCCCACGGCTGGTAAAATGACAGCATATGTTCCTGTGACGTATTCTTGGTCTGATGATTGGTCATCCGCACCAAAGTCATTTCAACCTGCAACGGTGTCGCGCCAATAAGCCGTGCCATCTGGGTCTCGGTTTTCACCTTGTCAGGCATCAGGTTMAGGAGCGCGATCCGCATCGGGCGAATATCCTGACGGATCGCGGCGTCCTCGGTCAGGACCATGATGCCCTCGTCGGCAAGTGTTTCGCGAGCAGGCAGGTTGTTGGGAATTTTGATCGGCAAGTGGATACTCCTGGTTCGGGCGTCAGAACCTATGCGCAATTACGACTTGTCGCAAGAATAAGGCATGCCAGAATGCTTGCAACTTGAATGGGGTAAAGATAATTCCTTCCAGCATGAATACCAACCCTGATAGTTGGTACCAGGCCAGATCGGCTGCGGTACCGGAATATGCCACTTTTGCAGGCAAGAGCAGCTTTGATGTTGCCGTGATTGGCGGCGGTCTTGCGGGCATTACCGCCGCCCTTGAGATTGTCCGACGGGGTAAATCAGTAGCGCTATTTGAATCGGAGCGTGTGGGCTGCGGTGCGTCTGGTCGAAATGGCGGCTTTGTTTCAGCCGGGTTTGCAGAATCAATCGAGAAAATATCCACCCGCGTTGGCGCTGATGATGCGCGTACGTTGATGGGGTTGTCGCGCGAAGGTGTCAATTATATTCGAGACGCTATCAAAACATTTTCAATGACAGATATCGATCCGGTTTCAGGATGGTTGAACGCGCAGAGATTTGATGACCCAGCTCCCATAATGGCGCGCGCCGAGCGGTCTAGCGAAGAGTTTGGCCGCCCGCTTGAATATATGGATAGTGATAAGGTTCGGTCCCTGCTCAAGTCGGAACGCTATTTTCARGGRCTTTATGATGCYGAYGCYTTCCATCTGGATCCYCTGCAATATACCCGGCAACTGGCTGGTGCGGCATTAGCAGCGGGCGTTTCGATCTTTGAAAACAGCAATGTGGTCGCGTTTCGCGAAAACACAAACAGATTTGAAATTGTTACGGATGGCGGGACTGCGCGGTGCGGCAAGGTAATTGTTGCCGGTAGCGCATATCTGAAACGTATTTTTCCTGAAATCCGGCGCGGTGTGTTGCCGGTCGCTACCCATGTGGTGGTGACAAAACCGTTTTCCGGCAGCCCTGATCATGCGATCAATTTTTCCGGGGCGGTGTCTGACACCAGACGGGCCGGGAATTATTATCGTCTGCTGCCGGACAAGGGTGACGGGGTCCGGTTGCTCTGGGGTGGACGGATAACAACAGGTACCCGGCCACCGCGATATCTGGCTTCGCAAATGCGGCGCGATATTGCACGCACATATCCTCAGTTTGGGCAGGTGGAAATTGAGCATGCCTGGTCGGGTCTGATGGGCTATGCCACCCATAAGATGCCACTTATCGGAGAAATCCGTCCGGGTATTTGGGCCTGTACCGCGTTTGGCGGGCATGGCTTGAATACAACGGCCATGGGTGGATTGATTGTGGCAAGGGCAATTTGTGACAATGATGATCGGGTAAATCTATTTGATCACTATCGGGCAGAATGGGGTGGCGGGATTTTTTCGCGGATGATAACCCAGAGCGTGTATTGGTTAATGCGGGCACGCGACGGCCTGGACGAGTTTCGTTTTCGCCGGGATATCGCCGGAGACTGAATAATGATATAGTGCCGCCCGAACCAGCCAAGACTGATCGCGGTGCATAGCAAGGGAGAGAATGGTGCCATATAATTTCAAATTGGGGACGTATAAACGTCATATAAATCGTCTGTTTGCCGGCGTGGCTTTTGTAGCGCTAGTGGCATCTCCCATACCTTTTTCAACGCCCTTTGGTGCTATTGCTTACGGACAGACTAGCTCTGCGAGTGAAGAGGCTGCATCCGAAGTTGAAGTCGCTTTCTGGAACAGCGTTAAAGATTCTGATGATCCGTCGGAATTTGCAACCTATCTGGATAGTTTCCCTGAAGGCGTTTTCGCCACATTGGCCCGGGTCAGGATTGAACGTCTACTCGTTGCGGTTGATGCGAATAGTGGCAAAGACACTGGTGATGCTGAAGCTGAAGCTGGCAAGGACGAAACAAGTGCAAGCGATGATGACGGCAAGGCGGTAGGCCGGGACGAAAATAAAGACATGTCTGGTGAGGCCGGTGGCGACGAGCCCAAATCTGGCGATGATGATAAAGATATGTCGGGCGACGAGAGCCGCGATGAGCCTAAATCTGGAAATGATGACAAAGACACGTCCGGTGAGGAGGGTGGCGACGAACCCAAATCTGGCGATGACGATAAAGATATGTCAGGCGACGAGGGCAGCGATGAGCCTAAATCCGAAGATGATGACAAAGATACCTCTGATGGTGAGCACAGCGACGAACCTAAATCTGGTGAGGAAGACAAAGATACTTCTGAGGGTGAGCACAGCGACGAACCCAAATCTGGCGATGACGATAAAGATATGTCAGGCGACGAGGGCAGCGATGAGCCTAAATCCGAAGATGATGACAAAGATACCTCTGAGGGTGAGCACAGCGACGAACCTAAATCAGCCGCAGAAGATAAGGATGATTCTGAACAGTCTGGTGACGATGACTCAGAAGATGGCGATGCCGCTGAGCCTGCTGATCCGGAAGGCTCAGATAGCACCGACAATTCTGATGAGGCAGACGAAACAGAATAATCCTGTCCCCCTGGAGGGGATGATTATTGGTTTCTGTCGCGCCTGTTCATGAAGGCGAGGCGTTCGAACAGGTGAATATCCTGCTCGTTCTTTAACAATGCACCATGCAGAGGCGGGATCAGCTTGCTCGGGTCTCGCTCGCGCAATGTTGTCTCGTCGATATCCTCGTTCAATAGCAATTTTATCCAGTCGAGAAGCTCGGATGTGGATGGCTTTTTCTTGATGCCGGGCACGTCGCGCACTTCATAAAAAACAGAAAGTGCTTCGCG
>JAESRU010000185.1 GCA_016764455.1 Hyphomicrobiales bacterium | reverse complement strand
AACCACATAATGACCTCAGCACCTTCCATGCCGCCTTTGACCACATAGTCGGCCAACCGCATATTGACCAATTTTTGCGGGTCTTTTTCGAGCAATTCGAGGAACTCATCGTCCCATTCTTCGTTGATGAACCCGGCCCGCTCGCCATGAACCTGATGCGACAGACCGCCGGTCGCCATAATCGCCACGCGCAAATCTTCTGGATAGGATTCGATTGCCTTGCGCAGAGATTTCCCCATCTTCCACATCCGTTTGGCGTTCGGGATCGGCAATTGCAGCACACCCACTTGCAAAGGAATGATCGACCCCGGCCAAGGGCCGTTCTCGTCTCCCATCATCGAGAGCGGAGACAGGCAACCATGATCGAGCGGTTTTCCCTGGAAGAAAGACATATCGAATTCATCCGCCGAAAGCGCCATGGCCACATGCTGCGACAGGCCCGCATTGCCCTTTGCAGGCGCGACATCACGCGGGCTCCCGCCCTCATCGGCAGGCTTGTATTCGTCATCGATGCCCATGGTGAAGGTGGAATAATGGTCAAAGAAAAAAGATGTGATGTGATCATTATAGATCATGAACAACACATCGATATCCTTGCGCTGCACCCAGTCACGCACTTTGGCGAAGCCATCAAAAATTGGCTTCCAGGCCGGATCATCCTGCTTGTTGGTGTCTTTGGCGTAACCGATGGTTGGGGAATGCGAAACGCCGATCCCTCCGATGATGCGTGCCATTTATCTCTCCTGTTCCCCGAACCTGTTCCCCGAACCTGTTCCCCGAAAAAGATAAGGATATTGACCTTAGAATAATAGACAATATCATTATACAGAACGCTTCGTCTGTAATTACGAACGATAGGATCATCTATGAAATGGGCTTTGGACGATGTACCAATATTTGCCGCCGTGGTCGAGCAGAACGGGATTACCGCCGCCGGGCTGGCTTTGAACATGCCGAAATCAACCGTCAGCCAATCGGTAGCGCGGCTTGAATCAGCCCTTGGCGTTCGCTTGTTTGAGCGCAATTCCCGCGCCCTCAGGATCACCCGCGAAGGACAAGCCTTCTACGACAAAGCGCTTCTGATTCTTGAACAGGCGCGCGAAGCCGATGCGATGATTTCAGGTTTGGCCGCCCGTCCTGCTGGGCAACTCACGGTTGCTGCGCCACCAGCCTTTGTGCAGGAATTTTTAGCCCCACGTTTGATAGAATTCCGGAAATTCTATCCGGAAATCGACCTTGAATTGTTTGTGTCCTCCCAGGGCGTCAACATAATTTCAGAACGGTTCGACATCGCCATCGTGGTCGGTGCGCTGGAAGACAGCGAATTGATCGTGAAGCAACTCATGGTCGGCCAGCTGATCTGGGTATCGAGCCCGGCTTATATTGCGCACAACCCGCTCGGCACGCGCCCGGAAGACATTCTCCCCCATATACAAATCTGCGAAACCCGTTACGCGATGAACCGTTTCCCGGCACATGCCGGGGCGCGGCGGCTCAATCTGGATTTAAGCCGAAACATTGTTCGCGTAAACGACCCCTTGGCCGTGCGGACGGCGTTGCTGAATGGTGCCGGCATAGCGCCGTTGCCGGAGCGCTATTGCAGCGAGATGATAGCGCAAGGCCATCTGGTCGAGGTTTTCACCAACCTGGAATGCGATCATGCCGCCTCCAGCCTGTCTGTGGTGCATCCAAGCCGCCGCCTGACCTCACCGCGCATCCGCGTTTTTCTGGATTTCCTCGATGAAGTCTGTGGCTAGGACAAAAGTGCTATTTCTCAACGCCGCGGTTTTACAGTTTGAGTGCCTGAATTTGATCAGGCAATAATTGGTTGCGACAATATCCAAAGGCTCAACATGGTATAAAACACCATCAGCACGAGCATCGGTATCTGGCTTTTAAATGCGCTCACGCGATCATTGAATACGCGCAACGCCATAATATGGGCGATGTAGACTGCAACAGCGTGGCCAACCACGATCGCGCTTACTGAYACGATCCAAATCAACCTTGCATTCACGATCCCAAGATCAATCCGGTATGAAGCGGTGCCAAAAAGATCCCAACCAAACCCAAACGGATCCGAYGCCAGAGGAATGATATTTTGACCGGCAATCATCAGGTATGACAGGTAATGTGACAGATGATACGCAATCGCAATCGGCACAAGAGATAGTACAAAATAGCCGAGAATATCGTAAAAGCGCCCGCTATAATTCCCGGCTCGGTAAATCCCGACACAAATGAGTGCATACGTAGCAATAAATATAATCGGCAGGATGATCAACGCCACAGTCTTGATCAAAACCACCAAATTTACGCCTGAACTTTGTAGAGCTATCAGGGTGCTGCGCAAAGCCTGACTTTCGGCAATTGCATCGAGAATGATTCCCCAAAGAGGGGTTTCCAATATGCCATCAAAGGTGACACTGGTCAGCAATAGCAACACAAAGCAGACCATCGAGAATGGCACTGGCTTGGTATCAAGCAGGCCAACCGCATACGGCCGGATATATGCTTGGCCATCTTTGATCTCGATTGGTGCCATGCGTGCGAGCAGGCTGAAAGCAACGCTAAATATCTCGCATCTCTGCAGCCAGATTTTCCGCCCAAACACGGCCATTCCTGTCCACGTGATTGCGGAATAAACCATGATGAGGGTCGCAAGTGATCGCGGCTGTTCGCCTTGATCCGATATCAGTTCCAGCCAGGCAAAAATCGAGAACAATAAGTATGCCGGCCAATAGGAGAGCCRTACGGGATAGGCGYAAARTTCGCTACGATTCTTGAATAGGCTTTGCGCCCAGGAGAACAGGATATCCCATGGGTTAATCAGWCGCCAAAGATCTCCAAAGAGGCCAGAGATGAACGCCATCCCGACCCACCAAACCACCCAGATAAAAGTTGGCGCCAGATTTTTGAACGGATCTGTGCTGCCAAATAGGCTTATCGCTAGAATTAGAAAGAAAGCCATTACGGCAATTATTTGAACGAAACAGAGAAAAGTCCGGTGCCCCATGAATCTGAGGACCGGGATCGAAGTTAGACTGACGCTATATTTTTCTATTGGCCTTGCCGGTTGCTTCACAGAAATTGACATGATCACAAAGGAAAGTGYGATCGCCGCACCAGCGCCGATTAGATAAAGCCACAATGGYAAAGGCGGATCGTATTTTACGCCGAAAGAATGTGCGTAAACTGGCATATCAACAGAAAGAAAATAGGTTGCTACTGCAGCAAAAAGGGTAAATCGGAATTGTATCTGGCCCATCAATAGCTCTCTAAAACCGGCATCGCCTCTAACCAATGATCAGCAATTAGATTTCAGTTTCCAGAAGATTTTGCCTGGAAAACTCGCCATTGAAATATTTCTCTTATCTGGTTTCCCAGAGTTTGGATTTTGGGGCGGCCCGCCCTGAATAGACATTTTTTTAACTCCTACCAAAAGGATAAATACAGCAACAACAAATTTCAAAAAAAGAGTGATGGGCTTGGCCCGGTATAGCCGTTTCGGAAATTGGATTTGTCGAGTCGAAGTCTTTTATGATAAGTAATATGTAGTTCAAATATTTTTGGAAATCATCTAAAAATATATAGCGGGGGAAATTTGTTATGACCAAAATTATTACATTGTTGATGGGCACAATTTTTGCTGTTCTGATTGCAACCTATCCTTCCCAAAGCGAAATTCTCGCAATGGTGAATTATGAGAGCAAACCTGTAGAATCTCTCAGGGCTTTAAAACTTACTGTGCCGGATGTTCGCACTGAAGGTATCGCCATTATCGATGTGGACCCGGAATCGCCAAATTTCGGCAACATTCTTATGGATATACCTTTGCCGAATGATCTCGTAGCCCATCATATATTTTATGACAAGAATATGGAAAAAGCCTATGTGACGGCGTTGGGGAAAAGTGAGATCTATGTATTCCGGCTGGACCAATATCCGTATCGCCTCAGGAAAATTGACGTTCCGGGATGTGAAATGGGAGAAGATATCGTCTTTTCCGRAGACAATACGACCTGGTATCTGACTTGTATGAATTCGGGCAATGTATTTGTCGGTGACACTGCGACCGATACCATCAGCGCGACAATTTCTTTACCCGGCACTTACCCACATGGCATCGTCGTACTAAGCGATATTGATCGGATTCTTGTAACCAGCACGATCTCGGGAGACCTTAGTACCCCAGACGAAATTATCAGTGTTATCGAAGCCAGTACATTAAAGGTGCTTAGTCAAATCAAAGTGTCTGATGATGAATCACCATCAGGCGTCGCACCAGTTGAATTGCTACGAATTCCGAATTCTGATCCGGCGCAAATTTATATCACCAACATGTTTGGGGCCAGCCTCTGGTTGGCAACATGGGTTCCAGACAACAATGACTTTGACGTCATGGAAGTGTTTGATTTTGCATCAACAGAAACCGGAGTTCCTCTGGAAATCTATTTTAATCCAGCCGCAGACCGCATGTACGTTACAACGTCCAGCCCTGGCAATTTGCATATCTTTGATATTTCGGAAAATGCAGAAGAACCGAAATTGTTAAGCACAATTGCAACAGCGGAAGGCGCCCACCACGTGGCCTTTACAAGAGATTGGCGTTACGGGTTTGTGCAGAATTCGTTTATCAACCTGCCTAATATGCGCGATGGGTCCATCTCTGTTGTCGATTTGCAGAGCCAGGAAGTGAWTGCTTCAATCGAAACGCTGAAAGATATGGGCTTCAACCCAAACTCTATCGTGTTGCTGCCTGAATGGAACGACTTGGCCGGCCATTGAGGGAGAGCAGGCCGATTTTGGTATCGGCTGCCATTGATAAAGTCGGCTTTGCCTTGGTCATGGAATGCTGTGACCGTAGGTAAAGCTGGCCCTTCCAATCCAGAAATACTGGTAGGGTTTGCTGGCATAAACGATTTTTTCTGGGTGCTGTAGAATACGAAGTTTATGCAGGATCACGCGTCCAGCCGCTGCTTATGTAGCAATTTCTGCTATCATTTCTGGTGCCGGTGGACGCATATTGAGGGCCAAACGGATTGTGCAGGCAACCTGCGTCATCCCTGGACCTAGCCCATGACAATCTCCTTGGCCGATTTTTAAGAGGCAAGATGTCTACAATTCCAGGGGCAATTCAGTTCTAGAATAGAGATTTTCAACCACAATATTTGTATCCGTGCAGGTTCTTATTGCGGCAATGCCGGGCCCTGACCGTAAACTGCGTTTGCATTTCCCATCTGAAGAAGAAGTTGATGCTG
The DNA here is from genome assembly GCA_016764455.1 of Hyphomicrobiales bacterium. Lineage (GTDB taxonomy): Bacteria > Pseudomonadota > Alphaproteobacteria > Rhizobiales > NORP267 > NORP267. The sequence continues at coordinate 6,968 of JAESRU010000185.1, read as the reverse complement.
TGCGACGATTTCCGTGTAGCGGGCATCATAAAGCGATAATTCGGCATCCTGAACGTCACGCCGGGCTTCGAGTTCATCRCGAACCGAACGCGCACCAATCCGGCGGCCATCACGTACTCCGGTAAAAGCATGGCGGGATGAATCCAACCTGCGTTCAGCAAAACGCGTTATTTCGCGCGCAGCTTGCGTCCTTGCCCAGATGCTCTGAATAGTCAAAACAAGATCACGGCGGGCGGCTTGATAAATGTAGCCGCTTTCGCGAAAGGCGGATCTCGCAAATGCAACTTCGGCGCGCCGGGCGCCTCCGTCAAAGAGCGGGATGGTGATATYGATCCGTAATTCCAAATCGTCCTGATCAGGAATACCGGCTGCAATTGTCCGGTCCGGATTATGGTCACCATTCACCGAAAAATCCGCATTTGGCAGGAATGCCCCTTGCGCCACTCCAACTTGTCGACTGGCTGCTTCCTGCCGCCAAGCGGATTCCTTCAAAGATGCATTATTTGCGACCGCACGCGCAATCGCTTCGGCTTCGGACGCTGGTAAAAATGATCCGATATCAAAGACTGATAGATTTCCCAATCCCGACACACCCGCAAGAGAAATAYGCCGGGCCCTGCTAGTCAGCAATGCTGCTCTCGCTTGCGACAAACTGGCTCGGGTAGCCTCAAGCTGGGTTTCGATTTGATGCACATCGGTTGCCGATATGATCCCGGCCGTTTGGCGCTGCCTGGCCTCACTGAGAAAACGGCTGAGGCCTGCAAGTTCGGTTTCGCGAATGCCAACTGCCTTTTGATCACGTTCAACCTCTGCGATAGAAGACACCAGGTCCACCACGGCTTTGTCACGYGTAAAATCGTAGGATTGTTCTGCGGCCCGGTTTTCGGCTTCGGCGCCGCGTATTGAATTCAAATTGGAAAAGCCGTTAAACAGTGGCATGGCAATCCGAAACCCGACGCTACGCTGGGTATCATCCGAACCTGAATTATCGTCAGAGGTCACACCAATGCCCGCGTTTAGATCGAGCGTTGGAAACATTGCAGACCGTGCCGCGTCGACCCGTGCGGACGACTGATTAAGCCGCTCGCTTGCGGCCAACACATCCGGATTTGTTGCAACAGACCCTGTAATGGTCGAATTGGTAGCCTCGGCACGCCTTGCGCGAGAATCGGCACAGGCTGTAAGTGTACCGATTGCAAGAATAGCAATAGCTGCCCGGATATGAACCCGACAGCAGCATTTTTCCAACAATTGATCCACGGTCAACCTAATCATACCGAATTGGTAGATTGTTAACCCTAATTTTCTATTAAGCTGTTGAACTTATGTGATATTTTTATATCGCATGCATATCAACTTATACTCTGATTTTCATCTTAGAGACCGCATTTTACTTAAATACGTTGGCGCAAATAAACGCGATCTTTGCTGGTTGGTCTGCTGACCAAATATCAAGACTCTGTCAAAGCGCGATCAGATAACGCTCTGAGAGGTCGAAGCAGATAATGAAGAATCGACTTTGTGCCGGTGGCGACATCGGCCATTACAGTCATACCGGGATTGATACGCCGCTGGGCGCTTTCCGGACCAACAAAGTCACTGGACAGCTGGAGATTGATCTGGAACACCGGCTGCCCCTCATCGTTTATCACGCTCGTCGGTGAAACATATTGGACAATGGCATCAATGCCACCAAAACGGGTAAAGTCATAAGTCATGACTTTGATGTTCGCTTCCATGCCAACATGGATATTACCAATTTTCTCAGCAGGAATTTCGACTTGGGCGAATGATTGGCCGCCTTCAGGGACAATCTCAAGAATTGTATCGCCAGGTGAGATGACATCCCCTCTCTCGTGAAAATTAACGACATGAACAATGCCTGTAACTGGCGACGTGATACTTTGGCGCAATACGCGATCCTCCAATTGTTGGATCAGCGCATTGGTTTCTGCACGTTCGGTTTCCAGTTGGGTAATATTGATCAACGACTCATTGCGAATTCTGGCCAAAAGTTCAGTTTCCCGGGCCTTGGCTTGATCTATCCCCACGTGTGCCGCAGCCACCTGACCATCCAACCTGGCGCTATCGCGCTCGAGTGCGAGTTTTTCACGTTCTACATTGTCGCGCTCACGACGGCTGATGGCGCCTGTTTGCAGGGCGGCGCGGTAATCTTCCAATTGCCGATTGATGATTGCCAGCTCCTCGCGGGTCTTTTGCTGTTCGATAACAAGTCCTGAAAGTTCGGCTTCCTTTGCCAATATGTCGGCAACAATCACGTCTTGCTGAGCGGTTCTGAAATGTTCTGCACTTTCTGCAGCTGCCGCCTGGCTGTCGACCAACCGCTGGAGTGTTATTTCAAATACCGGCCGTTCAAGTGGCACTTCATTGACCGCCCCACGGAGTGACCAACTGTTGGGAATGCTGCCTGAAGGCATATCAGAATCGGACGAACCAGCCGGCGGTCCTCCTGCCAGACCCCGCAACCGGGATATACTTAGGTTAACGGATTCAAGCCGAGCCCGGGCTTTCGCCAACTCGGCCCTGCTGGTTGTTGTGTCTATACTAACAAGAATATCATTGACCTGAACTCTGTCACCCGGAGCGACCATGACTTCGGAAACAATACCACCTTCCAGGTTTTGAATATTTGTAACCAGTCCACCTGGCAAAATCTGGCCTTGCCCTGAAATAATTTCATGCACCGGGGTCAATGAGGTCCAGATAAAGAAAACGACAATCATCACACCACAGGTGTAGATTACATTCCTTGCCAGCTTGGTTTGCCGGCGTTCCTCGATCAAGATACCGGTCGCGACCATATCTGCCTGATAGACCGCCACATCGGTGGGGTTCAACAGTCCCCCTGCTGAACCGACGAAGGAAAAAAGGCGTTTTAACAATAAAATCACGCTGGCACCTTTTGTTCTTCTGGTTGAGGCGGGCCATTTTGKACYACCTGACCCCKATCRAATATTATGACCCGGTCGGCCATGCGCATATGGCTTGGACGATGGGTCACCATGATGGTCGTTGTCTTGCCACGAAGCCTTTCAAGAACCTTGAGAAATGCCTGCTCCAATACCGGATCAAGAGATTTTGCAGGTTCGTCYAGCAGCAGGATGGCCGGGCGACGCAAAAGTGCCTGCATCAGCGAGAGTACCTGCATTAATCCCTGTGCCATTCTCATTTGTTCAAACTCATGGAGATGACTGTCAAAGCCATTGGGTAACTCCAAAATACTCTCCAAGACGCCAAATTCTGCGGCTAATTCATGAAGTTCCGTATCGCTCGCAGCCGGGGCTGCCAGCCTCAAATTCTGGGCAATGGTGCCATGAAACGATGATGGCGTTTGGGGAACATATCCAATTGCAGATCGAATTGCYGAAACGGGGATTTGGCGGATGTTTTTCCCGTCAATCGTCACCGCCCCGGATTGTGGTTGATAAAGATTGAGGATCATACGGAGGAAGGTTGTTTTTCCAGCACCAGAAGAACCGCCAATGGCCACAAGCTCGCCCGCTCCAATATCAAGTTGTACGCCGAGTAGCGAAGGTTCAATTGTATCCCGATATCGAAATGTCAGGCGCTCGAAACCAAGAGCACCGACGAGCGTTTTATGGACTGTGTGGTCTTCAATTCCAACTTCATCGGGCATCGCCATCAGACGATCAAGTTGGCTGACCTGCCGTGACAAATCTGCGTAGCCTGACAGCAGGAGCATACCTTGCTGGACCGGCGTAATAATCCGCCAAACGACGATCATGCAAGCTATGAGACTGCCAACGGTAAGGGTCTGATCCATTACCATGAGAGCCCCCAGAAAGACGGTTGCCCCGCCGGTTAGGGGTACTGCTGCTGATGACAGCGTAGACAAGATCCGGTTCGCTTCCCGCGCATTGCGTTTGGCCCGTGAAAGTTTGACAGAACCGTCTGAAATACGCGCCARCCAAAATTCCTCACATCCAAGACTACGGATTGTGCGGAGATTGGATAACGTATCCAGGACCAACCGATATTGCTCCGAACGCTCATGGCTGGCCTCAGCCGACAAGCGACGAACAATTGGAAACATCAGCAAGGCAACCAGAGCATAAACCCCTATCAGGGCGACAGGTACAAACCCAAGCGGACCACCCATCAGGAACAAAAATCCGATGAACAAGAACACGAACGGGATTTCCAGGCCGACCGTGACCAAAGCGCCCGTAACGAGATCGCGGATTGTCTCAAATTGCTTGAGCCGCGCAATCTGGCTGCCGACAGGAACATTGGCAACCATATCCAGCGGCAGCGCGATCAATTTGGCAAAGATACTGCTGCTGATCAGATATTCAAGCCGCGCAGCAAGATAACCGATGGTGCGGGCGCGGACGCGGCGCAGCCACAGCTCACACAAAAATGCCACCGCTACGCCAAAAACAATGGCCGCCAGCGTATCCATTGCCCCGGCCGGCAATACTGAATCGTAAATTGCCATAACTGTCAGCGAGGTTGCGATAACCATCATATTGATCAGAAATGTGAGCCCCAAAAGAAGTAAAAAAGTTTTGTTGAAATGGCGGCGCAAAACCCCGAACCATGACTTGTTCATGCCATTGGGATCTTTGGCGGCAATTGGTCTAAACAGGACCAGTTTTAATTTTTTTGTGGAGTGCAATGGCTGCTTTTGTCCGCTGAGCGGATCAATCAGAACCAGGCCCGTGGCCAGTTCATGATCTATAATCATAGGGTTCGGCCCAATATCGAGCACAAGACCCGGCAGCAAACCCTGCTCAATTTCGTTGGCGTTCAGAATTGTCTCTTCGCTGGTGAAACCAAGCCGCCCACAGACTTCACGCAGATCGGTAACGCCAAAGTCTTCCGGGAAATGCGGCATTGCCTGGATAAACAATTCAATCGATGGCACCCAGCCAAGCCGCTCAAGCAATTCAACCAGACATGCTGCCTCGGCGTCGGCCAAGGGTTTCCCGCATATCTCCCCCGCAACCATGCCCTTCCGCAAACGCTCGAAAACTTTACTCGTTTTCTCGACTTCCTCGCCACCAAAGGCCGAGAGAACCCGTTGCTGCATTTCATGTACGCTGGATTGTGCAGGGGCATTTCCCGTCATGTTGCCTGGCTGAAAAGTCATACCGCAAGGCCCTGCAATTTGGCCGCCGGGGCGTTATGTATGATGTTATGCGGGACGGAGTGCGGCCCTTCTTTTTGCTCAATTAGCTGCCCATTCTCGATCCGATACAAACGGTCACAAATCGCATGGTACGATGGACGCTGGCTGACCAGAACCACAGCTGCKTCGCTGCCCCGGGATCCTAGATATTCRCGAAGRAGATCATCACTTTCGCGATCTTGCGCCGARTTGGCTTCGTCAAATAAAATAAGGCTCGGTTTACCAAGCAATGCCGCAACAAGCGACACACGTTCGATGATTGACGATGGCAAGCCGAGATTTACACCGCGCCTAATATTGAGCGTCAATCCCTTGGGATGGGACGAAAAATAGTCGTCCATTCCAAGCGCTGTCGCTATTTCGACAGCCTCCTCGGTATACAGGTCCGGTCGGAACCTGGTCATGTTTTCGAGGATTGTACCTTCCAAAAGAGTTGGTCGCTGGGATAAAAGCGCGATATGCGATGCGACCAAAGACGGTGGGAAATCGAGGATATTGCGACCATTGATGAGAACTTTACCCAGGTCGGGAGACATCTGGCCTGCCATCAATGAGATGATTGCAGATTTTCCCGAACCATTCGCACCAAGAATTCCAATAATCTCCCCGCGGCGAATTTCTATATTATTTTCGTTGAGAAGGTGCCCGCCATTCGTGGTTTCAATATAGGCGACATCGTTCAGGCTCAGCGTTTCGATTGAATCGAGATGGGCATCCCCGCGCCGCGCAACAGGAATATCGAGAATACTTTTGACATCGCTTTCCAGTCGTTTGGTATTCAGATTTCCCGTCACCAGCGCTTCAAGCCTCATGATCGGTTGAACGGCCCGTCCAGATAACAAAATGACTGCCGCCATCGCGCCAACGGTGATAGAATTTGCTGATACCAAAATGGCACCCACGGCGCCGACCAGGACGGGTGTTATCTGCGATGTTGCCCCCATAAGCCCCTGGGCTGTATTGGAGGTCGCGGTATGAGCGCCCGTCAGGATTGCGCTCGATTTCATCAATCGTTCGTAGCGCCGCTCCATGAAACCACCGATCCCGATACTCTTTATCGTCTCAATTCTGGTCAAAACTTCAATCAGGAATGAATGGCGTCGGCTTTCCACATCGGCACGTTGCGATGCAAGTTCCTCGGAGGCTTTGGTGAGCCGGCGCGAGGCCGAAATGGCTACCAGCATCATCAATGCCAGCGCGATTGCGATTGCTGGTGCGATCCAGGCGACAACCGCTAAAAACAGAATGGAGAAAGGAAGGTCCAGGATTGCACATGCCGCTTCACCGCCGCGAAATTCCCGTATCCTGTCTACCGAGTTCAGCCGGTCGACATGAACCCCGACCGGAGACCGCTCGATTTCGTTGATATCGGCGAAAAGAAATTGACGATGGAGTGCGTATGTTGTGGCTAATTCATAGCGGGTGCCGGAATAACTCATCAACCGCGCGCGGGCTACACGCATAATCATTTCGATCAGGACAGCCGCGCAGGGGAGCAGGTATCATGACCATTACAAGACGGGATTTTATCAAGACACAGGCCGCCCTGGCCGCGGCCACGGTGGCGGGCACGACATTATCGGGGCCGAAAATCGCCGAAGCATCGTCGCATATTGACGATATTCGTTGGGATAAGGGCGCGTGTCGTTTCTGTGGCACCGGTTGCGGTGTTTTGATCGGCACCAAAAACGGTCGCATTGTCGCCACCCAGGGTGATCCGGATGCACCGGTCAATAAGGGCCTGAACTGCATCAAGGGTTATTTCCTCTCCAAAATTATGTATGGCAAAGATAGG
>JAESRU010000054.1 GCA_016764455.1 Hyphomicrobiales bacterium | reverse complement strand
CAGTTGTCCAAATGCAAATCAGCTTCGGCCCCATCCAACAGGTCGGAAATTTCCGGGTCTGTGATCATGGAATGATGACCCCTCGTAGGTTTTGATATAAGTAATATCGGTGACCCAAACGCGGTCTGGACTAGCGACTTCAAACTGCCTGTCCAGCGTGTTGTCGACAGCGATTGAAGGTCGGCCACCATACTTGCCTGCACGTCGTTTGTAGCCAATCTGCGCCTTGATCCCTGCCAGCCTGGCCAATCTCGCCACTCGGTTCGGGCAACAGGTCTCGCCCTGATCCAGAAGATCATCGTGAAGCTTGCGATACCCATAGACCTTGCCGCTGTCTTCCCATGCATCTTTGAGCAGCTCTGTCTGTCGTGTGTCTTCAATGGCCCGTTTGCTGAACGGCTTCTTGAGCCATGCGTAAAACCCGCTGGGGTGCACGCAAAGCATCCGGCACATGGTACGGACATGGAACCAGAGACGATGCACCTTGATAAACGCGTACCTCATTTTGCATCCTTGATGTGTCCTTGAGCGAAGTACGCGGTGGCTTTTTTTAGTATGTCACGCTCCTCGGTGACACGGGCCAGCTCCTGCTTCAGCCGTCTTATCTCCGAGGACTGATCATCCTTTGCMACARTGCCGGGMGGAGCTGAATATCGCTTTATCCACGCRTACAGCGAGTGCGTGCTSACGCCCAGGCGYYKCGAAACWTCCGCWACMGRATARCCCCGTTCGRTRATCTGYTTGATKGCMTCAATCTTGAAWTCTTCKGTAAATCGTRSYTTGCCCATGWTGRWCTCCTTGNCCTCATTTTTAGGKKRCAAGGTGTCTACAAWTCTAGGGGCWATWCARAYKRTMWMKMAMGKYSKKMCSYRTSWRMCRYAWSSKYKRWAKMTMWWYSMGSAATACCGAGTAAGCGAAAGCAACCGAGCTCTACGAGCAAGTGTCGCACCCGAGGGCTCCATGCTGATAATTTTTTTGGCTGCAGAACTATGTCTTTCAGAATACTCCAACGATGCAATTCAGCGGATAAGATTACCGCTGTCGGTACGGAAATTGTCGAAATTGTTGATAGATCTATGTGCAGCTGCTTCGGGTACCATCGCCCCTTGCTCAACACTTTCTTACACTGCAGCAACGCCACCGATTTCAATTGCTCAAAAAATTCAAGCGTAGCTTTCCCGTTTCGAGAAATGCTCAACACACTCGGTGTCTTGATAACTGTTTGTTCTACCGGCTCTCTTTTATTACCCGTGATTTTACGCCAATGTTGATCACGCTGCCGGCACAATGAAATCCACCACCTTCGCTGATGTATCCGAACTTGAATTGCATTCTTTTCTTTGTTCAATCTTTTCATTCAGCGCTCAAAATCCATTGCTTTCAGCGATGAAACTAACGGCGCTGGCATTGGAATGCGAGGGGTTTCTAATTCAACAGCACGGCCAGCCTGGCCAATCCTTTTTGCGTTACCCGCACCAATTCAGATTAAATTGGTTCTCCGGCAGGTCTCTGGCTCTCATATGTCCAGCCAATGCCAGCCGATTTCAAAGCTTTCTGCATGGTATGCATGGCTTGCATTGTGTGATCCTAACTCTGGGTCCGGGCGATTTCGTTCAGAATGTTCAGATGAATACGCGCGTCGATTGCAAAGCGCTGACAGACATCTCCATTGCGCGATAGAAGGATCGCAAGATGACCGTTGCCCAAATCCTGAAAGATGACTTCATCTGCCTGAAAGCTGGTTTCCGGTGGTATCGCGTTGAATAATTCAAGCCACGTTTGAACTTCAGATCCCGTCAGTCGGACCTGGTTCCAGGGCGCAAAAACAAGAACATGTGCCTCTGCCAGAATTTCAGTTTCGACACAGATTGTCGGCTCAGCTTTTGCCGGGACCTGGCACAAAAAAACCGCCACAAGGGCGGTAAGAAACGTCGATTTCATAGATTTATTCCTTTTGTGAAATTTCCTCTATTTGGAGACTATTCCGGAGCCAATATCTCATTCACATCGGCGTTGATTGCAGCGAGCAAGCCAAGCACGTCCACGTCTTCAACATCAACCGTGTTGGAGGCGGACCAGCGCTCATAGTTTAACGGGTTTGCATTCAACGCTGCGAGCGCGGCGCCAAATTTTCCGGCAGTTTGAAGCCGGTCGATCACCAGCAATTTCGGCAATCTGGCGGGAAGTTCGACCGGCGCTGTATAGTCCGCGATCACAAGTCCAGTCGCCAGCAATTCTGCCAGCATCGGGTGATCAGTTGGGATCGAAGTTCTTTTCCCCTCGCCATCGTCAAGAAGAGCCATTGTTTGAGCTTCGTCCATCCATTTCAAAGTTTTCATCATATCAACTCCGCATCAATTTCAATAAATCCACCTGAAGAATTTGCTAATACATAGGAATTCAATAATGCGATTGTGGTTCCCGTTGTGACTATATCGATCACGGAAAGAACCTGGGAAGGTTGGAAGAAACTGATGGAGTTCGTGTCCCCTCCAATGCCGAACAAGTCCCACGTACCGGTTTCTGTAAATGTCGGTATTATGCGTTTCGTTGCATATTTTATAACCCCGCTGGTCACAACCGAGCTCCGCCCGGTTACTATTGCCACGGCCGTACCAGCACTTAGAGTCCAGCGCTCAAAGTATCGCATGCACATTTGCTCTTCGATGGCAAAGGGCCGCAATTCAAAGGGCGTAGCCAGGGTCCCTACTTCGAGTTGCGCYTGCTCKATTTCRAACCAGTCGTCTGCACCCGCTGTCCCTGTCGGAGAGAATTTAAAACTAACGCCCAATCCTGACGCAGCTCCAGACACTGTTCCTGACAGGTTGAATTCCTGCCAAACGGTGGTCAATGTAATCACATCAGATGCAACAATTTCATCCCCGGTAAAGCTTTCGTCCARGCGTTGATCGATTCCAGWTCCTGACTGAATTTTGACATCAATTTGATTTGAAGCGGCACTGAATGAYGCCCCGGCGCGTGCCCGAAATGACAATGTAACCGGGCGGCCTTGCAACGGGATTGCATCTGCAGTTTCGAGCGCAGTAGACACCAAGAGAAATTCGCTGGCGGTATTGCCTGTGTCGCGCTGGGTACGGAGCRCATATTGCGCRTTGTCTCCRGCCTGTTGTGAAATACTCATTCCGGAAACATTGCCGTCCCGGCGCCCGCCCCAYCGGTCCGGGCCATCATAGGAATAACCACCGGTGTGCGCCGCATTCGTTCCCCGTTGCCAGATGCGAAAGCATCCATTTATCAGTAGATTTCGAAACCCGGCCAACGCCCCGTTRTTGACAGAATAGGTCGTGAGCCCTAGCGGCATTGCCACATTTCCAGATGCCCCATCAACACGGAGCGATTCAAACCAGGTTGCGCCGTCGCTTGAGACTTTGAAACTCAAATCGTCATTGCCTGCCAGGCCAATTTCAGCGCGCCCCGAAAWACCTGTTTGGTACAAAAGCGAGGCGGTATCTGCCGTTGCGTTTTTATTGAGCTTGGCCTGGACACCGTTGCCGTCGTGATTGAACAATATGGCGTCTGATGCGACCGCCAGGCGATTGACCTCGTCCGCAACAGTGTTGATGCCAAAGGTTGTGGCAGCCCCGGATTGACCRGAAGCGACAATTACCCARTCCRATCCATCAAACTGAACATTACTTGCTTCATCGACAACCCATGCCGACCACCCTGTTTCCGGAACAAAAAACCGCCATGCTCCGTCTTGCCAAGCAGCGATTGAATTTGCCTGGTCCAACCAGTCGGCGGTTGCGGACGCAGCAACGATATAGCGATCGCCCTCTCCCGGACTTGTTGGCGGGGCAGAAACGTCACGGTCCAGGACATTGAGCTGCACCAGCACATCGAGCGTCTGCAATGCTTCATTGTGAGTTACATGTTTCTGAGCTTGAGATGCTTCCAAAAATTTCAATTTTAACGAAGTTGATTCAGACATTCACTGTCTCCTTTAGAGGAACACCACGGCCAACCGTTTCGCCAAGTTGATAGAGCGCAATATCAAAATTTGCCGCCGAGCCACCCCAGTCAGCAATCTGCTCGGCTTCGCTGTAGGTTATCGTTGTGGTCGTGGCCGAAATTGTGCGAAGCAACGTCGCACCATCAAAAATGTCCAGCTCATATTGTTCGTTGATTTCACCCAGTGGAATTTCAACTTGATCCCATCCGTCAGCCGAGATTCGGCCACGCCTGGTCCAGTTGATTGCTATGTCATTGCCGACACGGCTCGTTGAAAAATGAACCGGGCTCAGGGGTTTTTCTGCTATTCCACCAGCAGAAAAAGTCACGTCTCCGTAACTGGATGCATCCGGGGCATGGCTGGCCGGTCCAAAGCGATAATCAAGAGCAACACYGATGTCGCCTTGATCAACCGGGAGGTTGGTCACCGCCCCGTCCAGCARAACAAACCGGGCACCAGGCGCAAGAATTGATTGCATTGCCCATTCGGTACCAAAAAGGCCGCGAAGCAAGTTGGCTAAATCCCAGGTATCCGGCCCGATCAATTCCGCGTTGGCGAATTGCATAATTTCGTACGGTCCATTTTCTGGACCAATCGCGGCCAAATTGGCTCCAGACAGGATTTCTATTTCGGGGGCCGAAGACAATATTCCATTGGAGAGAATGATGCGCAGAACATTTGCACGATCCCACCTACTCGCCGGTCCTCCCAGGAATATGTCGCCTGACAATCCCATGGTCGCCGGCGCTTCCACAATGCTCGCCAATTCCAGCGAACTTTCAGACCGAGACCGATAAACTGCAAGGCTTCCAGGCCAAGGATCTGCGGCACCTGCAATCGTTGGTCCGCCCACATTGTCCGATCCTCCAAAGAGCGGCAAATCCAGGAATGCCATATCGGGCGTTCCAAAATTTGGACTGATATCCGGTTCAATATTACGCTGTACGGCCGGGCCGGTTTCATAAATAGAAGGCTCAATCGAACGTGCTTCAATTTCAAGAAATGCTCCGGCACGAATTTCACCTATTCGGAGATGATGAGATCCCGAAGGCCCGGAAACATGGATATTGTCCCCAACTTCGATTGCAAGCCGCGATGGTGGCAGCGAAAATCGCGCCTGTTCGCGRCCTGACCAGATATCCTGAAGCCAGATATCYGCCATTTGCTGGGCGCGCTCATAGGGCATGATGATGGGCAYYGTTGCAGCGGCGTCGCGTCTGCTTAAACCTACAAGGCGTCTGGATTCCACAGCCGAGCGGCGATAATCTGCGGCTGAATCGATATGGCTCAATTGCACGGCGACAGGCAATTCGCTTTCCTGGGCCCTGGTCAAACTGAGACGGTCATCGTTGCCGGACGGAACCAGATCATCTTCGGTCACGCTTAAAACAGCATCACTGTCGCGCCGCGCAAATGTTATGATTCCATCGCTTTCGAGGGCATCAAAAAAAAACGCCAGACTCAGCGGTTCCAATGCCTGACGCGCTGACATGACCCGGTCGATAATGAAACCGTCTGCGATGCCCAATAAACTACCGGTTTCGAAATCCGTAAAATCATAGTCTGTCAGAATCGCCGAAACCAGTTGGCTGAGCGGAGCCGACCCCATGCGACCGGAAATCCAGTGACCCCGGTCCCAATTTAGTCCATCTGACCAGACCGATACCAATTGYGGRAARTARGGAWATGGACGCGCATCCCAKGTCCAGATATGGGTCGAGCTGGCCTCAACCATCGGCCCGCCATAAACCGATGATACCGGATTGTTGCCCAACACATGAGCGGGGTCGCTCGTATCCCAATAAGACAATAATGCTTCCAGATACCGACGCTGAATAAGATCATCGCGAATACCTGACGAATAATAGGGCAACGCGCTTTCTGAAGATTTTGCATCAACAAAAACATTTGGCTGGTTGGTGCCTTTATCAACCGCCGGGCAACCTGCTTCGGTAAAGACAATCGGTTTTGATTGCGGCGTCCAAACCGTCGGATTTGTGCTTTCTATACCGCCGGGACGATCAAAATGAGCGTTCTCCCACCAGTTTTTCAGGTCTTTGTAGCGAAAAACCCACGGCTTTTGATGAGCACCATCGGTGATCAGAATTCTTGTCTGGCTATCGCGATCGGCTTGCGACCCATAGAACCAGTCATACCCCTCCCCGCCCACAACGTTGCCGCGCAAATAATCGAGATCGTAAATATTTTGCGCTCCGGCAACACGATCAAGATGGCCGGTGCCATCGCGCCAATCGGAAAATGGCATATAATTGTCGATGCCTAAAAAATCGATATKGCKRYYMRMMYMGMSCKSRTCSASAWSMWMRMMGMCNMTSRWWTGANMSGYCMTNGMGGWYGGYRRCYKAAATATTCGGACCAGTCAGCGGCGTAGGAAATTTCCGCCGACGCGCCAAGCAATGTTTTCACATCACCCGCGAGCGTGGCCATTTGGGTGACGCCTGGATAATGGTCTGCACTATCACGAACCGTCAGCAGATTTCGGTATTCCGAGCCGATGAGAAAGCGGTCAACGCCGCCAGCAATTGTGCAAAGATGGGCATAATGCAGCACCATGCGCCGAAGCGACCATTCCACTGACCCGATATAGGTCACGTTTGCGCCACTGATATTAAAGTCACCCGGTTGGGCGTTCCCGAAAAATCCATCAATTTGAGCAGTGGCGGCTGGGGTTTTATCAACCGTCCCGGAAACACCCGGTGCCGGATCGCAAGTGATCGACCCGCGCCATGGGTATGCCGGCTGATCAGGTGATCCGGAATAGGGATCGGGGAGGCCGTTACCCGAGGGCACATCCATCATCAAAAATGGATAGAATAGCACTTTCAGACCGCGCGCTTTCAAGTCTGCTATCGCCGCCAATACAGACGCATCAGACGGCGTACCGCCAAATGCTGCCCGCCCCGCGACCAGGCTAACCTGATGGGCAAGGGTCCTTGTAACCCCGTTTACCTCCCAAATATCCCCGGTCGTAAATTTTGAGGGCGCATCAACCCCAGGCTTCAGCAAACAAGTGCCACAGCGCAGATCATTGCCAAACCAGGCAACAACCAGGGCAACAGATTCCAGATTAGGGCAAGCAGCCTGAAGATCATCAATTGCAGCGGTCCAGTCGCTGCGGCCACCGCCGGAATGGACATTTTCGCTCTCGGTTTTTCCAGGGCCAGTGACCCGTTGCACCTCTGCTGTATGGTAGCCAAATTCCGTTGCGCCTGGAATAACGGTTACCGCACGAATGCGGCCTTCCAGATCATCAACCGCGCGGAACACTTCAATTGAGAGTTGAGGGATACGGTTGCCGAATTGCTCCAAAGGCAGGCGGTCAAAAACAATGTAGGCAAGCCCCCGATAGGCCGGCGCGTCGCCCGCACCTTCCTTGGCTTCAATCAATGGGTCTGGGAGCTGGTCTTCGGCACCCAAATGGACCCGAAAAGTAATATCGCGAACATCAAGCAATTTGCCGTCTGCCCAGATACGTCCGACCCGACTGATTTCACCTTCGCAAAGCCCGATTGCAAAATTGCCAAAATAAAAATACGTGGTGGTTTGCGTCTTGCTGCCAGACCCGCCTTTTGAACTTGAGCGGGTGGTGTTGGTTACGATACTTTCTTCAAATCTGGTTGCCCAGATAACTTCACCGGACAGTCTGGCGCGACCATATAGGCGAGGGATCGGCGAGCCTTCGCTTGAAGATTGCACACCCAGATCATTTAGCCGCGGGCCTTCCACCGAACGGGTTGGACCCAGTCTGGCGAGCAAGCTCTGGTCGATTAAATTTCCAACCAGCGCACCAGCTGCCCGGCCGGCAATCGCGCCGAGAGGGCCAAGCAAAGACCCCGCCGCTTGGCCTGCGACTTGCAATAAAAGAGTAGCCATGTGTCAGCCTTTTTCAGGAAATGAGAAAACATCCACGAGACGTTTGCGCCAAAAGCGGCCCAGAGATACTTCACAAACCGGGGACCGTTCCCAGGCATGGATCATCTGGTCGGGACTACTTAAAATCGCCGCGTGTCGGGCAAAGCCATCTGGTTTCAACCGGAACAGTAAAATGTCCCCTACTTCAGCGTCTGCAATGGGTTTTTGCTCCAGATATGTCTGCAAACCGTGCGCCAGCAAATCAGCGCGACTGGCCTCTGCCCAATCCGTACCGTAAGGCGGCAGGGTACCGGGCAGCCCGCCAAAAAAATCACAATACAACCCCCGGATCAGCCCCAAACAATCACAACCAACGCCTTGGATGCTTGCGCCATGGCAATAGGGTGTCCCGATCCAGTGCCGTGCCGTAGCAATAATTTCGGTGCCGTCCCTCATAGTTTGAAGCTGCCGCCATCGTTGCGGGTCTCGCCCCGGTTTGGGTAGGAAACAACAAAATCGTTGCCGGGCATGTGCGGGAAGCCGCGAAAATTCAAACCGTTTGAAAACTTGTCCCGGCAGGTTCCGTACAATTTGTTGCACCCCGCCTGAATGGCAAACATGTCGCCCACGAGAACCGATTTACGCATTGGCTGCCAAAGCTCGATGATCGCTACCCCGGCTTCCAATCGGTGGGATTTCACTTCCATCGCGGCGCTTGCGTTGGCGCCATTGGTCCAGGTGACCAACCCGCGCGTAAACCAATCCGCCGTGTAGCCAGCCAAATCGCTGGTCTGCAATAACCGATTATCCGCCACATTGCTTATCGCTGCCGTTGCTGAATATAGTGGGTCGGCGAGCGCGATACCGCARCGGGCATCGCCGAGATCAGCGTCGCAAACATATTGATAGACCCGCCCCTGGGGCTGGTTCAATTCRTGCGCGATCCCGCGAATTTCAGCACTGAACCCCGCGCCGGAGCGCGTCACCTCGCCAAGGTTGCCCTTGCGGATGAGCAGTCGTTGGGAAAGCTCCTGCCAATTGACGGTGAAAATCTCGACCACCGCATTATCAAACAAACCGGCGCTGAGTGCGTCTTCGTCCAGGCGCTCCGATTGCAATGCGCCGGCAACATCCAGATTGTCGATGCCCAATCCAAGGCCGGATACCATGTCGGTTTTCTCAAATCCGCCGGTGGCGACAAAGTCTGTGCCGTCGAAATTCAGATCGTGATCGTGATCGGTAAAGCCGAGCACCAGGCCATCGTTGCGGATTAGCCGCCAGCAATGGCACATGGTCGTAGCACCGCTATCCAGATGCGCCTGCAACCCATCAGGGAGCGTCCTCATGACCGAACCTCGACAAGCGGAATGCTGGGAATTTCGCCTGCATCAAAAGATGTGAGGTTGATTTCGAGAAAATCCATATCGAACCGCACTGGCACATCGAACAGGAAGCCTGCCGTGATAATTGCGCTGGCAGCTGGGATGTGGCCTGCGAGAAATGTCACGATCCCGGTTGAGGTATCGACGATGAAATCGGTGTCCATTGTCTGCTCGACACTGCCCACTGCGACCCGCACTGACCCCAGTTCGGGTTTATCGATTGCCCGCTCGTAGGGCAGATAAATCTGGCCATAGGTCTTCTTCAACGGGAAGGTGATTGTTGTCCCGTCGCCGATCCCTATTTCCTGATCAAGCGCTGTAGGAGCAGACCCTGGTTCGCCGGATAGATGATCTGCCCTGTCGCGCCAGCGAAAGGCGTGGAGACGTCCCCTCCGTTCTTCAAAGAAAGCCAGCACGGTGTGCATATCCTTCAAGGATTTGATCCCGTAGCCCGCATTGTAGCGCCGCCGCGACGACGCCCACCGGCTGTTGCGTTCTTCGTGGCCCGACCCGAGCGTCACGATTTCCGTGCGCCGCTCGGGGCCACCAGACGCACCAAGGGAGATGCTTGTGGGGAACCTGACTTCATGAAATGCCATTATGTGTTCCTCAAAGATTGCGCTGCCCGCGCGCCACGGCGCGGTGGACCATCGCCGCAACTTGCGTTTCCGAGCGGCGGAAACTTTCGGCGTCGGTTGCGGTTACGTTGAAACTGATATTGATCGCGCCGCCCTGCCCCGACGTGCGCACGCCCAAACGCCCATCGCTGCCACGCGACAGAGGCAGAATTGCTTCCGGTCCAGCTTCGCCTGCTAATCCTGTCCCCCGATTTCCCATAGGAAAAAGAGTTGGGCTTGCGACGATGCCGCCACGGGCAAATGGTGTTGGCATAGATGCGCCRACCACGCCGCCTTTGGCAAATGGGAGAATGCCGCGAAACAGCGACCCGATGCCGCTGGACAGGCTATCCTGCAACGGTTTCAACGCCGCATTCAGGGCCAGACTGGAGAGGCTTTGGCCAAGCGATTGGAGCACAGATTTGAAACTGCGGCCACTGGTCGCGGCGCTCCTAAGTGCATTGGTCATGGACCGCCCGAAATCGCTGGCGAGACCTTCGAGGTTTCCAAGTTCTGCACGGACTTCCGTTGCGTCGGCGCGGATGCCAACATTAATTATTTCATCAAATTGCATGGAAATTCCCGTTTCAATCAGGGTTAGTCTGGCAAGATTGGTTTGTCAGGAATGGTCCGGATACCGGGCCATCAGATTTTGTAATCCGCTTGCTTCCAGCCGGGCGCTAGCGCCTGTTCCATAGCCTGCTGCTGCCGCCAATTCGCGCGGCGTCATGGCCCAAAGATCAACGGACGACAGGCCAAGTTCGGCAAACCCGAAGGCCATCACCTCGGCCCAGGATATGGTGGATGCAGGTTCGGTTTTAGAAATTACTTTCCCGGCGCATGCGCCTCCGGCGCGGTGTCCGGTGTTTCAACAGCGCTGGAAAATGTAGCCGTCAACAACCGGGCAACAATCGAGACAAACCCCGCCGCCCCACCTTCAACGCGCATCGCCGCAACGTCCTCGTTGCTGATCTCATTGCCACAAGCCCGCAATCCCGCCCCGATCACCGCAATCGCCTCAGACGATTTCATCCGCCCATTCTCAAACCGGACGGCAAGCGCCATCAGGTCATCGGCTGCGAACACGCCTTCGAGTTCCGCAAGCGCACCAAGCGTCAGGCAAAGGCGATAGGGATCGCCGTCCAGCGTGGCAGCGATCTCGCCACGCACGGGATTTGGGAAGTTGGTCATGTGTTGGGGTCCGGAGGTTGAAATAGAAACTACCTGAATGTTTTTTATTCTCTATATGCAATTTTTTTATTGAAAAATAATCTCTAATTGATAATATTACATATTGTGAAACAGGTTCTCTATAGTAAGTCGGCGGTGAAAATTGTTCGCCGTATGCCATCGAATGAGGCAAATCGGATAGCCTCAAAAATTGAACAATTTGCAGTCGACCCTGAAAGCCTTGCCAATAATATTACGGGCATTGCTGGCACCGATTACATCCGCTTACGGGTTGGCGACTGGCGTGTGATTATTCGAGAATCCGACTCCACAATCTATATTGATAAAATTGCTACGCGCGGCGGCGCATACGACAAGAGGTGATAATATGCCCACTCAGAAAATTACGACGCCAGGCGGAGATACTCTTGTTGTTCTTCCGATTGAAGAATACCAGGATCTCCTTGATGCGGTTGATGCAGCTGACGCAGATCAGGTGAGACGCAACATCGAATCCGGAAACGGAGAATATATCCCGTCAGAATTGGTCAACCGGCTTGTTAACGGTGAAAGCCCTATCCGTGTCTGGCGAGAATATCGTGGGCTCACCGCTAAAGACCTCGCCATAAAGGCAGGTATAAGCCAACCCTATCTATCCGGGATCGAAACCGGCAAGAGAGAGGGTCGCGTATCAACATTGAAAGCAATTGCTGAAGTCCTGAAAGTTGAACTGGATGAYCTGGTTTAACGTCCCTACCCCGCAACAAACGTAATTTCGCCCGCTGATTCCAGGGCCAGGTCGAAGCTGACTTCGCCGTCGTGCTGGCCGGAGAATTCGAGGGCGGCGATTTGGAAGGGGCCGGTCATTGTGCCAAAATCGGGGATGATGATTTGCCAGTCGCGGATGGTTCCGTTGAAGAAATAACTTCGTGCAATCTCGTCTGATGCCTGGTCGCGGAAGATGCCGGCACCGGACAAAGCGGCGCGGCGGACACCGGCGCCTGCGAGCAATTCGCGCCATTGACCGGCGGATTCTGCGTGGGTGATATCGACGCTTTCGGCGTTGAACGAGATTGAACGGGCGCGCAAGCCCGCTATTGTTGTGAAAGTTCCGACGCCGTCGGAATCAACTTTCAGCAAAGGTCCTTGCCCCTTTGAGCTGCCATAAATCATGCCTCCATAAATATCTGGCGGCAAGCATGCTTGCCGGTGTTATCGAAA
>JAESRU010000116.1 GCA_016764455.1 Hyphomicrobiales bacterium | reverse complement strand
AACGATGGCCTCAAGGCCGTCAATGATTTCCTGTCCACATTGGGTGATGGAACCTCATCGATTGAAAAAGCACTGTCAAGTGTTACAAAATTCTACAAGGATTTCACAACCGGCTTCGGTTCATCATTTGATAGTATCCGGGAAAAGTTTTCAGCTGTCACCGCCGCTTTTTCCAGCCTGGGCGATACTATAGGTAGAATATTCGGTCGCATTACCGGGCGAACGGAAACTTTCGGATCAACCTTTGGCAAGGTATTTGGGGTCGCAATTGAAATAGCCCTTGTGCTTGCAGAGAAGATAATTTCGGCTGTTGATGAACTTTTGACGGGGATAGAGTTTGTCATCGATAAAATCGCCGGGTTCATATCGGCAGTTCCGAAACTGCCCGATGATGTTTTTTCCGGCGTGGTTGTTGTCATTCAGGCTATGTTTACAGGCGTATTTACTGTCATCAGTGGAATTTGGGAGAAAATCAAGGCTCTTTTCGACTGGTCACCACTGGCGATCATCAAGGAGAAATTCGGTCCCATCGTCGATACGATTTCAGGTTTTATCAGTGGTGCAGCTGACAAGGCCGGGGCTGCGTGGAACCGCCTGACAAGTATATTCTCCGATGAGGAACCGGTAAAGCTGGCCGTCAATGACCCGGCATCTTTTGAACGCGCAACTGTGGCAGCCAAAGCGTTAAATACCGCTCTCAAACAAATCGCCGGTTTGGCTGAAAAGGCCACATCCATCTTGAATGCTGTTAATTTCAGCACTCAGGGCAAGCGCATGATGGATACTTTGGCCGCTGGTATGAAGGCGCGTGCCTATGTTGTTGTTGATCAGATCAAGGCGACGATGAAAGACGTTAGAAATTATCTGCCATCGTCCCCCGCCAAGGTCGGTCCGCTGTCAGACATTCATAAGCTCAAATTTGCTGAAACAATCGCCAGGTCGATCAAAGCAGACCCGATGGTCAAGGCCATGCGGGCGGCAACATTGGCGACGCGTGCAGCCGCCAACGATAATCAATTTGGTGCTTTGTCACGGGCTGAACTTTCCAGAGGCTCAGTCACACGATCCAACATTCAAGCCCAGGCCCGGAGGTCAGCATCAAGTAGCGCTGGCGGAACGGTAATTAACTACGCCCCTACCATCACCATTGAGGGTGGGAGCCCGGATGCTGAGAAGCGTTTTAAAGAACTGTTGAAACAACATTCCCGCGAGATCAAGAAAGTGGTTGATGACGAAAACAATCGCGTGGCCAGGAGGTCTTACGGATGAGATTGCTTCTTGGTTCAATCAGGCTTGGCACTGATACGGCCATAACCGGCCCGACCAGCGCGTCAACGTCACAAGCCACATCAATTGCTATCTACGCGGTCAATCGCGGCAAGCCCATCCCCCACGTCGTTGGTGATGAACTGACCACGAAAGAATTTTCGTTTTTCTTCAATGAAACCTTCTGCAACGTTGCCACAAATCTGGCCAGACTTGAGACAGCATTTGCCACCAAATCACCGCTGGCACTGGTCATTGGCAACGGGCTGGATTTTCGTGGGCTTCGATACATTGTCGCTGCACTCGACATAGAGGTTTTAAAGACCGATCGATCCGGCAATCCAGTCAGTGTCGAAGGCGGCATTTCTTTGCTTGAAGATCCATTGCCGGGTGGTCTTGGTCTCCAGCTTGACGTTATCGCCCGTGCCCGTGCCATTGCGCGCGGTGGCATTGCGTCGCTCAATGCAATAGTGAGGCGATAATCATGGCAAAACTAACCGGAGAATATTTTGAAGTGATAGCGCGACCCGGTGAACGCTGGGATTTGCTGGCCTATGATTTCCTTGGTGATGTRCRWCTGCAAAGSCTYATCATARKTGCGAACTTTGAACCCTATATTGATGATTTGGGGGTGCCRCCATTGATCATTRAAGTCGGRACRGTGTTRCGAATTCCGGTGATYGAAGATGATGGYRTWGATGAAAATGATCTGCCGCCMTGGAAGCGCAATRAYCCGGATTATGAGATATGATTGATTTTCGTARMTTTGGYGGYGGSGCGGCMCGGCTGATTTATCGYGGGATWGATATTTCATCCGAACTGACACCAATGACCACWKCMATCAATTACACCGATAACTGGCACGGTGAAGCCGACGAGATYGAYGTCACCGTGCAGGACAARGAYGGRCGCTGGAAACGCTCCTGGCATCCACARCAYGGTGATACAATGCAGTTGTTCCTGTCRGATGATGGKTTTCGGTTTGTCGATTGCGGYATTTTTGARCTTGATGARCCCAATGCCAAAGGCRGTCGTGGTGGGGATTATATGACCATGCGNGGGNCTGGCYGCCCCCATCACMAAAGCCTTGCGCACCCARCAAACCTTTGCYTAYGAAAACWAGAAACTTGATGCMGTCGTAAAAGAAACCGTCGCCCGCACCGGGTTGACAATTGAGGGTAAAATAGACCCGCTGTTCTTCAAGCGCATCACTCAGCGACSAGAGTTTGACCTTGAATTTCTCAAGCGTCTGGCAGAAGACACCGGCCATTATTTTTCTGTCAGAGGTAATCGGGCAATCTTTACAAACTACAAGTCAATTGATGGCCGAAAACCCACCTTGATCATCCATATGGAAGACAAGGTCCGTGATCAGGGACCGTTAGAAGATTACGATTTGAAGTTCCAGTCGAAAGACACCAATTCCAAGGCAAGCGTAAAATACTCCGATCCGGACACTAAGAAAGTCATTAAGCATGAAGAGGCGGACAGCCGTATCAAAACCGGTGATGAGTTGAAAATTCGTGGTGAGCGTGTGGAAAGCAAAGCCAATGCCGAAGCTTTGGTCAATGCGCGATTGCACATGGGCAATCGCAATCACAAGATTGCCTCCTTCACGATGAAGGGCAATTTAAAAGCTCTTGCGGGCAATACAATCGGGGCTGTGGGGTTTGGGGTTTACGACGATACATATGTCATTAATACCAGTACCCATTCGATATCCCGGAGCGGGCATACTGTAAATGTGGAGTGTTCCGTTGCGGGCAAATAACGAACCAAAGGATGGAAAAATGGAAATTATGGAACCCTCTGACGTCGATCTGGATGCAGCCCCCGAAACTGTCCAGAAGTATATTGATGAACTGGTCGCCGACATAGAGCGTCTTAAAGGCATAGTAGGCGAGCTGGAATGGGCGGTGGAACAAGAGGCCGAACGCCATCTTGATTATGTGTACGGGACGGGAACCTGATCATGCGCGCGAAAGGCGAATATCAGAACAATCCCGTCGCGAAAAAAATGATCGTGACAGAGCGCGACCCTGCAAAGATGCGGGTGCGGGCAAAAATTGAAGATGAAGACGATATTGAGACCTATTGGCTTGAYATTCTGTCGTCRTCGTCATCATCAACCAAATCRTTCRATATGCCCGATGARGGCGAYGAAGTCTGGGCGATGGTYGATGCCAAGGGCGAAGAAGGYTTTGTTGTCGGTTCYCGYTATAATGATGTTGATACACCACCCAATGATACAAATGATGACTGGTCATTTTCCGGACCCTGGGGAAGCATCCACATCAACAAAGCCAATGGCGAATTGACGGTCACGCTGTCAAAAGCCACGCTCAATATTGATGTGATTAACGTGGCAGGCCAGCGGATCGATCACAATGGCCGSAATATTGGYCATGAYCATACCCAYRGYGGYATTGTTTCCGGWCCYTCYAACACMGRCRYWCCCAATCCGTAGAGCTTCAGTACCGCCAGAWRCGRCGATACCGGCCAYCCTCGACGAAAATGGCGGTGCGGGATCTGAAACACCTCGATTTGTGATGTGTCCAGGCGCAAACCTGTGACTGGCCGGCCAAAATTATTGTGACGCTTCGGACGGGTTGATTATGACGCATTCGAATGGAACTCTTCCGGTCACATAAGTCTCGCGCGCGCGCGATAGTCGCCGAATGTTAGACCGTTATCAAATCCCCTATGCGCACTGGTCCGTCAAGGTTGGCCGTCGCGATCCCGAAACCGGCRTTGCGGATGCTGTYCATGGGGAAATAGTGACCGCACTGGATGACGTGCATCAGGCCATTGCCAATCTTATCCTGACACCAAAGCGCTCGGTACCGGGTAATCCGGAAAAAGGCTRTGATCTGACCCCTTACATAGATCGTCATGAAGCCGAAGCCATTCCCAACATCACCCGCGAAATCTGGGATGCATTAGCAATTTGGGAACAACGTGCCATCGTCGACAGCGTGTCAATCGTCCAGGTCGCCTTCGCTCACTTTGTCGCCCGCATCAGCTGGCGGCCTATTCAAAGCGTTCTCGATGATGTGCAGATAACGGAGGTGAACCTTGTCTAACCTCCGCACTCTGGAAGATTTGCGTGGCAACGAGCCGCCCCGGTTTTTTGACACCGATCAGGTTGCTATCAAAGCAAGGCTGGTTGCGAAGTTCGAAGCAGACACAGACAAGACGCTGTTTGAAGGTCAGCCCGAAATGTTCATGATCGAGACAATGGCCTATGCGCTTTCTATCCGCTCTGAAGGTGAACAAAATGCGGTGTTGCAAAATACCATAGCCTGGTCGCAAGGCCGCCACGTGGAAGATTTGGCAACCAACGTSTCGATCTATCGCCTGTTGCCCCAATCAGCAGTCACCACATTRAAATTTTCACTTSAAAWCGCCGCTGGCACAGACACCAACATCGCAGCCGGTGTGCGCATGTCAGGAGCCGGGCAGACCTTTGCGCTAGATGCAGATGTGATCATTGCAGCTGGAGCGCTGGAAGCCAGCGGTTTGGCACGTGCGGTTGAGGCCGGGGCGCTGGCAAATGACCTGCAGCCCTTTGTCATCAATGTGCCTGTTGATATTTTGCCAAGCGGTGTGACCGGCTATAATACGACGGTTACTTCTGCCGGTTCTGACATTGAAGATATCGAACGCTTTCGTGGCCGCGCCGCTAACGGTAATTTCCGCATCACCAAAGCAGGCACCCGCAACGGTTATCGCGAACGCGTCAAGGGCGTAAATCCGGAAATCGCCGACGTAGGCGTTGTCCGCCCCCAGCCCGGCTATATAGATATTTATCCATTGATGGCAACCGGCCTGCCCAGCGCTGAGATCAAATCACTGGTACTGGCCGTTCTTGATCCCGAAGACGATGTGCCCATGGGCGACTTTGTCACAATCAAAGACCCGATCCCGGTGACCTTTGATTTTACCGTCATCGTCCGTATTGATGCAGCTGACACCTCTATGGAGGCCACCGCACAGGAAAAAGTCGAGACAATATTTAAAAGCTGGTCAACGGCCATGGGTGTCCGGGTGTCACCATCTGTGATTATCAGTGAAATCCGCACCCTTGCCGGGGTCATTGATGTTGAAGTTACGGGCCTTGATTATACCGATCTGGATGCCACTGAATTTGCTGTATTGGGCGTGTTTACCCCTGATGTGCAGGTGACACCTGATGTCTGATCCGTTCATTCCATCAAACATTATTCCACCGGGGATCAATGACGAACGAAGCCGGGCGTTCATACAGGCTTTTTCTGACGAGCTTGAAGCCGTCGACCTAAACCGCCTGTTGGTTCAAAACGCTCTAACGGTTGATGAGCGCCTTTTACCGGCAATGGCCGTTGCCCGTGCCATGACAGATTTTATTGTACCCAACATGCGTGTCGATCTGGTTCGACAGCTGTTGCATAACTATCGCGAGTTGCATGAAAACAGCGGCTATATTCGCGGCACACGATTGGCCCTGTCCCTGATTGGTGTCTCCGTTGACTGGCTGCAATGGTGGCAGGAACAACCAAAGGCCGCTCATGATACTCATAAGGTTCAAGTCTGGTTTTCAACTGACATTTTTGATGCGGGCGTTCCCGCCGACGCCCAGCATCAGGCCTTTGCACGAAAGCTCGTAGAAGTTACCAAGCGATGGTCTCAAGATGTCGCTGTATCCTTCGGTGTGCGCTCAACCGTTAATGTATACACCGGCGTCCGCGCAGCCTGTGGCGGTCGTTATGTGGCCGCTCTGCCCGGTGATGAACCTTTAATCCACCCTGTTATTGAATTTGTGGCAACGGCTGCAACATTTGGCGGCACTTTTGAAGCCGGTTTGGAGATTTAAAAAATGGTAGAACGACATTCAATTGTTACTGTTGTTGGTCGCAACAAGCACATTGCCAAGATTGCGGTCAACCAGGCAGTCATTTTTACAGAAATCGCTCTTGGTGATGGCACCCGGTTTCCCAGCGGTGGCGAAACCACCATGGAAAATGAACTCTATCGCGCGGCAATAACCGGTTCTGGTGTGGAACCGGGTGAGCCTGACGCGGTCTGGTTTGACCTCTATGTGCCCGCCAATGTTCCAACAATTCAGGTACAGGAAATCGGCCTGTTTGATGAAGACGGTGTGCTTTATGCCTTGTCGCGGTTTGATCAGCCGGTGCCGAAATTCGGCCCCGACAGCACCGCCCTGTCAGACCAGACATTCAGAATTGTTGTGGTGTTTTCCGACACTGAAAACATACTGGTAACTCTGAGCCCGGTTGCCGGAATAACGCCCGAAACCCTCCCTCAATATCTGCCATTTGCTACCGATCCGGAGTTCGATGATCCCACCACTATAGGCCGTATTGCCGAGGTCGCCCAGATTTACAAGCATTTCACGCAAAATTCAGTACTGCAGAACAATCTTGTTTACCCGGAAATTGAAACAGCATCCGCCAAGCTGGCAATAACCGACAATGCCGACGGCACACTGACAATTGACCCGGCCCAGACATGGCTGTGGCGTGGTGTGTTCCGGTTTTCGTCTGATGATATTTTACTTGCAGACAGGACGGTTATGACGGTGGCGAGCAAAACTTACCACCTGCGCTGGCATGCGCCGGGCACCGGCACAGCCATACCAGAGGCAACATACCCAAATGGCCGCCTTGAGCTTGCTGATTTGACCGGTGCAAACCCGGCAGAAACCGACGCCACATATGACAGCACCTATGATCGCATGTTGATAGCTTTTGTAACAACAGATGGAGCAGGCGCTTTAACAATTCGGCCTTTAAAAAACAAAGCCAGACTTGTTAGTCGTCAAGGACGAAGTGCCCCTTTGTTGATTGGCGTGGACCTATCTGCATTATTGACAGAATACTACGCGCTGGAATGGGCTAGAGCGCCGATTGTCTCCAATTCCGGCTGGGCGGAGAATGTCACCGCCAGCGCTACGGATGGCGCTGAAACACAAGGATCGGTGATCGGCATTTCACGCTATGGATATTCTGTGGGCGTGTCGACTGTTGGTGCCTCGGACGGCGGCAATTATGCTTACCCCTATCAACACAACACCGTAGGATAAAAAATATGTATATGACATTTAATGCAGGTGGTCTGGTTGATCGTTTTGGCAATGAAGCCTTTTCAGATTTGGCAATTATCGCGCCGAAAGGTTTCGAGGCAGTGCCGGTTGAGCGGCTTGGTTTTGACGGTAATAATATAATTGATCTCGCCGAGATCAACCAGTTCTACATCAGCGCCATGGGCGTTAAAAACGTTGTTCATGCAGAGCCAAAGTGGCAATTGCTGAACTGTTTTGTTGATGACATTTTATTCATGGAGAACGGGGTCTGGCGGGTACAAACCAATGCGGATAAACTTGCCGCCATTGCTGACCAGCGATTGAATGAAATAAAACAAGCTGTACGACAACGTATTTACGCGGTCGCATCAGCCGAAACCCAAATGAACATGAGTGGCGTTGCGGCTTTTATTTCAAGCAAGACCGCTGCCAACCGCGACCAGTCAGAAAAAGACCACATGAGCGCCTACGAGGCGTCGTTGAACTGGGTAGGCTCCATGCGCGCAAACGTTGCCACTCTTGCCTCTGATGCCAGTCTCGACTTAGCAGATGATGCCAACTGGCCTGTAACACCACCTGAGGTCATTGCCCTGGCGGCGCAGTTCTAGGGTTAATCAGATGAGTGACTTCACCAGCCCATTGATTGTCAGAGTTGAGCAACGTGAACGCTCCGGTCGTGGCGTGTATACGGTCATGCAGCCGTTTACCTATCATGTGGGCAAGAAAAACAGTGGTTTGGAGATTGAAGTTCCAGCGGGATTTGAAACCGATTTTGCTTCGACACCGTGGTATGCAAGGTGGATGATATCACCGGGTGGGCTGCATGCGAAAGCAACCGTTTTGCACGATGCGCTTTATCGCGGCGTTGCCATTCACCCGAAGGTTTTTATCAACCGGAAAGTGGCTGACGATATTCTTCTCGAGGCGATGGAAGTTTTGAAAGTCCCGATGGCTCGGCGCACAATAATATACGTTTCTGTGCGCCTGTTCGGCCAGCCGTTCTGGCAGGACGGCGAGGCCACATGTTGAAGCTCAAGAGGGTTGTCGGCTCCGCTGCATCGTATGAAGAAATGGAAGCCTGTAACCGCGACCAGATGATTGATGCCGTTGAAAAAGCGATCACTGAGGCACTGGATAAATGGGGTTCGGACATAAACTGCTTCAATCTTCACCTTGAGCTTAAAGCCCGGTTTTCGCATGCCAAAGCGTGGGGCAATTCAAACCATTGGCTGACCGAAATTTCAGGAATGTTATTCGACAGAACCGGCCTGCTGTTTATTCAGCACGAAACCACCGACAGGGCATTTAAAAAAGCTTTCAGAATGCCGCCAGTGAATGATTTTTAACTCCCACCATCGACGGGGGCCGGGATGCGCAAACATCCCGAACCGTGAGCTGACACTCACACGACCATAACGGCCAGCTATGGCCATCCCGCCACCTCAGCTGAGGCGGGTTTCTTTTGAGGTATTTCAATCGTGGAGTCCAGTAATCTAACGACAACAGAGCCGGTAAACCCCATTGCACCTTATCTTGGTGGCAAACGAAATCTGGCCAAAACCATCACAAAAGCCATTGCAGCTATTCCGCATCGCACCTATGCCGAACCGTTCATTGGTAYGGGYGGGGTGTTTTTGCGTCGGCCTCACAAGGCCAAAGCCGAAGTMATYAATGATATCAGCCGGGATATATCCACCCTGTTTCGCATCCTCCAGCGCCATTACCCGCAATTTCTCGATACCATTAAATTCCAGATYACCAGTCGTGCCGAGTTTAATCGTCTGGTCGACACTGACCCGGACACGCTGACCGATCTCGAACGGTCCGCCCGTTTCCTCTATCTGCAAAGAACAGCCTTTGGTGGCAAGGTATCAGGCAAGAATTTTGGCGTTAGTAACGACAGACCATCAAGGTTCAATCTAACGASCCTTGAGCCGATGCTTGAAGCTGTGCACGAGCGCCTGTCAGGTGTGGTTATAGAGTGTTTGCCCTATGGCGACTTCATCGCCCGCTACGACACACCCAAGACCCTGTTCTATCTCGATCCGCCGTACTGGGGTTGTGAAGATGACTACGGCAAGAACATCTTTGGCCGCGATGATTTCAAAACCCTGTCAGACCAGCTGAAGGCCATCAAAGGCCAATTCATTCTGTCCATCAACGATGTGCCGGAGATCCGCAAAATCTTCTCATGGGCGCAAATCAAAGCCGTAGAGGTCAATTACTCGGTAACTAAAGGCAAGGGCAAACGGGCTGGTGAATTGCTGGTCACATGCACCAAATGAAAGGATCATTAGCAAGCATATGACTGCAGTACCGCCACATCTGATGTTGAAGGAATCGGATATCGTCAAATGTGGCGGTACTGAAGAAAAGTCAATTCAGCACTTCACCGTTAGAAATGATGGTGACGGCCGTCAGTCATCGTCATTTCTAACGATAACAGCTCGTGCAAAGCCGATTTCAGCGAAAACCATGGCTGCATTGTTACAGATGGCTCGTGCCGCATCCTTACAGCTTGAGCGGTCTTTATGACGTGGCCAGGCGGTAAAAACGGGGCGGGTGTCTATCAGCGCATCATCAACCATATGCCGCCACACAAGACATATATCGAACCGTTTTTAGGCAGCGGTGCGATCCTTCGCAACAAGCGACCGGCCCAGATCAACATAGGGATCGACCGTTCACAAAAGGCCATTGAACTTTGCAAAGGCCTGACTTCAACACTCGGTCACAACGTTTTTTATTGCCGGTGCGGCATAGATTATCTGAACTCTCAAACCCTATCTTCCGATGATCTGGTTTTCTGTGATCCGCCGTACATGAAAGCGACCCGCAAGGGTGGTGATCTGTACGACTTCGAAATGAGCGACAATGCCCATGCCCGCCTTTTGGCTTTTCTCGTAACCACCCCGGCCAAGGTCATAATCACTGGATATCGCAGCAAGTTGTATGATGATGTATTGAGCCGGTTTCACCGCATCGATTATCAAACAATGACCCGTGCAGGCATGGTCGACGAAGCCTTATGGATGAACTTCGCCCCGCCAGCCCAGCTGCATGATTATTCGTTTCTGGGGTCTGATTACCGCGAACGCGAACGGATAAAGCGCAAAAAGACACGCTGGAAAAACAGGATAGCCAACATGGACCGGCTGGAACGATTGGCCATCATGGAGGTTCTGGAAAGTGTGTAGCCATCGAGCATCGCCACAAACATCGATACAGGAATCGATCATCGCCATGAATGGCGATCGGGTACCGGCACTTGTGGCGATGATCGATCGATATTTCCCGGATCACAGACAAAAGCGCTGCGGGGTCACAGACATCGTGCCGGCCGTGTCACGTCCTTCGCCATCGATGTGTCACATTCAATCAGCCCGTCACGTCACGGGTTTAATTTCGGGCCCGTCACGTYACATCAAAGTTTTCAGCTCCGTCACAYMYTTGYGCCTGGMYWCGTCACATGATGAAGGGTGCCAKTAGCATGTCACAACCCTCTRTGSCGYCRGGTCACAAYYTGAATGGKGAATTGATACTTTCGATTTTCCCCGGCATTGATTTGCTGGGTRGAGCCTTTGAACAMATCARCTTTTGCGTAGTTCGRGGGCCAGATATCATCACAGGCGGTGATATAAAAGACTTTCACCCGCCMMRGGCCAAGTTTTCYGGTGTCATTGGYGGSCCACCYTGTCAGGATTTYTCRCAACWCAATCGCACACCTACCAAATACGGCGAYGRCATGCTGGAAGAATTTGGCCGGGTTGTTGTTGAGRCTGACTGCGAYTGGTTCTTGTTTGAAAACGTCGTTTGYGCCCCGGATATSGAGATAAARGGATATTCGCAGCAACGRTTTGCRCTTGATCTGGCGTGGTTYTCCGATTTTTCCCGTCGCCGTGACTTCGTTTTTGGTTCYAAATCCGGCCATATGCTTAACCCGATGATGGGCACCCGTGGCGATATCGCTGGCACGTGTGTCACCGGATCGGATGAACGATCCTTYTCAGCATGTTGTGAAATACAGGGTTTGCCGGGTGATTTTGAYATCCCGTTCTTTTCGCTGGMAGGCAAGAAACAAGCYGTRGCCAACGCCGTTCCAATGCATYTAGGSAGCTATGTTGCGGACCTGATAGCAAACACAGTCTATGGMCATRTTGTCACARMYAAAAGCGCTGCGAAGTCACACAGGCGCTGCAATTGCGGTTGTGGCCGCGCTGTCATAGGCCGCGCCAACTATTCCGGACCCTCATGCCGCAAACGAGCGCAACGATCTAGGAACGGACTGAAAGAACTCATCATCCAAGGAGAACCAACATGAATGCTATACCAGTTTCCAAGAATACCGAATCAACTTACGATTATTCCCATTGGGTAGAATTTGGTGCCATTGAGCCAATTCGACATTGGAGAATAGCTGACGTGCAGCACGATATTGATTTGGTTAAGACCATATTGAAAACCTTGCGTGACAAGGAAGGCTTGAGACCAGCTCCTGTTTTTGTTGCCGGGCATGAACCGGTATTCGTGGCACGTCATGTCCAACGGCTTCATGATGCTGGATTGATAGAGGGCCGATTGACAGGCACATTGGGAATGGAAGCGCCTTTAGTATGGGCAACTGATTTGTCAATGGAAGGTCACAATTTCCTTGGTGCTTTAGAGGTCAAGGAAGTATGGAATAAACTGAAAACTGCCCTGTCTGCAGATGAACTGGCAAGCTTACCACTCACAGAATTGAAAGATATTTGTGTCGAACTCGCTGGCAAATGGGCAAGGAAAAAGTTAGGCATAGACGATTGATTGTCAGTTTTGGTGTCCAGAAGATAGCACAAATTTGTCCAAAAGATCGCGCCGGGCTACACAATGCTGAAGGCCTGGTAATGTCGCGGATGGGGGTTTACCTGGCGCGTGATATTACGCTTGCCGG
>JAESRU010000184.1 GCA_016764455.1 Hyphomicrobiales bacterium | reverse complement strand
TGCCCGGCTTGGTGACGGCGCAATCTGGAATAAATACGATGCCTGAAAACACACCTGAAAACGGTGCCTGAAAGCAACGTTTGACGACCGCTCTAGTTGGTCGGTGCGGCTTGCTGGGCTGCTGCTTTTTGCTGGAACAAGGCCATGAAATCAATCGGCTCCAGCATCAATGGCGGATAGCCACCATTGCGGGTTGCTTCAGCAATGATCTGGCGGGCAAACGGAAACAGAATGCGAGGGCATTCGACCAGAACAATTGCTTGAAGGTTTTGTTCAGGCACATTTTGTAGCCGCATCATGCCAGCATAGACAAGAGCGACCTTGAAGACGACTTTGTCGTCTTCAACAGCTTCTGCATCCAGGTCCAGCTCGACCTCATATTCGTTCTCGCCGATCTTCTTGGCGTTGACGTTGATTTGAATCTGGATTTGCGGATTTTTTGGCCCTGCAGCCAGAGATTCCGGCGCATTGGGGTTTTCGAAGGAGAAATCTTTTACATATTGCGCGAGCACATTCAGCGATGGAGCAGCGCCGTTTCCGGCTGGTCCTGTGGCAGGTGCCGGAGCAATGCCAGTTGGTGCACTTGTTGCAGGGGCAGCGCTTTTCTTCTTCGGGCTTTTCGCCATCAAACTAACTCGCTTTTTTAATTTTGCTTAGCCCCGAGGGGCGGAACCCGAGGGGCGGATGGTGGCTATCATGCTTTCGCAAGCATAACAAGAGAATCGGTTACGCTTCTAACCATACGCCTAATTGTTACGCCAGGGCGAATCAGGGCGCGGGTCACCCGAAGGCGGATCCTGTTCTTCATGATCAGACGACGTATCATTTTCTGGCGGATTTTCATCCGCCACAATTTCTCCGTCAATCACCGGGCCATTTGAAAATCCGCCCGGTCCGGGCTGGTTTCCACCATTGGTCCGGATGTCGATATTTCCTGACGCGGACAGYTTTTGCCAAATTGCACGCCCGATCCCGTGGCGTAAACTCGGAATGAACAGCAAAAAACCGATAAAATCGGTCAAAAACCCCGGTGTTAAAAGCAAAATACCCGCGATCAACAGGAATATTCCATCGGCAACTGATTCCACCGGCAATTGCCCGCTTTCCATAGCATTCCGCGCATTGGCCAGCGCCCCCGCCCCCTGCATGCGAAGCATTGAGGTTCCAGCAATGGCGGTGGCGATCACGATTACAATTGTCCAGAGAACGCCAATCCGGTCGCCGATAATGACAAACAGGGCGATTTCGATCAGCGGAATGCCGATAAATATGAGGGGTAGCACCAGTCGGCTCATTTATTTTGGGTCCACTAATTTGGTTCTATTTGGGTTCTGACCCTTAATTAGGGTCGAATATCAGGTTAATGCTATTATATATAGGGTCGATCCTGATACTATGCAGGAACAACCTGTTTTGAATTTCAGTTACCGAGGTTCCATGCCTGAATTTTTTGATATCTACACTTTGATTTATCTGGTGATTGCCGTTGTTGTCTTGCTGCGTTTGCGGCGGTCTCTCGGGCAACGCACAGGGAACGAAAAAGAACACCCGCAAGACCGTTTTGGTGGCCCGGAAAAAGCCGATAATAGCCCGTCACCAGCGCCTGCCAACGACGATAAAATCGTTACCTTGCCAGGGTCTGGTCGCCGCACCGCTGCTGCCCGAAATGCTGCCCGCCCGGCAGCGACGGATTGGGGTGATTTTGCAAAACCACGCTCCAACCGCGCCAAGGTTTTCAATTCAATCGCTGAAATTGACGGCAATTTTGATCCAGCTGAATTTGTCCAAGGTGCCCGCGCCGCGTACGAAATGATCGTCACCGGGTTTGCCGAAGGCGACCGCGATACATTGCAATCGTTGCTGAGCCCGGAAGTCTATAGCGAATTTCTAGAGGCGATTTCTGCGCGTACAAWGCGCGATGAACGGATYGAATCRARTTTYGTCAGTATYGATRAAWCTGAAATCAAGGATGCCAAATTGAAAGGGTCCACCGCGCAATTTGTTGTCAGTTTTGTCAGCCAGATGATTACCGCAACCATAGATAAAGCGGGCGATGTGATTGATGGCGATCCAAATCAAATTATTCAGGTGAATGATGTTTGGACTTTTGCCCGCGATTTGAATGCATCAAATCCAAATTGGAAACTTGTTGCGACCGGGTCTTGAGGCGGATCATAAGACAACGAAGAATGCTCCAGATTCAAAATTATAATCTGTATCAGCAGATTTGCCGCGTTGGGGCCGGRATTGTTGCAGCAACCCGCAATCGGTCCCTGTTCGCCTTGGTATTTGCAACAACCTTTGCGATAGGGGGATGCTCAGGCGTGAATTCTGATCTGCAAACTGGTATGACCCAAGCGTCCGCAGCCCCGAGCGTCCAGCAAGTTGCTGTCGCTGATTTACCCGGTTGGTCCGGCGATGATCCAGTGGGTGCACTTGAAGCGTTCCGTCGATCCTGCACAAGAATTAATCGCAATGCCTGGACGTCAACCTGCGAAGCAGCGCGTATAACAGCATTGGATGGGCGATCCGCCCGGCAATTTTTTGAAACCAATTTCAAAGCTTATCGGATAAATCCCGGAGGTAATGAACGTGGGTTTCTCACTGGGTATTTCGAACCGGTGGCGCGCGGTTCCAGAGTTCGTGCTCCTGGTTTCGAAGTTCCCTTTTATGCCCGACCAGATGATCTGGTTGTAATGTCGGAACGGCCCAATGCGACGCAAGCTGACAAACGCCTTGAAGCCATGCGGCGCACATCAAATGGGCAATTGGTGCCATATTATACCCGTGCCGAGATCGAAGCCGGGGCACTCGCCAACCAAGGGTTGGAGTTGGTCTGGCTGGCTGATCCGGTCGATGTGTTTTTCATCCATGTACAAGGCTCGGCCAGAATTGAATTAACTGACGGCAGCACCATGCGGCTCGCCTTTGCCGCCAAAAACGGTCATCCCTACACATCCATYGGCGGYGTCTTGGTCAATAATGGCGAAATTCCCCGGCCTGACGTTTCCATGCAATCTATTCGCGCCTGGTTTACGCAAAATCCTTCACGGGTTTCAGAAATTACCGACGAGAATAAATCCTTTATTTTCTTTCGTGAATTATCGGGCCGCGACAATTCTCTTGGTCCCGAAGGGGCGCAAGGTATCGCGCTGACCCCGATGCGCAGCCTCGCGGTAGATCGCAATTTTCATCTGCTCGGCACACCGGTCTGGTTGGCGGGAACGATTCCCGGTGCCAATGGCCGCGACCAACCCATTCAGCAGCTAATGATCGCCCAAGATACAGGGTCAGCAATTTTGGGCGCTGCCCGCGGTGATGTATTTTTTGGTCCGGGTGATAGTGCTGGCAGACGCGCAGGCTTGACCCAAMACAGGGCTGATTTTTTCATGCTCCTGCCAAAAGGCGCGACCCTGCCTCGATGGGCACGTTGAGTTGGACCGATGGCAGGGGACAGACGAAAACCAGGACTGGGGAAAGAGGATAATAACCTCTGGAAACARGTTACAGAAAATCTGACACCGCTCTCAAAAAAAGTCCGCAATTTCCAACGGGAAGATACGGTCGACACCGGCAAGGATAAATTTACTGGAAAGAAATTCCGGCCCGAAAAAGTGACCCGGCCCGCGCCCCCACCACCGATCCCAACTCCGTATATACCGCCCCGTTCAAGCCCCGGAGAAATGGAAACCAAGCGTGTTCGCCGCTTGGGCCGCGGCAATTTGTCGTTTGATGCGCGGATCGATCTGCACGGCATGTACCAGAAAGAAGCGCATTCCAGGTTGCTGATGTTTTTGCGTGAAGCCCGCGCGCGCGGCTATCGCAATGTCCTTGTCATTACCGGCAAGGGCCGGGCAGGGGATAGATCAAACGAACCAGGCCGTGAAGCGCCGGGCGTGATCCGTCGCAATATCCGTCATTGGTTGAACGAACCGGAATTTTCAGAAATTGTAACCGCGCTGTCCTCAGCCCGGCCAAATCATGGCGGCGAAGGTGCTTTGTATCTGCAAATCCGGCGGGTGCGGGATTAGATTTCAGCCGCGTAATTTTCCCCCGGCTGGGTCATAAAAAGGTGTCAGGCTGGCTTTTACCGGCACCCGTTCCCACGCAATTTCGATTTCAAAATCCCCGTCGGCAACAAATGCTTCATCGACCCCTTCTGCATTTGAGACGTAACCCATGCCGATCGATTGTTCGATCCTGTGGCCATAAGCGCCAGACGTGATGGCGCCGACAATTTCGCCGGCTCGCCAAATTGGTTCTTCGTGGAAGAGGCGGAGATCAGGATTTTGAAGTGCTAAATACACAAGGCGTCTGGTCTGTGGTTTTTCTTTTTTGTCCAGCAAGGCGTCCCGGCCAATAAACCCGCCCGGCTTATTCCACGCGACGGCAAATCCAAGACCAGCCTCAATGGGCGTATCGCAAACACCAATATCGTGGCCCCAATGGCAATAGCCTTTTTCAAGCCGAAGTGAATTCATTGCATGCATGCCAGCAAAGGCCAGCCCAAAATCGTCACCGATTTTGGTGATTTCGTCAAACATCGCCAAAGCGGTTTCGGTTGGAACCAACAATTCATAGCCTTGTTCGCCTACGTAAGAGATACGGGTCGCCCGGGCCTGAATCTGGCCAATATCTATGCGCTTGGAATCCCGGAACGAAAAAGCCTCATTGGAAAAATCAGTTTGCGGCGAAAGCCGTTGTACCAAGGCCCGCGCTTTTGGTCCCATCAATCCGATCAAAGCATAGCCTGAGGTCACATCAGTAATTGTCACCCGCAGGTCGTCGGTCACGTTTTGCCGGAACCAGGCCAGATCACGGGTTTGGCTGGTCGCACCGGTGATGACCATAAATTCATGCTCGCTAAGGCRGGTGATGGTGAGATCGGCCTCAATACCACCGCGTTCATTGAGCCATTGGGTATAAACCGCCCGACCGGGCTTCACGTCTATATTGTTCGCCGAGATCAGGTTCAGTGCTTTTGCAGCGTCTGGCCCCTGGACCAGAAACTTGGCGAAACTTGTCTGGTCAAAYAGCGCAACMTTKTCCCGCGYYGCCAGGCATTCGCGCGCGCAAGAATCGAACCAGTTTTCCTTGCTCCAGCCATATTCGTAAAYAGGGTTCTGGCCTTTGGCGGCAAACCAGTTCGGCCGCTCCCATCCGGCGGCTTCTCCCATACAGGCATTTGCGGCAACAAACCGGTCGTGGAATGGTGAGCGCCGCATCCCGCGCGCGGTTTCATATTGGCGATGCGGCCAATGCATGTCGTAGAGCAGACCGAGGCTCTCTACCGTCCGGTCGTGAAGAAAAGCACGGTTCGATTGAAACGACAAAACCCGYTTCACATCCACATCCACCAGATCCATCGGTGGGTGTCTATCCCTGATCCAGTCTGCCAGRACCTTGCCAACMCCSCCGGACGATTGAATGCCGATTGAATTAAACCCGGTTGCCACAAACAGATCGCGCACCTCTGCGGTCTCGCCAAGATAATAGCGATTGTCGGGCGTAAAACTTTCCGGTCCGTTGAACCAGGTCTGGATTCCGGTTCGGCCCAAAATGGGCACCCGGTTGCAGGCCATTTCGACAATTGGCCCGAAATGATCCAGATCATCGGGCAAGGAATCAAATGAAAAATCCGCCGATATCCCGTCCATTCCCCAGGGCTTGGCGGCGAGTTCAAACCCGCCCACCATTAGTTTGCCGGCATCTTCCTTGATATAGGCCTGTTCATCGGGCACCCGCACCACCGGGAGATCGCGGGCGAGACCCTCAATCGCTTCGCTGACAACATAAAAATGTTCTGCTGCATGAAGCGGTAGGTTGACGCCGATCTCAGCAGCCATATCCCGCGACCACATGCCGCCCGCAATCACGATTGTGTTGGCCCGGATCAAATGATCATCGGCAACAATGATCCCGGTTGCGCGCCCGCCTTCGACAATTATCCGCTCAACCAGGCAATTTTCAATGATCCGCGCCCCACCGGCTTTTGCGCCTTTGGCGTAAGCGGCGTTGGTATCAACCGGGTTGGTCTGGCCGTCGCCCGGCAGAAAAACACCACCAATCACGGATTCCAGATTGATCCCCGGCCAGCGTTCGCCAATGTCGCCAGCGCTGATAACTTGTACTTCTAACCCGAAGCTGCGGGCCATGGACGCGCCGCGTTTCAATTCTTCCATCCGGCCCTCATGGAGCGCGACCGAGATCGATCCATTTTGTTTGAATCCAGTTTCCTGGCCGGTTTCAGACCCAAGTCGGGTCAGCAGGTCGGAGGTATATTTTGCCAACTCGGTCAAATTCCGGGTGGCGCGCAATTGCCCCACCAGCCCAGCCGCGTGCCAGGTTGTGCCGCATCCAAGTTGTTTGCGCTCAATGAGGGTTACGTCGTTGATACCAATTTTCGTGAGATGGTACGCGACCGAACATCCGGCAATACCGCCGCCGACAATTATAACATCCGTATGGTCTGGCAGATTGTCCGTCATCAAATTTTCCCCTCGACAAGGGAAGTTGACGCTTCATCACGGGGCCGGTCAAGCACCAGCTTGAAGGTTAGAGGATAAACCGCGACAGGTCGGTATTTTTAGCCAAATCGCCGATCTGACTTTCAACAAATTTGGCATCGATTTTGATGGTTTCGCCGCCCCGGTCGGTGGCCGTGAAACTGATATCATCCAGCACCCGCTCCATCACGGTCTGCAACCGCCGCGCGCCGATATTTTCAACGCTTGCATTTATATCAGCAGCGATCCCGGCAATTGCGTCGATGGCATCATCTGCAAAATCAAGCGTCACCTCTTCGGTCGCGAGCAAAGCCACATATTGTTTAATCAGACTGGCTTCGGTTTCCGTCAAAATGCGTTTGAAATCATCTTTGGTGAGGGCGCGTAACTCGACCCGGATCGGCAACCGACCCTGCAATTCGGGCAACAAGTCAGACGGTTTGGCGACATGAAATGCCCCCGACGCAATAAACAAAATATGGTCGGTTTTCACGGTCCCGTATTTGGTGGCCACATTGGTGCCTTCCAGCAACGGCAACAAATCSCGCTGYACGCCTTCRCGGCTGACATCRCCGCCAGCGCGATCMGAGCGCACGGTGAYTTTATCAATCTCRTCGAGAAACACGATGCCGTCATTTTCAACGCTCGAAATCGCTTCTTGGGTGATCTTTTCCTGATCCAGCAATTTGTCGGATTCTTCCGCGATCAGGACTTCGTAGCTTTCCAGGACTTTCATCTTGCGGGTTTTTGTCCGTCCACCCATTGCCTTGCCAAGCATGTCGTTGAGATTGATCATGCTCATCTGTCCACCGGGCATACCGGGAATGTCAAAGCTTGGAGCGCCGCCGCCGGTATCGGCGACCTCGACTTCGATCTCGCTGTCATCCAACTCGCCAGACCGAAGTTTCTTGCGGAAATGTTCTCGCGTGGTGGTGCCCGCTTTGTCGCCGGCAAGGGCGTCGATGACGCGTTCCTCRGCAGCGCCATGGGCGCGGGTTTTTACTTCTTCGCGGCGTTTGTTGCGCACCAGCGTAATGCCCACTTCCACCAGATCGCGGATGATTTGTTCCACATCCCGGCCCACATACCCAATTTCGGTGAATTTGGTGGCTTCCACTTTGATGAAGGGCGCTTGCGCCAGTTTGGCCAGGCGGCGGGATATTTCGGTCTTGCCGACCCCGGTCGGTCCGATCATCAGGATATTTTTTGGCAGCACCTCTTCTTTCAGGGGCCCTTCAATCTGTTGCCGCCGCCAGCGCCCGCGCAGGGCAATGGCGACCGCGCGCTTGGCGTCATTCTGGCCGATAATGTAGCGGTCCAGTTCGGAAACGATTTCGCGAGGAGAAAAACTTGTCATGGATCAGTATTTATCCAGTTTGAATTGAAAACAGGAGGCGTTATTCGGTGTCGAGCGATTCTAGGACAACATTTTCGTTGGTAAAGATACAAATTTCGGCGGCAATTGCCATGGCTTTGCGTGCCAGAGTTTCAGCATCGAGATCGGTATCGGCCAGTGCCTTGGCGGCGGCGAGGGCATAATTGCCGCCAGACCCGATTGCCATGATGCCGTGTTCTGGTTCCAGCACATCACCGGTGCCGGTAAGCGCCAGGGAAACCTGGGCGTCCGCCACCAGCATCATCGCTTCAAGGCGGCGCAAATACCGGTCGGTGCGCCAATCCTTGGCAAGTTCGACGCAGGCCCGGGTCAATTGTCCTGGATATTGCTCAAGTTTGGATTCAAGCCGCTCGAACAAAGTCAAGGCATCCGCCGTTGCGCCTGCAAATCCGGCAATCACTTTGCCCTCTGATAGCGTGCGTACCTTGCGGGCATTATGCTTGATTACGGTGTTGCCAAGGCTGACCTGGCCGTCGCCAGCAACCACCACTTTGCCACCCTTGCGGACGGTGAGGATTGTCGTTGCATACATCTGGTCCGGCGATTTGGTCATTTGAAATCCTGTGTCTTGGTCACGGGCCCTTAATCCAGCCCCTAATGTAGGAATTACTGACGATTCTGCAATCATGAGACTGGTCTCATCCTTAACCGCTATTTCGGTTGAAGGTGGAATAGTTTGATCCATCCTGCTAAACCCGCCCCATAAATATCAGCTAATGAACGGAACGTCTGCCATGCGTACGGCAAAAACAGCCCGCAAAACCCGGGAAACCGATATCATGGTTTCTGTTAATCTGGACGGCACCGGGGTCAATGATATTGCCACTGGGATCGGCTTTTTCGATCACATGCTTGAACAATTGGCGAAACACGGCCAGATCGATCTGGACGTGAAGGCAGACGGTGATCTGCATATTGATGATCATCACACGGTTGAAGATACCGGGATTGCGCTTGGACAGGCTGTAAAAACGGCGCTTGGCGATATGGCCGGGATCCGGCGCTATGCGTCGGCTTATCTTCCTATGGACGAAACCCTGAGCCGGGTTGTCGTAGATATATCAGGCCGCCCATTTCTGGTCTGGAATGTTGAGYTCCGATCGGAAAAAATAGGTTCATTTGATACTGAGCTTGTGCGCGAATTTTTCCAGGCCTTTGCCCAGCATGCCGGTATCACCCTCCATGTGGAAACACTTTATGGGATGAACAGCCATCATATTGCAGAATCCTGTTTCAAGGGTCTGGCCCGTGCGTTATAYAGCGCMATTGAAATCGATCCGCGCCAGAAGGGTAKCATNCCCTNCCACCAAAGGCTCGCTCGGCGATTCTGACTAGTCKTGGAYTTTTARWGYAATGGCGATTTAYACRGTGCATGAACCKGCCRGGGCRAAACAYRCCRRGCAGAATRYGGCTGARMRGGCYGTATTYGTGCGCGACMRWTTTTCMTGGATGGGMTTTTTGTTCGGGCCGKTCTGGCTGTTGGCAAAAGGCATGTGGTTGGTTCTGATCGGCTATATTGTTCTGGCCGCAATGTTCATATCAGCACTTGATTATTTATTGCCAGCCGGTCTGATCATGCTGCCTTTCGTGATTTTTTTGGCCCATTTGCTACTTGGTTTTGAAGCCGCGAATTTGTGTGCCTGGACCCTGGCGCGCCGGGGCTATTCCTTGAATGCGGTTATGTCGGGTCACGACAGGGAAGATTGCGAGCGGCGCTACTTCGCAAACCGCATCAACCGAATTGCGATCCCGGAACCAGTTGCGCCGCCCGCGCCTGTCCCTGATATTTCCCGTCAGGGATCAAACGTGATCGGGATTTTCCCAAAACCCGGGGGCGACAGATGACCATCGCGATCATCGATTACGGATCGGGGAATTTACGCTCGGCGGCGAAAGCCTTTGAGCGCGCCGCGCGCACAATTGCCAGCGACCAAACTGTGATTGTCACCAGCGATCCGGATATTGTTGCCAATGCCGACCGCATTGTGCTGCCGGGTGTTGGTGCGTTCCGCGATTGCAAACAGGGCTTTTACGCAATTGACGGCATGGTGGAAGCACTGGAAGACGCAGTGCGGACAAAAGGCCGTCCGTTTTTTGGCATCTGCGTCGGGATGCAGCTGATGGCAACCAAGGGTCTGGAACATGGTATTGAGCCGGGGCTGGATTGGGTTCCGGGCGATGTGACAAGGATCGAACCCAGCGATCCGGCTTTGAAAATTCCGCATATGGGTTGGAACACGCTTAGCGTTTTAAACGATCATCCGGTGCTGGCAAATATAAAAACCGGGTCCGACGGCCTGCATGCCTATTTTGTGCATTCTTATGGTCTGCAGGTTGAGAATTCTGACGATCTTGTCGCTACCGCCGATTATGGTGGGCCAGTGACGGCAATCGTCGCCCGGGACAATATGATCGGGACCCAGTTCCACCCGGAAAAAAGCCAAGCGCTCGGCCTGAAACTGATCGCCAATTTTATTGAATGGTCGCCATGATTTTATTTCCTGCAATTGATCTGAAATCCGGCCAATGCGTCCGCCTTGTGCGTGGCGACATGGACCAGGCGACCGTCTTTAATGACGATCCGGCGGCCCAGGCGAAAGAATTTGAAGACCAGGGTTTTGAATATCTCCATATGGTCGATCTGGATGGCGCCTTTGCCGGCAAATCTCAAAATGGCGCGGCGGTGGAGCGGGTGCTGGAGACAGTCTCGATCCCGGTCCAGCTTGGCGGTGGTATCCGCACTTTGGAAGATATCGATGCTTGGATCGACAAGGGTTTGGCCCGCGTCATTCTTGGAACGATCGCTGTGCGCGATCCCGATCTGGTCAAAGCCGCATGCCGAAAACATCCCGGTAAAATTGCTGTCGGGATCGACGCCCGCGACGGGTTTGTCGCAGTAGAAGGCTGGGCTGAAACATCTCAATTGACCGCCCATGACCTGGCTGCAGAATTTGCCGATTGCGGTGTCGCTGCGATTATCTATACGGATATTTCCAGAGATGGCATGTTGCAGGGGATCAATTGGCAGGGCACAATCGAGCTTGGAAAATCGACCAATATCCCGGTGATCGCATCGGGTGGACTTGCTTCCATGGCCGATATCGAAATTCTTGCGTCCCCCGCCGCCAGCCATCTGGAAGGCGCCATTGCCGGTCGTGCCCTTTATGATGGCCGGGTGGATGTCGATCAGGCACTTGCCTTGATCGCAGCAACAAAAAGGGCGGCGAAGGCTGATGCTTAAAGTCCGGATCATTCCCTGCCTTGATGTTAAAGACGGCCGCGTCGTCAAGGGCGTCAATTTTGTCRATCTGGTGGATGCCGGTGACCCGGTTGAAAGCGCACTCGCCTATGATGCAGCGGGCGCGGATGAACTTTGTTTTCTTGATATTACGGCGAGTGTTGAAAATCGTGGCATCATTCTCGACGTTGTCACCCGCACGGCTGAGGCCTGCTTCATGCCCCTGACGGTTGGTGGTGGCGTCCGCACGCTCGATGATATCCGCCAACTCCTGCTCCACGGTGCCGATAAGGTCGCGATTAACACGGCAGCAGTCAAAGACCCGGAATTTGTTCGCGCGGCGGCGCAAAAATTTGGCGAGCAATGTATCGTTGTGGCAATCGACGCCAAATTGGTCAGCACGCCGGGCGACGGCAAACGCTGGGAAATTTTTACCCATGGTGGCCGCGAAACAACCGGCATTGACGCTATCGAATTTGCAAAAAAAGTCGTGGGCCTTGGCGCTGGCGAAATCCTGCTCACCTCCATGGATCGGGACGGGACCAAACAGGGTTTTGACAATGATCTTACCCGCGCCATATCGAACGCGGTCAGCGTCCCGGTGATCGCATCTGGTGGCGTCGGCAATCTCGATCATCTGGTGGAGGGCGTCACTGAGGGCAAGGCAAGTGCGGTTTTGGCCGCCTCAATATTCCATTTTGGCGAACACACAATTTCAGAAGCGAAAGCCCATATGGCGGCGGCTGGCATTCCAGTACGGCAAGACCAATGACCATGAGCCATATTGCCAATTTGACTTTTTGTCTGG
Source organism: Hyphomicrobiales bacterium (assembly GCA_016764455.1). Lineage (GTDB taxonomy): Bacteria > Pseudomonadota > Alphaproteobacteria > Rhizobiales > NORP267 > NORP267. The sequence goes on along the minus strand of JAESRU010000184.1, from coordinate 339 downwards.
GGGGTTTGTATATGCCTGTCCAGAATAGTTCCAGTAAGGGAAACCGGCATTGAGCGATTTCAGCATCGAACAATTGGCGGAGATAATTCGCGCCCGCCGCGCCGCCACCGGGGATACTTCTTATACCCGGCATTTGCTTGATCGCGGGGTCGCGCATATTGCCCAAAAGGTTGGTGAAGAATCGACAGAAACCGTGATCGCGGCTCTATCCGAAGACCGGGAAGCTTTACGTGATGAAGCCGCTGATCTGATTTACCATCTGTTGGTTTTGCTGGAGGCGCGGGATATAAAAATCGAAGATGTTGTCAACGAGCTGGAGCGCCGCACGGGCATATCTGG
>JAESRU010000183.1 GCA_016764455.1 Hyphomicrobiales bacterium | reverse complement strand
CCACTGACCAGCCGATTTTCAGTTTTTTCGCTGGGATTCCAGTGTAGGCGGCGAACGGCTTGTCCGGGCTGGGAATGAAAAACGGGTCTCCGGTTTGAGGAACCGCAAGACAATCAAGCATTGCGGCGGCATCGCGCACGGTCTTGGTCTGGACCAGCGTAGCGGCGAGACCAAAGCCGTGTTCATCAATGCCAGGGCCAAACGACATGCGGCCGCGTGAGGGTTTTAGCCCGACGCCGCCACAATAACTTGCCGGGATGCGGATCGAGCCGGCGATATCGGTGCCATGGGCGATGGGTACGATGCCCGCGACAACGGCGGCCGCGCCTCCGCCAGTGGAGCCGCCCGCCGAATAGCCTTTTTTCCAGGGCGTCGAGGTGTTGCCGTAAATCGCATTTTCAGCGGTGCCGGCCATGGAATATTCCGGCGCGTTGGAGCGCCCGAGAATATTAACGCCGGATGCCCGCAGCAGCTTGGCGAAATGAGTATCCTGATCGACCGTCATGCCACGGCAAAGCCGTGAGCCGAATTCGATGAGGCGGTCCTTTTCGTGACCAAAAACATCCTTGATGAGGCATGGGACGCCACGAAACGGGCCGTCACCAAGGGCCGCCTCATCGAGGCCAGCGATCCGGTCGTCGTAGGTCTCCACCACAGCGCCGACTTCACCGTCGATAGCGGCAATCGCCGCATTCGCTGTCTCGGCAAGTTCCTTGGGGGTCACATCACCGTTTTTGACGAGCGCCGCCAAGCCAAGGGCATCAAAGCCCGCATATTCGCTGAGATTCATGGAAACCTCCCTGGAGTATTTGGAAAATCTGTAAAAAAATGGGGTTGGATCGGATGCAATCCAACCCCTGCATTGTACTAGTAGATTGCGACAGGGTTGATGATCATTTGCACCGTGCCGCGGATCCGGGCCTGGCCAAGAACAAACAGAAACTCACCCACATTGTCGGCGGCAAGCTGTCCAGTATTCATGGTCTCGAGAATATAGATCCCGTTTTCCTTCAWCAGGGTTACGTGACCATAAAACGGGCGGCCGTCATTTTCCGGCGGGACAACGTCAACACCCCAGGTATCGGCGCCAACGGCGATGACGTTCATGGAYGCCARCCATACAGCMGCGTCTTCAGACGTGCCGGGTTCGCTTGAAACCCATTTGGTCGGATCGGACTCCAGATAGGCGTCGGTCCAGCCGGTGTGGAACAAGACCACATCGCCTTCGCGGATCTCCACGTTCTGGGCAGCGGCGGCGGCCTGGATATCAGCGGCGGTGAAATATTTGCCGGATTCCAGAACATCAACGCCAAAATGTTTGGCCATGTTGATCAAGACGCCGCGGGCAACGATGGGTGGAATGTTATGGACACCCAATTTCGTCAAGCCGGTGGTGGCTGCGAAATCTGTTTCGTTGTTACAATTGTAATATACGCCGTTGACGCCGAGATGACCAAGGCCGTCAATTTGTGGGCCGATACCAAGCCACAATTGCGCCAGGTCATCGTTATAGCTGCCATCATATGCCCATAAACGCTGCCCGCCCTGCTGGTTGGGTTGAACGATTTGTAGCGACAGGCCGCGCGGTGGGAAGGCAGGGGTGTTTGCATCAATAACGATACCAAGTGGGTGGGTTCTGCCGAGTTTCACGAGATCCATCGCCGCCAGCACACTGGCCGGCGTGATAAGGTTGGCGTTGCCGATTTCATCGTCCGCGCCCCATCGCGACGGTTCGCAATCTTCTGCCGCACTGGCACCGGTTATCATCGTGGCCATCATCGCCGCGCCGGCAATATACTTCAGGAAATTCATGATTTTCTCCTTCAACTGACATCCCCCAAATGGGATTGTTTTGCAGATTGAGACTATTATGGGCAATGTCAGAAGGAAACCGCTCGTGCCCGATTTTTGTACTTCGTATGCTGAGCGAATGAAAAATCCATTCCACTATTTCAAGACATCACCTGAGATGAAAATGCTACATCCAGTATTCACTTTTAGGAACAGCTTGCGATTGCGCGCTCGCGCAGCAGGTTTTTCATGATTTTGCCGTTTGCGTTGCGCGGCAACAAGTCCTCTTGAAAGGTTATGAAGTCTGGCACTTTATAATCTGCAAGGCGCTTGGCGCAAAAATTGCGCAAGTCGTCTGCAGATGTCTCGTCCGTTTTTGAATGAACAAAAACATGGATTTTCTCGCCAAGTATCGGGTCCGGGCTAGCAACAGCAGCGCATTCGATGACGGCAGGATGTTTGCTCAAAACATTTTCCAGTTCGGCGCTGTAAATGTTGTAGCCACCACGGATGATCATGTCTTTCATCCGGTCATGGAGTTGCACATATCCGTTCTTGTCTATTGACCCCAGATCGCCAGACTTCCAGTAGCCGTTGGAGATTGAAGCTGCGGTAATGTCTGCATCCCGCCAATAGCCTGGCGTGACCATTGGACCGGCAATCCAGAGTTCACCGGCATCACCGGGTGGGACATCTTTGCCATCCGCACCGACCACCCTGATATCGCCACAGGGAACGGTCATTCCAACACTATCTGGGCGTTCGTTTGTAGCACCCATGGGCATGATCGTTGCCGGTGAAGTGACTTCGGTTGAGCCATAAGCGTTTATCAGGACAAGATCGGGGAGCTTTTCGGCGAGCGCGGCAATCGTTGCTTCTGGCATCGGTGCACCGCCATAGCCACCGATCCGCCAGGCGGACAAATCGTAATTATCAAAGTCGGCGCGCAACAGGCAGAGATTGTACATGGTTGGCACGATCAGGGTGTGGGTCATACGTTCGGTTGCGGCAAGTTCGAGAAATGTTTCGGCAGAAAATTGAGGCAGGATGAGACTGCAGCCCGCGCACCGGATCATGGTCAAAAGGTTGGCGATCAATCCGGTCACATGGGACCCCGGCACGGCTAAAAGCGAGCGGTCGCTACTGGTCAGGGCCATGCAATTTTCGTAATGCATGGCCGAATGACAAATATTGAGATGGGTGAGCATGACCCCCTTTGGCCGCCCCGTCGTGCCGGACGTGTATAGGATGATCGCAGTGTCTTCTTCGTCCGGTTGGTGGATTTCAGGCACCGATGAGGGTTGTGCCAGCAGGTCTTGGTAAGGCCGCGCGGTCTGGTGATTTYCTGCRRTTGMAAACCGGTGAACAAGAGCCGGGGTGTCGCTGTCTTCCGGCAGGCGGTCACTGGCAGCATTGTCGAAGACCAGAAGCGTGGCGCCGCTGTGGTTGATGATATAGGTAAATCCGGGTTTTTGTTCCCTGACATTGATGGGTACCGCGATCGCGCCGATGCGGATTGTCGCCATCAGAACAGCAATAAACTCGATGCGGTTGCCAACGGCAATTGCTACCCGGTCTCCAATATCAATCCCGTACAGCCTCAGGTTTGATGCAATTTTATCGACCATTTGGTCGAATTCCCGGTAYGTCAGCCGGACGCCMTGGGCAACAATTGCTTCACCATCSCCGTTRCGGGCGACAGCTTCGCGCAACAWTTGATCGGTCCCGCGTGGCCGGTTCGTGTAGCAGCGCATGCGGCGGCCGGAAAAGTGAATTTCCTCTACAATCGTTGATCCAATTATGTGTTCTTGCGGCGTCACTTGTTTCGCCCTTTGGTCAGCAAMCTCTCGGGAGCCCTCAATTGCCTGGCGTGGTGTTGCTGACGATCTCGCCGCGCTCGATGGTGTATTCCCGGTCGAGCAATGAAATCGAATGGGTGAGTTCCGATTGCGCGATTAGTGCGGACCGCTTTTCGTCCTTGAGTGTCACGATGACTTCGGTGATGCGTTGCGCCAGTGCAGGGGCTACACCTTCAAAAGGTTCATCGAGAAGAAGAAGCTTTGTTCCCGCCATCAGGGCGCGGCCGAGCGCTACCATTTTCTGCTGACCGCCAGACAACAACATTGCCTTRCGTTCACGCATATCGAAAAGTTCCGGCATCAAATCATAGATGAATTTTAATCCCGCAGCCGAGTCCAGATCGCTATTGACCCAGCAAGGAAGAAGCATGTTTTCTTCAACTGTAAGCTCGGGCACCAGCCGCCGGTCTTCAGGCATATAACCAAGCCCGAGTGCCAGTCGCTGATATGCTTCGAGGCGGGTAATGTCGATGCCATTAACTTTCAGCATGCCAGAGGTCGGCTTTGTCAAACCCATTATGGTCCGCATGGTCGTTGTCTTGCCAGCACCGTTCCGCCCTACAAGGCCGACAATTTCACCCTCTTCGATGTTCAGGGAAAGGTTGTGCAGGATCGGTGTCGCCTGGATGTTTACCTCGATGTTTTCAATCGACAGGATCATTTCGTGGTTCCCGTTATATATCGCTGGACGATTTTGTCTGAAAGTACCTGGTCGGGTGCGTCGTTGGCAATTATTTCGCCGTCGTAGAATGCCAGGACGCGCTCTGAATATCGCGTGACGATATCCATGTCGTGTTCCACAAACATGACGGTCACGTTGGATGCGGACAGGACTTCCATGACAAGGTCCATCAGCGGAAATTTTTCTTCTGCCGCGACGCCACTTGTGGGTTCATCGAGAAGCATCACCCGCGGCTTTCCAGACATCGCCATGGCGATGTCGAGCAGTTTGCGCACACCAGCCGGTAATTCGCTCATCAGACGGTCATGATAATCTTCGATACGAAACCGTTTCAGAGTGTCCATGGCTTCGTCAACATGGCCCGGCTTGCGGGCGCTGCGCTTGTATGATGGTTTGTCTTTGCGATTGATCGAAAGCGAGACGAGCATGTTTTCCAACATTGTCAGCTCGGCGAACAATTGCGGAATCTGGAACGATCGCCTGATGCCAAGACGTGTGACCTGGCGGGGTGACATCTTGGTGATGTCGGTGCCGTCGAACAAAATTCGGCCGGTGTCGGGCTTTATGTAGCCGGTCACCATGTTGACGAAAGTGGTTTTGCCGGCACCGTTTGAACCGATCATGCTCCATACTACTCCATCCGGCACGACGACGGATACTTCGCGCGCAGCGGTTACTGCGCCAAAGGACTTGTTCAAATTCTCGATGGTGAGGATGGGGGTGCTCATTGTTTTTTCTCCGGCTTTTTTGGCCGTGACAGAAGCGCACCCAGTCCTTTGGGAAACAGAAGAATGACAATGAGAAGAAATATGCCGAGTGACATCTGCCAGGTATTGGGAAAGTAGAGGTTGGAGAAAGAGCGTACGATTTCAAGCGCCACAGAGCCCAGGAAAACAGCGGGGATCGAAAGATAACCACTCAATATAGCGAGAAAAACGAATTCACCCGATGTCGTCCAATAGGCATATTCAGGATCGACGTGACCGATCGCTGCTCCGGAAATAACACCGCCGATCCCGCCCGCGATTGCGGCAACTATATAGGTCACAGCAATTTCGGTGCGCACCGAGGCACCCAGATATTCGATACGCAGTTCATTGTCGCGGATGGCCAGCGAGATGAGCCCGTGTTCAGAATTGAAAAGTGTTCTGACTATACCGCCATAGATGACAATGACGGCGCACGTGAACATATACAGAGAGAGCCCGAGGGCTCTGCCTTCCGGGTGGTAACCAAGGAATGTCGGGGCCGAGATGTTGAGGCCGTCGGTGCCGCCCAGCACGGACATTTTCGATAAAGTGCCATAGAGGATCATCGACAGGGACAGGGTCAGCATTGCAAAGAAGATACCGCGATAGGTCGCCAGCAAGGGGCCGAAAATGACGGCCACTATCCCGGAAGCTATGATGCCCAGCAGGCTCATCAGGAAAATGTCCGATGTGCCGAGCCATGAGGCCATCAGACCGGATGCATAGGCACCGATGCAATAATAAAGCCCTTGTCCAAACGAGACCAGACCAGAGCGCATCAGGCAGACAACCCCAAGCGCGACCATACCTTTGGAGAAGGCCATGGTCGCCAGGAACATGGCCCAATCGGGCAAGGTGAACCCGATCACAACGAGGACAACAAGCGCCAGAGCACAGGCGAGGGGTGTGGAGCGCGGAAAAATAAACTCGGTCATATCTTCCTCGCCTGGGTTTTCTGGAACAAGCCTTCCGGTCGGAAGACAAGGACAATGGCCATGACCAGGTAGATGACAAATAATTCTGCTTCAGGCAGCAGGTGAACCGAAGCGGCGCGGGCGATGCCAACGAAAAGTGCGCCGATGGCAGCGCCTTCAATCGACCCCAGCCCGCCAATGATAACAACAGCAAAAGCAAGGATGATTACGTTCACTCCAATGCTGGGTGACACCGAAATCATCGGGGCAGTCAATGCACCGCCCAAAGCCGCCAGAAATACACCTATCGAGAATGTGATCAGGAAAACACGGTCAACATTGACCCCCATCGTCTTGCTCATTTCGCGGTCATGAATGACGGCGAGCACGATCTTGCCCCGCTTTGTGCGATTCAAAACAAACCAGACCCCAATACCGACCAATATTGCCACAACAATAACGAGGAAATCATAGGTCACGTAATATAGCGGCCCAAATTCAACATTCCCGAGAAGCGAATAGGGTTCTGATACGAAGAGCGGCGTTACGCCCCAAATCAGTTTCATGGCGTCTTCGAGGATAAGAAAAATACCGTAGGTGACAAGTACCAGAACAACATGGTCGCGGTCGTAGAAATGCCGAAGCAGGCCATATTCGAGCAATGGTCCAAGGATCAGCGCCACGAACATTGCCCCAATTACCATTGCGGCATAGCTGCCGAATGGAAATGCCTCTCCGCCCAGAGCGAAATAGGCGCCGACTGCGCTCGCGGCGGCATAGGCCCCGATTGCGTACAGGCTGCCATGAGCCATGTTGAGGATGTTCAAAATGCCGAAAACCAGTGTCAATCCAAGGGACACGATGAACAACCAGGCCCCGTAAATCAGTCCGTCAACCAGAATGTAAGCAAGGAGTTCCATGAAATTTGCGAAGCCTTCGTTGAGATGTAACGAGCCGGTCACCTTGGTTCGTGGTGACCGGCCAGACTATTTTTTGTAAACACTCACTTCTTAGAGCTTAGTCGCATTCAGCTCCTGGGAAGCCATCGTGGATCCAGTCGATTGCCTTAACCCCTGCAGGCGGATTTACGCAGGTGGCGGCGTAATATTCGATATCGACCAAGGTCATCTGACCCGTGGCTTCATCCCATTTGGTGGTGCCGATGGCGTTGGGCTGGATAGCCTGGTGTCCGTCGGCAAGAGCCATTTGAATCAAACCGGAAGGGGCTTCCCATTCCAGGCCCGTCATGGCTGCAGCTAGTTCCTCGGCAGTTGGCTTGTTGCCACCATTGGTTTCCATCGCTTTTTCGACGGCAACTTTCAGGCCAAGAATAGCCTGCCACATGCGGAAGGGAGCTTGTACCGGGAAAACCCCGTATTCTGCTTCATAAGCATCCCAGAGCAGGTTTGTAAGCGGTGTCGCATTCGCGTGCGCAGCAAGTCCGTTCATGCCGCGTGCACCAATGATCACGCCATCAGGCATTTTATTGCCCAGTTGCGGCATGACGTGGTCACCTGCTGCCAATGCAACCTGGCTGCGATCAAATARTCCGCGCGGGCCAGCCTGCAAAATGAAAGCCTGCAAGTCACCGCCCCACAAGCTCGAATGAACGACATCGGCGTTTACACGAATGAGTGCTGAAATCTCGGTGCCATACTGGCCCGCGAAGATTTTTGGAAACAATGCCGTTTCGACTTCTGCATCAGGCATCAGAACCGACATGGACGCGACGAAATCTGCCCAGGAATCCTGTCCCCAAGCATAATCCTGGTTTATTCCAGCAATTGTATTCGCTTCAATACCGCGCGAATCCATGTATCTGGCGAGTGAAATGTTGTCCATTGCGGCGTGGGCGGCGGTACGGAAAACATATTCGTAGGAACCTTCCTCAAAAACGCGCGGCGTGCCGCAATCGTAGAGGATCGTAAAGGCCTTCAATTCATCCGCGACAGGGGGAATAGCGAGGCAATCGCCAGAGCTAACATAGCCAAGAACAGCATCCACGTTTTCCCGCTGAACGAGATTGCGGAATTCTTGCACCTGCTTGGTCGCACCTCCAGACTCATCGACAGGAATGGCTTCAATCATCATTCCGCCAAAACCGGGTTGGTCATAGGGAGGCGGTAAAATGCCGCCCTGATTAAGGAGGTTGATTAGCAATTCACCTCCATTCCACGCGGGAATGCCAAAACTTTCAGCGGCACCCCCGGACAGGAAGGTGACAACACCAAYCTTGAAGGTTTCCTGTGCCGACACTGCACCAACGCCAATTACGCCAGTAAGCGCCACAGCAGCGGCAAATTTTGTTGCTGTCCTTTTGACTGTTTTTTTCCAGTTTTCTGATCTCATTTTATCTTCCTCCGGTACTATTTAATTGCTTWTTGGCRGTTGATTTCCGCCTTWTTAGGTCTTGTTCTGGTTAGTTCTCTTCGGCTATCCGATCGGTTGCAGCCGGAATACGTGTATCKKCTGGTGGTTCGGCACTAATCGGTCCGTATATGTCGATGCCAGCGATCTCGTAACCCCGTTTCAAGTCAGCGATATGTTTGYGCATCCATGTTGCAGCGCGATCAGGATCGCGCGTTCGCAATGCCTCCAGAATGACCCCGTGGGCCTCCACCAATCGTTCGCCAGCTTTCGGCAATTTCGGTAAAACTGTTCCAAATGCCGGTAGCAGCAGCATGCCGACAGGCTCGCGTGCGAGCACCAACACACGGTTGTTCGAAWATTCCGCAATCATTTTRTGAAATTCCAAATCGAGTGCGAGAATAGATTCKCCCCTCTCAAGCACCCGTTCGGTTTCGCGCAAATTGTCTTCCAGCGCAGCAATAGCACTCGGGTCAACAGCCAAGGCAGCTGCCGCTGCCGCAGCGGGCTCAAGCACCATAGCGACATCCCAGAGTTCTTGAAACGTGACCTGATGCATCGTCATGGCGCGGGTCATGCGCGAGGACAAATCCTGGTAGCGTGGCAATGTCACATGGAGCCGCTTGCCAGCCTCACGGNCGACAAGACCGTTTTGCTCAAGAAGGCGCAGGCCTTCGCGCACGGTCGAGCGGTTGACACCGAATTGCGCTGCAAGATTTTTTTCTGACGGAAGTTTGTCGCCGGGTTTGAAGCGGCCATTGAGGATGTTTTTTTCTATAGCCTGGGAAACGACCTGATAGGCACGCGGAATATTCAGCTTGTCAAACTGAGCTGTAACCTGCGGCTCCACCCCATCCTCCATTGTCGCCATGCTTTTTAGACCGACTGTCGGCTTGTCGGACAGTATTTCAAGGTTTTATTTTCTGTCAAGAGGCCAGCAGGCCGGGTTGTGTACGTAAAGCAGATTCYGGACCCAGATTGGGCGTTGCCTCAGTGACGTGGTGAGGGATTGTTAGGTTATCCGGCAAACCCCAGAAGGATGCTCTGCTGTTCTAAAAATGGGGCAGGGCGGGGACGTAGCGCAGTCGCCGAACTGTCAGATCAACGGGTTGCGTGCCAGCAAGAATATTCTCAACAATAATGTTCGGCGCCAGATACGTGAGGGGATGCAACCTGCTGATATCAAACAAATTTTCCTGTATTTTCCCGATCAACAAGGAAAATGGACCGGAGACTGGTTCACTCAGAACTGCGCCTACCACCATCTCGTCTTTTTACAAAACAGGTCCATTGCTWTGCTCAGGAAACCTTCCGACGATGCCACGCCAACTAATGGCCGGGGCTGCCGAATTCACGCGGTAAGCGGTTTTCCACGACCTGGACCTTACGGGTTGTTTGCGGCGTATTGCGGCTGCGGCCGACAAAACGCGGAACGCCATCGGTGATGACGGACCCAATGGCAAAGGGGTCGCCATTTTTCAAGGCATCCAGCGCTGTCGATTGGGTTCCYCCGAGCGGCGCRTCGATGATCAACATGTCCGCCAAYTTGCCGGGCTTCAGGTAACCAGATTCAAGGCCGTAGAYCGCMGCATTGGACCCAGACGCTGCGGCGATGCATATTTCCGGGTCATGGCCACCGAGGCTCGCCAGATGCGAAATCGTGTAGATCATACCAAGCGGCATGATGCCGCTGCCGGTTGGCGTGTCGGTCGCAATAATGAACCGGTCGAAAGCGTCATGCTCGACACACAATTCCGCGCATAACAGTGCCGTGCGTAAATTGCCGGCGGTGCAGACCTGAAGCGCGATTTCGCTTTCCTTGATCAGGCGCGTGAAATCTGCATCCGCAATTGCCACCGGCCCGCCATTCACATGGAACGATACATGGGGGTTCATTTTCAACACCATGTCGCCGGTAATCGCCGTCGAATCCGGGATCGAGGCGCCGCCGGTGTGAACCGTTACCAGGAGCCCGGCATCCCTGGCCATTTTTACATAGGGCGCATAATCATAGGCATCGGCAAAGGCACCAAAACCGGCTTTTGCAAGCCAGACGCCCTTGGACCGTACTTCGGCAAAATCGGCCTCGGTCAAGCCCGGTTCGATGATGATTGACCCGGCATGTACTCGCATCCCGCCTGGTCTATAATCGAGGAAGCATTTATGGGCGGCAACGGCCAGAGCCTTCACGCCATCGACATCTGAAGGGCGTCCGGGCACATGGACTTCGGACGCTGAAATGGCAGTCGTGGTGCCGCCGTGGAGATAACTTTCCAGATAGCCAACGACTTTCTGGCGGGGTGTATAATCGCCAAAGGTAATATGGACCTGGGAATCRATCAGGCCCGGGCAAACGGTTGCGCCGCCTGCATCGATTACCACTTCAGCGGCATTTAGCTCAGCATCGGACACAGACCCCACAGAGGTAATTCGCCCGTCAGCCATGGCAATGGCGTCGCCCGGTAAAAGAGGCTCACGCCAGTCTCCTGATACAATCGTCCCGATATTTATAATTGCCGTCTTCATAGAAATTTCCTTTATGCAGCCTTTAGCGCAAGCCGTCCTCACCGATAATATTGTTCGCTTCAGGCCCGCCGACCCGGTGGTTCAGCCGCCCACGATTAGCAAAACAGCAGATAATCACGATCTCATCAGATAAAGGGGCATCATGCAGGGTCAGCGTCATCCCATCGTAATGAGACCGGACATAAAGCGCATTGATATGGTTCATGGGAATATCAATTGTCGATCCTGGTGGTGCCCGCTTTGTCATTGAAGATATCCAGGCTTTGCCTTCACCCAATACATCCCGAAGCGCATTTCCATAGACCGAGGTCAGAAAAGCGATCCCATGCTCCTGCTCGCCATTCGTCCCGGCGATTGCGGCCTTGCCGAAACTCTCCACGCCATAAGGYGCCATCGCGGTTTTCGCCATTTCGGCKAWCCGGGTCCCCAATTCAAGGCTCGCATCGATATGTGCGACCAGGTCCGGTTCAAACGGCTTGCCGGCAAAGCTGTTTTTCACAATTGCCGCCACCGCCACCTTGCGCAATGGGMGGTCTGTGTCCTGRCCMGCTTCACTGAATGTATCCTGGATATAGGTATCGAGCCTRCGGATTTCCAAATCGCCGATTTTCATATTTTGTTACTCCGCAGCCGCTTTTGAAGATTGTTTCAATTTGCCGTTGAGCGAATATCGATCCGTTATGGTTGAAACCAGGGATGAGGCTTTTGCCCAGTCATAGGTTCTGAARCTGTGACCGCGTGTGACGAATTGGGCACCGGCATAAAACATCTCGTACTGGGTATGCCGGCTCGCGAATTCTGACCCGATGGCGTCCCAGGCRAGYTTSAWYAGYTTSACWYKTTCWWTCGNGNCYCGACCATCGGCTGAAACCTGAACGCTGGAGATGATATTTGAGAGGTCCGCGTCATCGAAATCAGCAACAGACGAGGGCAGCATGATCAACGCCCCGCCTGCCAGCTCCCGGATCGCGGTCACCATGCGAGGATAAAGCGCCTGGGTGATCGATTGGGCGGCATAGACCGCGTGCCGGTCGGGAATAAAATAGTCGCCCTGCATGGCGCCCTTTGCTTCCATGCCGAACAGCATAGCCTCGACCGCTGCCGCTTCAGCTGCAAGCTTGCCCAATTGTTCGGCGACAGGCGGCATCTTGTCGGTGCCAATGGTTGCACAAATTTCCCGTGCCAATCCGACCATGAATTTCAACTTTACAGAAAGCCGGATCTGCGCCTGGTAGTTCTGGTAAATGTGGCCAGGGGTTTCATGAAACTGCCGGCGGCACATATCAGGATCGCGGTGAACGAAAACCCTGTCCCAGGGCACCTTTACGTCGTCAAAATATACAAGGGCATCGTTCTCATCGTAACGTGAAGCCAGCGGGTTATCGAATTCTGCCCCGGCATGTTGTTCATAGGATTTGCGCGACAACACTTTCAAACCCTTGATCGCCATGGGAACG